>CALLVX010000048.1 GCA_938010765.1 uncultured Flavobacteriaceae bacterium | reverse complement strand
AGGTAATACGAAAACAACGTATCTTTTAAGTGGTTTAATATTCTTGACCAAATACACCTTTTACACTGTAAGTACCACAACATACACGATGCTACAAGCCATAAAAGAATTACGCAAAGCACTACACCAACACCCTGAAGTTTCGGGTGCTGAAGAGCAAACCGCCAAACGCATTCAAGACTTTTTAGCAGTTCATCGCCCAACTCGAATGATCGACCAATTGGGAGGGCACAGCCTGGCTGCCGTATACGAATATGAAGAAAAAGGAAATACCATTGTAATCCGTTGCGAGTTGGACGCACTTCCCATTAGAGAAGAAAACACCTTTGCACATGCCTCTACCACCAAGGGAGTGTCTCACAAATGCGGGCATGATGGCCATATGGCCATGGTAGCAGGCTTGGTTTTTTGGATCAAGGAACAGACTTTTACCTCGGGAAAAATCGTTTTGTTTTTTCAAGCGGCCGAAGAAACCGGTATGGGTGCTTATGAAGTTTTACAGGACCTGCGTTTTACAGCTTTAAAGCCGGATTTTATTTTCGCATTGCATAATATCCCCGGTGCCCCCTTGCATTCCATTTTGCTTATGAAGGAAGGGTTTTCTTGTGAAGTACTCAGTTTCCGCATTGCATTAAACGGCCGGGAATCGCATGCCGCAGAACCCGAAAATGGTATCAACCCCAGTCTGGCGTTGGCAGAAATCGTACAGGCATTGAATAGGCTGAACCATCCCGACCCTGAAGAAACGAACTATCAAATATTGACGCCGGTACATTTGAACATGGGGCAAAAATCATACGGAATCTCCCCGGCCAACGGCGAATTACACTATACCATTCGTACCCGAAGTAGTGAAAGCATGGAAGCCTTAAAATCGGTTTTACAAACCACATTCATGAACGTATGTACCAGACATCAACTGGCATATAAGGTGTAGTGGTTCGAACATTTTCCCGCAAGTGCCAACGACCCAGGTGCAAACCGCTATGTTGCGGAAGCCGCTGCCGAGAATGGTTTTCAAATCACGAATAGGTCGTATCCTTTTGCCTTCGGGGAAGATTTCGGTTGGTTTTCAAAAAGATATAAAACCGTCCTGTTTGGCCTGGGTGCGGGTAGGCAGACCCCTGCCTTGCATAATGCCTCCTACGATTTCCCAGACGCCCTATTGGAAACAGGCATGGCCATGTTTCAAACCCTTATTAAAAACACCTTGGAGAAGTAGCTAGCAAATTAGACCTATGGAAGCGTACCAGCGTATCAAAGAACTGTACCGCCCACGGCAACCAAGCGTTCGGTCTGGGTTGGGACATGTTACTTATGAAGAAATAGCACCTGCAACGTCGCTCCAAGACTTTATATACTGTTATTGGCAACTAAAAACAACACAGGAGTTGGAAGATCCGTTTGTATATCGCGTGGTATCCGATGGGTGTATCGATATTTTTTTCAACCATCACCTACCACAAGAAAGTTCGGTGATGGGCTTTTGCCGAAAGTTTACCGAGTTCCCCATTGGTACCAATTTCGATTATATCGGAATTCGTTTTTTTCCAGCGGCCTTTGCACAACTGTTCGGAGTGGATGCAAAGACCTTGAGCAATCACTCCCAAGAGTTGAACATCGTCTTACCGAAGATTGCCACCTTTATTCAAACCACCATAACAACCGAACATTCCTTAGTGTCCATCGCAGCGCTATTCAATGATCGTCTTGCACCTATCTTAAAACATACAGCGTTCGACTTTGACCTTCGCTTTTATAGGGCCTTGGTATTGATTCTAGAAAACCACGGCCATTTGAAAATTGAAAATGGCCTGAACACGGGTTTGAGCCCCCGACAGCTACGCAGGGTCTTTAACCATTATATTGGTACTACTCCAAAGATATTTAGCAAGGTAGTGCGCTTTCAGTATATTTTGAACGCCAAACCTTCTTCCCAAAGTTTGAAGCAACAAAAACTATTCTACGATGTGGGTTTCTACGATCAGGCCCATTTTATCAAAGACTTTAAAAATTTCTACGGGGTGACACCGGCCCGCGCTTTCCCCTAACGCTTGTCCGTTTTTTACAATTGTACATCATTGTGCTGTGCTATGTTTGTAGTGAACAAAAATACAAACAGTATGAAAAGATTGATCATTGCATTTGCACTATTGAATACGATACTCGCTTATTCACAAACAACAGCTAAAAAAACAGCAACTATGAAATTAAATGCCGGCATTATCACCGAAAAACTAGCTGAAACCAAAAAGTTCTATACCGAAGTACTCGATTTTGGGGTACGCTTTGAAAATGATTTTTATCTTTTATTGCATACACCGAACGAGCAAGCTGAAATCGCTTTTCTACTCCCGAATCATCCCACTCAAAAACCGTTGTTCCAAACAGCCTACAATGGTAATGGGGTGTACTTTACCATTGAAGTAGCTGATGTAGACAAGGTATACCAAGAATTAAAGAAAAAAGGAGTGAAGATCGAAATCGAATTAAGGGACGAGGTTTGGGGAGATCGGCATTTTGCCCTCGTCGACCCCAACGGCATCGGGATCGATATTGTCACCTATACGGCACCCGAGGAACAGTAGGCGTTTACGGTCTTGTCTTTATACCTTTGAGGTTGTTCGTACGTTTTCGAACAATCTCAATTGGGTTTTAAGGAAATCCTGTACTGACCAGTTGTCTTTTTGAATTCACCTATTCGTTGGAAAATTGAGAATAGCGTAGTGCTACTTCTAATTTAGAAATATAGTAACTTGTTGTTATATACGATTGTTGTACTCCCATTTTACTTATTGAAACAGTTTAGACTTTTTAGATTGTAGCGAACCCATCTCACATGTAAGGTAGGAATCATTGTTTTTTGCCTTTTTTAATCTTTTTGGAGTTATATAGCAGGGCACCCCTAGGGAAAAAGACGGTAACAGGGTAAAAATCCTTAGGAAGCTTTGCCCAGTCAACGAATTGACCATGGTGTTAACGGTGATACCTCCGTTAACATTTGCTACTATGCTAGGTGTTACCAGTACTTGGGCAAAAAACCTTTACCTTTAAGAAACCTTTATTTATGACTTGAAAAGTCCTACAATATTTTAGCCACAGCTAATGGGGGCAACCGTTTGTAATCGATTCAAACAATCACGGTTTTAATAAAGGTACTAAGCAAACTCTATAACACAACAAACCGGAAGGCAAGAACCTTATGCTAAAGAAATTTCATTGAGATGGGGCATTTGTTTGATTTCAATTCCTTTACTATCTTAATGAAGTTTCTGACAAGAATAAGTTTTCTAGACCATGGCCAAAAAAAGATCCAAATCCACTCTAAATAGTAGTATATGAACTATTCCTATACGCTTCAAAATAGGAAGGGTAGCCTTCGTAATATGACTAGTTACCACGAACAATGCGATAGGGTTCAAAAACATTTCTTCCTTATGAAAGTATATTGTTTTTTAATATTGCTTGTATTGGGAAATACCATTATGATGGGACAAGCCAGGCCAGTTGAGCAAACTTCCCAGGCGCTGATCAAACGAATTAAGGAAGCCGACGAGCAAGCAGCAGTACCCTATGAAAAAACCTTGTTAACCCTCCCTTCCCCTGATACCGAACAAGCCAAAAATTTTATGGAATTGGGGCGTCATTTTTATGCGCAAGGAACTTATAGGCGAAGTTTGCATTATATCAATAAGGCAATTATTTTGGCCCAGGCCGCAAAAGACGATTACCTCCTTGGCGAGGTGTATCTCATTCAAGGGAATTCGTACTTATTAGATTGGCAAAATCAAAGGGCTCTCGACGCATATCATAAAGTGCTGGCCTATACAGGGAAGACAGAGCAGCTGAACAAAAATGTCATTGCCAAAATAAATATAGCTATTATAAACCGACGCATGAACCAACTAAACCAGTCGATTACAAGCTGTTTAAATGCGTTAAAGATAGTAGATAGTACCTCCTTGCGACACACAAAAAACCATGTAAACCTACTAACGATCCTTAGCGATTCGTACCTAGACCTTGGCGAGTACGGAAAAACGCTGGAATATGCAGAAACCGGTGTTGCCATAAGCAGCACCATAGATTACCGTAAAGGTCTAGCGGACCTATATACGAAAATAGGTCATGTATATTGTAAAAAAGGAGATCATGAGCTTGGGACCGATTACCTTGATAAGGCGCGTACCCTTATAAAGAACGAAGCAATAACGAAATCGTACTTTATGGAAAATATCCATTATTTTTCGGCCATTTGCTTCTATGACCGAGGACTCTATAAGGATGCTACGATTCCGCTGCTCGCCTTGATCGGCAACGCTACCAAAGTGAAAGGGCGACAAAAGTATCGTACAATTGAAGCCCATAAGTTGTTGGCCGAGAGTTATAAGCAACTAGGAGATACTGCTAATTCTGCCCTTTGGTATGACACCTATGTAACGTTAAACGAAGCGTATCTAGAAAAGAAAGATGCGGTGGTAAACAAAATATATGAAAAAGACACCCAACAACTCGGTGCCGAAATTCAACTTCTTAAGCAGGAATACGTAGTGCAACAAAAAAGAAACAAATACCTCTGGCTTAGTGGTTTATTAGTAATACTCACTCTCAGCGTGCTATTTTATACGCATTTTAAATGGCAAGGAAGCAAAAAAAGTAAGGAAGCAAAACCAAAGAATAATCAGCGATCTATGCTAGACCTAAAAGAGGAGGATTCGATTACAAAACCTGTTAGCAAGGAAATTGTTATAAATAGTATCAAGGTCGAAGAAGTACTTAAAAGATTGGACAAATTAGAAAACCAAGAATATTTTCTAACCATGGGCTGTAATCTAAGGACCATGGCAAAAAAAGTAAAAACCAATGCCACCTATTTGTCTGTAATCATCAACCATTATAAGGACAAAAAATTCGTTGATTACATTAATGACCTACGTATTAACTATGCCGTTGAGCGCTTAAAGAAAGACAAGAAATTCCGATCCTTTTCGGTAAAGTCTATCGCATCGGAAGTCGGCTACAAAAGTGATTACTCGTTTGCCAAGCATTTTAAGTCTAAAACCGGACATAACCCTTCTGACTACATAAAAAAACTAAGGCCTGTAGAACCTTTGGTAAATACCTGACAAACCTTAAATCATGCACCCTATTTTGTTCAATTTTGGGTATCATTATTATTCATTTCGGTCGGCAAAAGGTATCTTTAAACGCATTCATTTACTAATTATAAAATTACACCATGAAACGAAAAACAATCAAAAAAATGGTTTTCAAAAAGGGTGTTGTCGCGAAAATTACCCAAGAAAATATGGCTAAGATCCGCGGTGGCGACTGTATTCCCACAGAGATCGCACATACTGATTGGGTATGTCCCGGGCAGCATTTACCCTAGGATTTTCACATCTTTCGACATTCCATATTCAAAACATTTTTTTAATGATTCCCCAAGGTTTTGTTCCTTAAAATCTTGGGGATATTTTGATGCCTCATTTTGATGAATCTGGCGTGCTAAGGTTTTTTAGTCTCTTAGGTGGTTTATAACTTCAATGCAGATTCTGGATATACAAACCCAGATCGATATAGGGGAAACCGAAAACCTTTCTTAGAGTAGGTATCTTAACAATTAACATATTAAATTATGAAAAAATCCTTGAAAAAATTGCAGTTAAAAAAAGAGGTCATTAGCAACTTAAAGCGTGAAAATATTAAAGGAGGCGGAGCCACACACTGCTGTCCTACCGAAGGTGCGTTGAACTCTTGCCCTCCTCCAGGAATGCAATGCTTCTAAGCTAAGGTTAGCCAACTTTTTTGTAAGTTGATAATGGTATATTTGTTATCACCTTTCATTTCAGGAATCGTAAAGCTGCCTAAAATTTAGGCAGCTTTTCTATTACACTTTCTTAAACGGTGTACCATCGGTTCAAATTTTAAAAAAGAGCGTCGTTTGGCCAAGTCCATTACAAATGGCACATCTTGGTTTAACCAAATTTATAACTGTCTTGAATTAAAGAGCAGTGCATTGAGCTACCCTATGGCCTTACAGCAAATAGCAGAAAAAAAACTTCACGAAATTTACGAACTACTATATGGGCATTACCAAGAACCAAAAGACATTGGGGTATTAACAGGAAGTTCCGGTATTGCGCTTTTCTTTTTTTATTACTCAAAACTAACCAAGGAAGAAGAAGCTGCCGATAAGGGGGTGTACATTATCCAGGAAATCATTAATCAATTGAATAATGGGTATAGTCTACCGTCTTTTTGTTCGGGAATTGCAGGAGCTGCTTGGGCAATAGACGTGTTGGAAGAAGAAGACTGTATTGAATTGGACACAGATACTTTTTTGGTCGATTTAGATGATTATTTAGTAGAGGCGAAACCCGATAGGACCACAAGGAATTTTTATGATTTTCTACACGGATTGCTGGGAATTGCATTCTATTTCTTTAAAAGGTTTCAAAAAACAAAATCCTCTATATTAAAAAAGAAATACAAAGGCATCCTTCTCGCAATTTTAGGGGAACTTCGAGAAACGGCCCAAACGGATGGCAACCTTATCAAATGGGAATCTTTTTTAATCCATAATGATACTGTTCGTGGCTATAATCTAAGCCTATCACATGGGATATCGAGCATTGTTAATTTTCTTTCAAGAATAGCGTACTACGATGCGTTCAAACCCCAAGCCGAAGAGCTTCTTGTACCAGCGGTAAATTACATTTTGAGCACAGAACTAAACGACCCGTTGCTCCCTGCTTGTTTTCCGGCCTGGGTAATCAACGGGGAATTGGAAAATCAACCCACTCGTTTGGCCTGGTGCTATGGCGATCTTGGCATCGGTATTTCTCTTTGGCATGCCGCCCAAGTCCTTGATGATGAAACCGTGAAAAAAAAGGCCCTGTACATTTTAGAACTGACTACCAAACGAAGAGATCTTCAGCAGAATAGACTCTTAGATGCCGGACTTTGCCATGGAACTTTTGGAGTGGCACATATTTATCGTTACATGCATAAGGAGACAGGTCTTGCCCATTTCAAAGAAACCAGTGAGTTTTGGCTCGAAGAAGCCTTAAAAATGGACACGCATAAAGACGGATACGCCGGTTATATGCAATGGCGTGGTGATGGGAAGGCACAATGGCGAAAGGAGACGAATTTATTGGAAGGTGTCGCCGGAATTGGCCTCGCCTTAATTTCGTATCTGGCGCCGTTCGAAACAAAGTGGGACCAATGTCTTCTTATCGGCTGAGGGTGTAAATCAGCAATCTCGAGGCATTGAAAGGAGATTGAACATTTGGTTTCAAGGCCTTTGTTAATGGCCAGGTACTGCACGGGTTGCTACCCTATTTATTTTTAGGACTTTCAAAATACTGCCATTGCCAGAACCCTGAATTTATTTCTATCTTGTAGAGAGAAATACGCCCATGACCACCTCTGAAAAAATACTTACGTTTGTCGCCCTGTTTATTAGCTGTTTGGCGCTGATCGTCTCGATGGTACAGACCAACATCTTGCAAAAACAATCTTACGCCGCCGTATGGCCCAGCCTAAGCAACGGACAAGGGCAAGGCCCCGATTACTTTATTTATTCGGTCAAGAACAATGGCGTAGGTCCGGCACTGATATCTGAAGTGACCTATACCTACCGGGATACTACCTTTCATTACGTGAACAAGCTAATTCATTATTTTGGGGATTTGGAAGCTGCCGAGACCGGACACCCAGTAGTGCTCAATTTTCAATATTCCAACATCGCAAAAGGAGATGTACTGTCAGATTCGCAAAAAATAGAAGTGTATAAAGCGAACGATTCCCTATCGGTGCTGATTGGCAAAAAATACCTTTCAAAAACCAGCAAGGAGCTAAAGTATTGCTCTATATATGACCATTGTTGGGAGCTAAAGGATGATGAAATTAAGGAACTTCAATAGCGTGTCCCGATATACGAACGGAAAGAAGGTCCTGTCGCGTATAAAGGAGCTTATTACCGTAAAGAGCTTGGCTTGCTATATCTTATTCCTTACAACTAGAGGAGGACATGTTGATGCTTTATATAAACAATGCTCCTACAATATACGATGCATTAAACCGTGCCCTAAAAACTGTTGGTATTCGTTTAAAACATCCTACGCGGTATTGCTCATAAGTATTCGGCCCTTTTTTGGAAAGCCACCTAATACGTACCTAAAACGAAAGCGCCCATTTTCCACGCAATGTTTCGTATATAAGCGCGTTATCTCAAGGCAAACAATGCAATAGGGCCGGAAAGAAATTACAAATGAAAAACCAAACTACACGCATGCGAGTGGGCGAAGGAAGAATTAGCGGCGCTATTTCCATATTCCTTGGAACACTCTCTTTGGTCGGAATTCTCTGTTTTAAATTCCCAGAGCAACTCACCACTCCAGAATTTCGTGAGATCTATTCCGCAGATATGGTTGAAAACCTGATGCTGGGCGGAATTATCGCAACCTTCCTTTTTGCACTAATCAGTATACTTCTCGCCAAAAACAGGCAGTATGCGGTCATTGGCATTTGTTTAGGCGTGCTAACCATTGTTTTCGGGGGAATCACCGTTGAGGGCAGGGCAGTCGAACAAATAGGTTGGAGCATAGGTCTTGATTGGCTTATTCTAGATTTATTAATAATGGCAGTGTTATTTGTACCCATAGAGCTGGTTTTCCCAAAGAATAAGTCACAGTCAAAATTTCACGCCGAATGGCGAACCGATCTTATTTATTTTGGCATAAGTCATTTAGCGATTCAATTGTTCGGGGTGATTACAAAAAAACCGGCAGTTGCCTTTTTCGGGTGGATGAATTTAGATCAGGTGCATGTTTGGGTTTCAGAATTACCATTTCTCATTGAATTGTTCCTAGCCCTATTTATAACGGATATATTTCAGTATTGGGCACATCGATTTTTTCATTCCCATCACTACTTATGGCGGTTTCACTCCATTCATCATTCCACTCAAAACATGGACTGGCTTGCCGGTTCCCGAACACATTTTATTGATATATTTTTCACCCGTAGCATCTCGTATATGCCACTCTATATTTTAGGTTTTTCTACCCTAACATTCAATGTGTATATTTTATTTATTGCAATTCATGCTGTTTTGATCCATGCGAATACAAGAATCAATTTTGGGTTTTTGAAGTATATCATCACAACGCCCCAATACCATCACTGGCATCATTGCGAAGAACCTGAACATTACGGGAATAATTTTGCGGTGGTGTTTCCCTTTATCGACAAAATTTTCGGCACGTATTACCTTCCGGGAAAAGAATGGCCAAAAGGAACAGGACTGGTCGATGCTTCATTTCCAAAAGGGTTCGTCAAACAACTTTTCTTTCCCTTTACCAAAAACCCCTTCAAAAACGACCTGTTGCCGGAAGAAAAGAGCAAGCGATAACTAAAAATACACGATTCCCCGCAATGTACTAAGAGGATTACACTACATTTATACGAACCGTTGTACGTGTAATTATGAACATAAAATATGTTTTAGGGTCGATCTTAACGATTCCGCTTTTACCACTCCTGTATTTTCAAGGAAAAAAAATAAAGGCGAGCGTTCCAAAATTACCCGAAGCGAAAGGCGTTCAAGGCCGCTCTTCCTTTTCTTCTGAAAAGGTATTACGAATGCTCACTATCGGAGAAAGTACGATTGCCGGGGTCGGCGTCAATACGCACCAAGAAGGTTTCACGGGTTCTTTGGCAAATGAATTG
This sequence comes from uncultured Flavobacteriaceae bacterium, assembly GCA_938010765.1. Classification (GTDB taxonomy): domain Bacteria; phylum Bacteroidota; class Bacteroidia; order Flavobacteriales; family Flavobacteriaceae; genus Pelagihabitans. Next base: position 52,714 of record CALLVX010000048.1, on the reverse strand, counting down.
GCCCCAGCACTAAAAACGCGCATTGATTGGAAAGTCTATGCAAAAAGTGGGTACACCGCAAAACGGGTAAAAGAAAGAATCATTGACTGTATTTCAGAAAAATCAGTAGACTTTGTTGTCATCGGACTTGGAGGAAATGATGCCTTCGAATTAAACACTCCCAAAAAATGGAATAGAGACGTTCGTGAACTCATTAAAAGCATACGCCTGAAATTTAAAGGAGTTCCCATTGTATTTATAAATATGCCTCCAATAAAAGAATTTCCAGCATTTACTTCTCTTGTAAAATTTACTATCGGAAATCTTGTAAGCATTCTTGGAAAAGAATTAAACAAAATAGTACAAGATTTTGAGCAGGTGTATTACTATAGGAGAGCGGTCAGCTCTGTGGATTTAATAGAAAGGTATAAGCTCACAATAGCACCAACTGATTTCTTCAGTGATGGAGTCCACCCATCAAAAACAACCTACCAAATTTGGGCCAAGGATATTTCCAATTTCATGATGCAATCAACGGAAATTAAAAACGCCATTCTACAAGCCAGATCCTAAAGAGGGCATTTTATTTAGTGGAAGATCTTTTAAAGTTGCCAAACCGCTACGCTGAATCGCACTAATAGGACTTTCCTAAAAATCGTGGCAAGATTTAATGAGTTTTCTGAAATAAGGAATTACCAGCTGGGCACCTCCATTTTATAGTTCAAGCATTTTCATCTTCTGTAACAAAAGGCTCCCCCACCAGACCAATTATTATAAAGAAAAACAGCATCATGGGAGGCGAAGGCAGTATGGCGAGTGCAATTTTGAGCCTAAAGCAAAACAGGAGGCTTCTGAAAAAACGGAATATCCGAGAGTTAAAAAGATTTGCTTTGCGAAAAAGCTGGAAGGACCGAACTTCAGTTCAAAAAGATAAGTGCACAAGATTTGCCCAAAATAAAAGCGGAAATTCGCAAAGAAGCGAAAGGTAGGGCTCAAAAAGAACTATTCTTATACATACTCTCCTTTCTTCTGGCGGCGGTACTCATATCCTATCTTAGCTACTTCTTATTTTCAACCCTGCCTTAATTTAAAAGCTCAAATTTAGGTTTTTTTAGGTCTTTCTTAACTACTCGACCATTGGAATACACACAGAAAGTCTATTTTTAGCAGGTCTGATGCGATCAAATCAGCTGCTTATGAGAAATTCTCTACTCCTATTATTTCTGTTTGCTTTCACCATTGGTTGCCATGCGCAACTAGAGCAACGTACCGAAAATCAAACAGCATTTGCAAAAACCTATGGCTACGTAAAATATTTTCATCCAAGTGATGAAGCTTCCGCTATTGACTGGAATAGATTTGCAATCTATGGCGCCAAAAAAGTTGAAAACTGTTCATCCGAAACAGAACTAGTGACAACATTAAGAACCCTCTTCGAACCTATTGCCCCAACCATTAAGTTCAATATCGGCAGGGAAGCAATAAACTACGATTTTAAAGAAATAACACCTGAGGACACTAAAGATTACGAACTCGCCTATTGGCAGCACAAGGGCGTAAGTTTAGGAATGAAAAATTCGGGAAGACCCTATTCGAGTATACGGGTCAATCGGGGTTTTGAGATAGATAAATCCAGCTCTTTTGGGAATATCATGACCGCGGTGGCGGCCGCAGACTATGCAGGCAAAGAATTCAGGTATACCGGTTGGGTAAAACTTGAGAAAGGATCTACAGGTACCGGAAATCTATGGTTCAGGGTAGATAATTCTGATGGTTCAAGCGGTTTTTTTGATAATATGGGCAGCAATCCCATCGTGGAAAATGAATGGAAACAATATGAAATAAGGGGTACCATAGACCAACTTGCGTCTAATTTAGTATTTGGATGTTTTTTAAACGGTAAAGGCAGGTTGTTGTTAGATGATATCCAATTGACCTATAAGGAAGGAACAGACTGGGTTAACATACCTTTGGAAAATAGCGGCTTTGAAAGCAACGCACTTACCGATGAAAATCAATGGGGTCATTCCGGCGCGGGATATGCCTTCAACTTGTCAGAAACAGATCAGAACAGTGGCAACAAATCAGCCGTCATTCTGTATGAAGGAACTATAGTAAAAGGAGTAGGAACCGCTTTGTTTGACCAACACCCAGATTTTGGTGAGTTGATGAAGAAAAGAATCAGTGAAAACATCGTTTGTCAGATCCCATTAACGCTGTATTACAACAACGAATCTACCTACCCTAAATCAAACACAGAAAACCTTCAAGCACTGAAGAAAGCGCTTCAAAACACTTCTTTAGAAGCTACAAATCTTTCAATGCGGCTGGGCAATGTAATCAACACTTACAATGTGTTTCAACACTTTTATCCTTATTTCCACCAAGTCGATGTAAACTGGGCACAGGAATTTGAAACCGCCCTTTTGCAATCGTATACCGACAAAGATGAAAAAGACCACCTGGTAACCCTACAGAAGTTAACAGCCCCCTTAAAAGATGGGCATATAAGAGTTTCAAGCAGTACTTCAGAACGCTTCGTACCGCCAATCGATTGGGAATGGGTCGAGGACAAACTACTGATCACAGATGTATACGATGCTACGCTAGGGCTTAATATAGGCGATGAAATACTAAAAATAAACGGGGAAGATGCAATCGTTTTTTTCAAAGAAATCAATGCAAGGATTTCCGCCGGAACCGTTGGTTGGTTAAAGTATCGTGCACAAACCGAGAGTCTATACGGGCCAAAGGCTTCAAAGGTTGTAATTGAGACCAAAAATCAAGTCTTTGAGCTTATCAGAGACCAAGATATTTATGCAGGGAGGCGAGAGAAATCTATCAAGAAAGTGGCCTACAAAGAAATAAACAAAGAGGTGTTTTATTTGAATTTAGACCTAGTAACCATGGATACCATCAATACCTTATTACCAAAAATGGAAGGCTACCAATCCCTTATCTTCGATTTGCGTGGGTATCCAAAAGGAAATCATGACATCATCTCCCACTTGCTAAAAACAAAAGACACCACTATGGGGTGGATGCAGGTCACACAAGTTGTGTACCCCGACCAGGAAGACTTAGTTGGTTGGGAAGCGTATGAGTGGTCAATGTCCACTGCCAAGCCTTATCTGGGCGACAAACAAATTATATTCATTACCGACGGAAGGGCAATAAGTTATGCCGAAAGCTTTATGGGCTACATAGAAGGGTATCATTTAGGAACCATTGTTGGACAACCAACAGCAGGAACCAATGGAAATGTAAATCCATTTGAACTACCAGGAGGTTATCGTATGAGCTGGACAGGAATGAAAGTGAACAAACATGATGGTTCTCAACATCATGCGGTAGGGGTTACTCCCGATGTCTACGTTTCCAAGACCATAGAAGGTGTAAAGTCAAGAAAAGATGAATTTTTGGAGAAAGCAATTGAACTTACAAACAATGATCTAAGCAAACTTAAGAAGGTCGAAATAAAGGACTGACCATTTGTGCAATTAAGTACTTTCGGCACTATTTAAAAGTCAAATAACAAATGGAAGTATTAAAAATACATGCGGAAGGAAAAAAGATTCACTCGAAACGCTAAGGATGAAATATGATAAACTTAGAAACTCCCTACGGCTACATCCCAAATTGAGCGATGGAGAGAAACAAGCCGAAATGAAAAAACGCAATGAGCAGTCGAAAAAGACGTTCGCGATACCAAACAAAAGCTGTTTTGAAAACTCGATGTGTTTAATCAAGATCTCATGACTACCAAAGCCCAAATAAATTATGTGTAATCTTCTCAAACTACAAGCCTTTTTACTACTATTCTTAATCTCAAATATTTGGGGCCAAGAGTATTTCGAAGGTGAAATACACTATACAATAACGTATGAAACTCTTAACAAAAATGTCCCTATTAGCTACCTGGAAACAGAAATGGGGCGCACATTTTCGGCATATATTCAGGAAAATAGATATATCATGGTATTTGATACCGAAGGTCAAAACGGTTGGACAAAGATTATGGTAGCTTTGGAAGAAGGGTACACGTATACTGAATTTCAAAATTCGGATACCATTGCCAAAACCAAATTTGGACTAGAAAAGAACCACCTCATCAACTTTCAACGAAATAAAGACCTTAAGAAACAGGTCTTGAATGAAATATGCGAATCAATAACCATAAGCTATCAACCATCCGACCCAAATTCTTTTTACACCACTTTTAACGGCACCTATTATTTCAACCCCAAGTACAAACTGAACACGAAATCATATGAACATTATACTGATGGATTCTGGAATCTTTTTGTCAATGAAGCTCAATCTATTAGTATTCGAAATGAAACAGAGTTTTACCCACTTTTTAAGTCTGTTCAGGAGGCAACTTCTATAGAACCAAAAGAAATATCCGATGAAATGTTTGAGTTGAACCCATCTAAAGTTGTGATTGAAAAGAATACACCAAAGTAACAAGTTCAAACAAAGAAACACGCCTCGGTATTGGGCGTTTTATGGAAGTTTTAATGCCCATTTATATATGTCAAACCCTGCGGACCAAAATTCCCCTCTTGCCATTATCGCAACGCTTCTAAACGAATTAGCGCTCTTTGAAAAGTACTAAGACCTTGTCCAATTTCAAATTTGTAACCGACCGCATCAAGTGATTGCTCAATGGCACTTATCGTAGCTATAATATCTTTTGATGAAACCGACCCCATATGGCCTACCCTAAAATACGTTGCCTTTATTTCAGAGAGTAATCCTCCGGCAACAATAACATCGTTCGCAGCCATTTTTGCGCAAAATTCAGCACCGTTGCTATTTTCTGGATAATAGATAGCCGTTAATGTATTGGCCGCCTGCTTGTCGCCAGGTACTAGTTTTAATCCGAGGGAAGTAATAGAAGCCCTAAAGGCCGACGCCAATCTTTGATGTCTCTCTATTCTGTTTTTTAACCCTTCATGGGCTATGATTTTCAAACTTGTTTCTAAGGCCACAATTAAATTCACGGGAGGCGTTCCGAAATAAGAGGGACGCCTTTCTTCGTATGCCTTCATAATCGGATACCAATTTGCCCAATCCGAATAATAACTCAAAACCGGTGTTTTTCTGGCTTTCCATGCCTTCATGGCTCTTTGCGACGCTACCAACAAAGCTAATCCCGGGGGCACTCCAATTGCTTTCTGGGAAGCTGTTAGCACCACATCTACCCCCCATTCTTCTTGTCTAATTTCTTCCCCTGCCACCGAACAAACCCCATCAAGAACGCTCAGCACATTGTACTTATTGGCCAGCTTAGCGAGTGGTTCTGGGTTTACCAAAACCCCCGTTGAAGTGTCAACATGGGTAAAGGTCAACATTTTGTAATTTTTAATCTTTAGTGCTTCTTCAATTACCGCAAGATCAACCGTTTCCCCAATAGCAGCCTTTAATAGAGTAGTTTTGGCTCCGTATCTTTCCAGAATATCCCTAAATCGTTCTCCAAAATACCCTGTAGAAATAACTAGGACGGTATCACCTTTCTCCACTAGGTTTGCCGCTGCCATATCCATGGCCAAAGTACCACTTCCGGCAACAATGAATGGTTGACCATTAGGAGCCATCCATATTTTTTTCATGAGCGCAAGGCTATTTCCAAAAACTTCGATAAAGTTAGGTACGGCATGGCTAGTGGTTGCCACCGCCATTGCACTAATAACTTCTGGTTCAAACTCTATTGGACCGGGAATCATGAGTAATTTTCTACCTTTCATAACTTCTTTGTATTTAGAGGTTGTTTCTAAATATGTAGTTAGGACAACAAATTTTGTCGACTCAAAAGTATTCCATCTGAATCAGCATAAACGAATTGATTCGGTATGAAAGTAACACCAGCGAACTTTACAGCAATATCTTTTTCTCCACTACTGCGCTTTATACTCTTAACCGGGCATGTTTGTAAAGCTTTAATACCAATATCCATTGTATTGATAAGTGTACTATCCCTTATACATCCGTTGACGATGATGCCCGCCCAATTGTTCCTTATTGCCAATGCTGCTAACTGATCCCCTATCAGGGCACAGCGCAAGGAACCGCCTCCATCTATTACAAGTACTTTCCCCCTTCCTTCAGATTCCAATTGCTTCCGCACTAAGGAGTTGTCCTCGAACAGTTTTAAAGTAGTAATCTTTCCGAAAATTACTTTTTCGCCTCCAAAATCCTGAAAAATAGGATCGCAACAAAGCAAAAGCGCTGTATGCTCGTCCCAAAGATCTGCCGTTGTAAACATGCTAGGTAAGTATGTGGTTGAAGATTCCTCCTTGTTATAAAGGTATAGAAAGGCGACATATAATAATGTCACCTTTCTAAACAACTAGTACACCCTTTTATTTGGTTAGCGCCAGTTTTGGTTTTTCAGTATCTTTCTTAATCTCGAACTGATTGCTGGTATTTTTTTCACCACTCGCTTTTAAGGCTTTGTCACCCGCAAAGAAAGTTTTGTGATCATCCCCTAAGTCCGAGCCCGCCATGCGTTGGTGTTTTACGCAAGAGACACCTTTACGTATTTCTTGCCGCTGAACAGCCTCTACATAGGCTAACATTCCCTTTTCCCCAAAATAACCTTCTACAAGATCGTTCATATGCAATGCAGTCGTGTGGTACGTTGGCAGAGTAATCAGGTGATGAAACACTCCCGCACGATGCGATGCTTCTTTTTGAAACATGCGAATCATTTCATCAGCTCGGTCCGATAATTCAGTCCCATCATACGCAGCATCCATTAAGTCAGTACGATTATAGGCAGATACATCTTCCCCAGTTTCTTTCATGGCTTCGAATGCTTGCTGGCGGAAGTTCATCGTCCAATTGAAAGATGGAGAATTATTATATACCAATTTGGCATTTGGTACTTGTTCTTTAACCCTATTGACCATATGGGCGATTTGATCAACATGGGGCGTCGGGGTCTCGATCCAAAGCAAATCCGCTCCATTCTGTAGACTTGTAACACAGTCGAGTACAACACGATCAATGTTAGAGCCTTCTTTAAACTTATACAACCCGTTGGGCATCCGTACCGGACGAACCAATTTACCATTTCGTTTAAAAAGCACATCATTCTCGCTAACATCTTCTAAGGGGATTTCCGTTGCCTCGACAAAATCCATATACCGGGATGCCAAATCTCCTTCCACAATAGATACGGGTAGTTTTTGGGTTAAACCTGCACCTTCAGAATCTGTGCGCGCAACAATGACCCCCTCGTCTATACCTAGCTCTAAGAAGGCATAACGCAATGCGTTTAACTTGGCGATGAAATCTTCATGTGGTACGGTAACTTTGCCATCTTGGTGACCACATTGTTTAGCATCAGATACTTGATTTTCTATTTGAAGAGCGCAGGCACCAGCTTCTATCATCTTTTTTGCTAGTAAATAAGTCGCTTCCTCATTCCCAAAACCGGCATCAATATCAGCAATGATAGGCACGACATGTGTTTCAAAATTATCGATTTCAGTTTGTACGTCTTCTCCGGAATCTAGGCGCCGAAAAAGGTCGTTTAACGCTACTGCATCCGCTTGGCGCAAGAAGGTGTATATCTCTTCTATTAACTTGGGCACAGCGGTTTTTTCGTGCATTGATTGATCTGGTAAAGGTCCCAGCTCAGAACGCAATGCCGCCACCATCCACCCAGAAAGGTATAGGTATGTTTTATCGGTCGTACCCTGATGCTTTTTAACGGCAATCATTTTTTGTTGCGCTACGAAACCATGCCAACAACCTAGTGATTGTGTATAGTTCATAGGATTGGCATCATAAGCTGCCATGTCTCTGCGCATGATTGATGCCGTATATTTTGCAATATCCAATCCTGTTTTAAATCTATTTTGAACAGCAATACGTGCTGCACTCTCCGGACTTATTGTCGCCCAGGTATTTCCGTGTTTTGCCTTTAGTTTTTGTACAACATCAAGGGCCGAATTATAAGTTGTCATAATAATATCGTATTAAGAGTTAAGTAAACTACCTCGGGGCGAGCCCACGAGGCATTAAAAGGAAATTTATCATTGATTTCGACGCAAGCCTGTCTGAACACTTGTCGTTCAGACGGCGGAGCATTATAAATCTCGATTATCAACTAAGGTTTTGGCGTCCTTATTTAGATTCTTTGGTTTTTTAGACCCATTGCAGGGATACGTATTATTGATGGCCCAATTAGTAACTAATGCTTGAGTTTTTACTAGAGATTTCATACTTTCGATTTTTATGAATTAATAGTTTGAATCCCGTTATAGATGTTGCTGCATCTGCGGGATTCTTTTTTACAGGTACTTATATGCAGGAATTGTCAGAAACTCTTCAAAATTGTTCGACAGCACCAATTCTTTAAACAAGCCAAAGGCTCTTTCGAATTGTGTCTCCCTAATTTTATTCTCCCCAACTTCGGTAACGATTTTTTCCACTTCATCATCAAAGATTTGAGCGAAGAGCGCGTAATTAAATATCCGCTTATCTTCAAAGATCACCTCTTTGTTCAACCAATGCCAAATTTGTGTTCTAGAAATTTCTGCGGTTGCGGCATCCTCCATTAAGTGATATAATGCAACTGCACCATTACCCTGAAGCCAAGCCTCTAAATAAAGAATCCCGACATTTATGTTTTTACGAACCCCTGCTTCTGTAATGGTTCCTTTGGGAAGGGCCACCAATTCATCTGGGGTTATTGATATATCATCCCGTGTAATATGTAATTGATTAGGGGTTGACATGTGTTTGTTAAATTCATTCATAGCAATCCCTACCAGTGCCGGGTGTGCTACCCAAGTGCCATCATGGCCATTTTGAACCTCTCTTTCTTTATCCAATCGTACCTTTTCCATTGCGGCTTCATTGGCCGAGGTATTATTCTTAATTGGAATTTGCGCCGCCATCCCCCCTATTGCGTGAATACCTCTTTTATGACAACGTTGAATCACCAATTTGGAGTAGGCATCCATAAATGGGGAAGTCATAGTCACTTGATCACGATTGGGAACCAAAAAATTAGGGTGGTTTCTAAACTTTTTGATATAAGAAAATATATAGTCCCAACGGCCACAGTTTAAACCAACAATATGGTCTTTAAGCTCATAGATAATCTCATCCAATTGATGGCTGGCTGTAATGGTCTCGATAAGTACAGTAGTTTTGAAAGTTCCCGAAGGTACATCCAGGTAGTCTTGTGCAAATTCAAAAACTTCGTTCCACCAGCGAGCCTCTAGATAGTGTTCCAATTTTGGAAGGTAGAAATAGGGTGCGGTGTTATTCGCCATCAATGTTTTGGTATTGTGAAATACATAAAGCCCAAAATCAAACAAACTTGCCGACATTTCAACTCCGTCAACCAGGAGGTTTTTTTCATTTAAATGAAGCCCTCTTGGTCGTATCAATAATACCGCTGTCTTTTCATTTAACGCGTACTCCTTATTTTTGTTCACATCAAAGAAATCAATAGCTCTCTTATTGGCATCGATTAAATTCTGCTGCCCTTCCAAGCAATTCGACCAAGAAGGTGCATTGCTATCCTCTAAATCGGCCATAAAGGTTTTTGCACCCGAATTCAAGGCATTGATGACCATTTTACGATCAACCGGCCCTGTAATCTCCACGCGGCGATCCAACAAATCATGAGGGATAGGTGCAGCCCTCCAATCAGATTGCCGAATCGTTTTTGTTTCCTTTGGAAACTCTGGGAACTTTCCATCGTCAAAAAAGGCTTGCTGACCTTTTCTTCTCTTTAGAAGGTCTAATCTTCCTTCATTAAATTTTTGTTGCAATGCGTTTAAGAAAGCCATTGCATCTTCGGTCAACACCTTGGGATAGGTGTTCAATACCTCTTTACTGAAGCGGTATCTAGTTCGAAAAAGTGTTTCGCTATTTTCCATATTGAATTAATTATAGTACAATAGTATAAAAAAAGATTCGATAAAAAAAGCGAACGTTCGCTAAATATATTAAAAACACAAAAAATAAGCTTTTCGCATAAATCACTATCTTTGATCAAGCATTATGGAAGAAGAATACATTAAATTAATTTTTGGTCTAAAAATCAAACAGATACGAACCGACAAAAACCTTTCCCTATTTGGGCTGTCTAAGCTTTCAGGTTTGTCAAAATCGTATTTAAATGAGATTGAGAAAGGAAAAAAGTATCCAAAAACAGATAAAATCGTTTTGCTTTCCGAGAAATTAGATGTGCCTTACGATCATCTCGTTTCATTAAAGCTTGATAAAAAGCTAGCACCTATTGGGGAGATTTTACAATCCAAGATCCTTAAGGAAATTCCGCTTGAGCTATTTGGAATAAAAGAGAGCAATCTTATTGATATTATTGCAAACGCTCCCGACAAGGTCAATGCTTTTATTACAACAATAATTGAAGTAGCAAAACATTATAATTTCAACCGAGAAAGTTTTTACCTTTCCTCTTTGCGCTCGTATCAGCAATCTAATTATAACTACTTTGACGATTTGGAGCAGCAAGTGGTTAAATTCTGCAAGGCTTACCACGTAGATTTAAATAGGCCTGTATCCTCAAAAGAACTAGAAGAGATTCTGGTCGAAGAATATGGGTACAAAATAAATACGAGTGATTTAAAAAAACACAAAGAGCTCTACGATTTACGATCAGTTTTTGTTCCCAAAACAAAAACATTATTGCTCGCAAGCGATATAGATGAGGCCCAACGCATTTTTATATACGCCAAAGAAATTGGTTATAACTATTTGGCTTTTAATCAACGTTTGTACACATTTTCATGGATAAAATTTGAAAATTTTGAACAGGTGCTCAATAATTTTTACGCTTCTTATTTTGCTGGGGCATTATTGCTCCCCAGAGCGGCACTGGTAAATGAATTTTCATCACTTATTAAAAAAGACACCTTTGACAAGGTTGCGTTTATAAAGATTTTTTCCTTTTTCAAAGCCTCACCAGAAACCTTTTACCAACGTTTGACAAACCTACTGTCCAAAGATTTTAATATTCAAAACCTATTCTTTTTACGATTTACCTATACTTTGGGAAGTGCCAACTATTACCTAACCAAGGAATTGCATTTACCAAATCAACAGTCGCCCCATGGCAATGAAACCAATGAACATTATTGTAGAAGATGGGTTTCATTAAAGGCATTGGAAGAGATTGCCAAAAGCAAAAAAGATCATGTATTTGATTTACAGATTTCGCAATATCCTGATGACAATGTATCGTATTTAGTATTCTCTTCTGCAACAAAGGATCCTTTTAAGAAGAATCAGTTTAGAAGCGTTAGTATTGGTTTACTCATTAATAAGCAATTAAAAAAGAAAATAGCTTTTTTAGGAGATGCCAAAATTAAAAAACAAATGGTTGGCATTACCTGCGAACGCTGCGCCATTGCCGATTGCAAAGAACGCATAGTCGCACCTAAAATCTTAGAAAAGGCAAATAAAAACAAGGTAATAGAAGATGTTGTCTCTAAGTTGACTGCCCAATTCAGTTAGTTGAACCTGCAATTGGATATGGTTACTATAAAAATTGAGGGAAATCAGATTTCACGTTTATGCCCCGATTAAAATTAAAAAATTCAAACACCCGATCCTTTCAAACGCTATTCAATAAATGCTTACAGCACCAACCCATCCAAAGCTGTAATCGTCTCATCCAAATCTGCATACGATAGGGCGTTGTTTAAAAAGTAGCTTTCAAAAGCGCTTGGAGGCATGTAAATACCCTTGTTCAACATGCCATGAAAATAGCGTTTGAATGTATCGTTATTCCCACTTGCCGAGGATTTAAAGTCTACCACCGCCTGTTCGGTAAAATGTACCGAGATCATACTACCATAACGGTTGATCTGATATGGGATTCCCTTTTTTTGAAGTACCCCATCAAGACCTTCATGAAGGTACTCGGTTTTTTTTGCCAAGCTTTCAAAAATCTCGGGCCGTTCGTTCAGTTCTGTGAGCATTGCCAAACCGGCGCTCATCGCCAAGGGATTGCCACTTAGAGTCCCTGCTTGATATACTGGGCCTTCTGGTGCCAAATGACTCATGATCTCCTGTTTCGCGGCAAAAGCACCAACCGGGAGTCCGCCCCCGATCACTTTTCCGAAGGTCACAATATCGGCATCGATATTCAAGGCCTCCTGTGCCCCACCTTTTCCCAAGCGGAAGCCGGTCATCACCTCATCGAAAATGAGTAATATGTTTTCCTCGGTACAAATAGTACGCAAGCCGTTGATGAATTCCTCCTTCGGGATAATACAGCCCATATTGCCCGCTATAGGTTCTATGATAACGGCCGCTATTTCGCCCTTATTGGCCTTCACGAGTGTTCGCACCCCTTCTAAATCGTTGTACTCGGCCAACAGGGTATCCTTGGCAGTACCTTGGGTAACACCCGGACTGTTGGGGCTCCCAAAGGTTACGGCCCCACTGCCCGCCTGTATCAAAAATGAATCGGAATGGCCATGGTAGCAACCGGCAAACTTAACGATCTTGTCTTTCCCCGTATAACCACGTGCCAAACGCACAGCACTCATACAGGCTTCCGTACCGCTATTTACAAAGCGGATTTGGTCTATATTCGGCACCATAGAAACTGCCAGTTTCGCCAGCTGGGTCTCAATTTCTGTAGGCATCCCAAAAGACGTTCCCTTCTTGGCTTTTTCTATTACTGCATTCACTACGGGTTCGTATGCGTGCCCTAGAATCATAGGACCCCAAGACGCAATATAATCGATCAATCGATTGCCGTCCTCATCGTACAAATAGGCACCTTTGGCCTCTTTTACAAAAATGGGGTCTCCGCCTACGGCCTTGAATGCGCGTACGGGAGAATTCACGCCTCCGGGAATGTACTGTTTTGCTTCGGCAAAGAGCGCACTACTTCGTTGATAGATCATTCTGTTCTTTGATTATTTGTTGACCCGAGAAGGGCGAATGGTAAGTTCTTGACCGATAGATAGGGTGGTGCCTTCCATGCGGTTCAATTCTTTTAAATCGGCGACCGATACGCGGTATCTTCTAGAAATAGAATAAAGCGTATCGCCCTGTTTTACCGTATACATCATAAGACCGGATGCATCTTCAACACTAGCTTCTCTAGCATCTCGTTTCCCCATAGGCCGATCGTAATCATACAAACGGTGCCGTTCGATCAAGGCAATCAGTTTTTGTGGATATTTTCGATCGGTAGCATACCCCGCCTGTTTCAGGCCTTTGGCCCATCGTTTGTAATCGTCCGTATCAAGTTCGAACAAACTGGCATAGCGCGAACGGCTCGATAGAAAGATGCTATGGTCGCGAAACGAATACATGGGGTGGTTGTATTTTCGAAAACACTCCCCTTTTTCGTCATCGTCATGGTAGTCGCGATCGCCTTCCCATCCCTTATGGCATTTAATTCCGAAATGGTTATTGGTCTTTAAAGCCAACGCCCCTTTTCCAAGCCCGCTTTCTAGCAACCCCTGTGCCAAGGTAATACTCGCAGGTATCCCATAGGCCTTCATTTCCATTTGGGCAATCTCTGAGAAGGTTTCAATGTATTCGTCCACCGAATTAATAGTAAATCGCACAAAAGCCCCATTATCTTCAGGCAATGAATAATACCCATTGTCCTCATATTTCGGAGCCTTCGGTTTGGTTTTAGCACGAGAAGTTACTTTCTCTGTCGATTTCTTTTTTGCATAGGTAGTACGTTTTTTGGCCTTACAACCAATTAGCAATACCCCTAAAATGATAAAAAACACCCCTTTCTTGATCATAGGTTTATCTGTGGTAATTTTTTCTTTTTCAATTTGATATTCATCCCTGTAATACCTTGCAGCCCTCCTGTATGTATCGCCAGAATACGAGTTTTGGGGACAAAAAAATCCTTTTTCACCAAATCAAGAATTCCATAAAGCATCTTCCCTGTATAAACAGGATCTAACGGAATTCCTGTTTTCTGCTTAAAATCATTGATGAATCGTATCAGCGGTTCATCGACCTTTGCATAGCCCCCAAAATGATAATCGGATTGCAAAGACCAATTTTCACGCGCCACAAAGCTACGAATATCTTCTTTTAAAAAATCGCCTTTCAGCGCAGGAAAACCTAGGACCTGTTGCCCCGTATGTGCAGCCTTTATAATTCCAGCTATTGTACCGCCGGTTCCCACACAAGCGCAAACAAGGTCAAAATCAGTATCTTTTGCCGTAATGATTTCTTCACACCCCTTAACAGCGGCTAAATTTGTACCGCCTTCAGGAATGAGATAAAAATCGCCATAAACCGCTCGAAGTTCATCCAAGAATTCTGGTTGGGTCTTTTCACGATAGGCCGTTCTTGAAACAAATTGAAGTTGCATCCCGCAGCGATGGGCAAATTGCAGGGTAGGATTCGTTTCCCATTGATTTTGGAGTTCTTCTCCGCGAATTACACCAATACTTTTAAACCCATTTTTCTGTGCGGCATAGGCTGTGGCCGCAATATGGTTCGAGTAGGCACCTCCGAAGGTCAGCAGGGTTTTGAACCCTTTCTTTTCGGCAGTTTCGAGGTTGTATTTTAGCTTGCGGTATTTGTTGCCGGAGATAAAGGGGTGTATCAAATCTTCGCGCTTTAGACAAAGCGTGATTTTTTTTTCAGATAGTATGGGGAGCAGTACCTGCTGATTTTCTGACGTCACGTATAGGCAAATAGGGCCTAAAGGTATTTAATAAAGCTGAAAACCGTACGCTGTTCGGGATATTGTAGATTATGTTCGTTGTAATAGGCTTCCCGCTCAAAACTAATATTCTGATAGCCCTTGTAAAAATCAAAATGGTATAGCGAACGAAGCAACCATTCTGTAATATAAATAAGATAAAAGGGAACGACCAACAATTCAAGTTGTTGTTTCAGGTGAATTTTCTCGTGATTGATCAAGATAGTATCATCTTTTAGCGCATCGCTTTTTAAGATAATAAAGGGCCAAACCGAGAGTCCGACATAATTACTATAGAAAAGATGTTTAAAGACTAGTATCATAATGCATGATTAAAACGGCCTTTCTCAAAGATAATTGTTAAAAAGGCTCTTTGGACAAGAACTCTATTTTGTTTCCAACAATTGTAACTAACAGACGAAATTCTTATAAAGCCCTATAAAAGGTACGTTTTAGAAGGCTACTTTGGTCGTTATTAACACAAATGAGCTAATTTTGAAAAGGCAAACTATTCGTTGAACGGTCCTATTTAGCACCCTTTACCAAGGATTATTTGCTATAAAAAGGCTTCAAAAAACAGCAAAAAAAGATGAAAGAGATCATTCCTATTGAAGAAGGGGATTTTTATTGGGCCGAAAATGGCTATCGTGTGTTTACCAAACAGTATCATCTAAAAAGAGGGTATTGCTGCGAAAGCGGTTGCAGGCATTGCCCCTATGGCTATGACCCAAAAACGAACTCTCAATAGAAAACCTTGGTTTCGGCATGATTCTTGAGGTTCTTCTGAGTAATAAAATTAGTGTGATAACTCAAAAAAAAAATGAAAAATGAAGGCAACTAAAATTTTAGCGATACCGATGCTTCTCGTCTTGTTTCTTAGCTCCTGTACCTCTGTAAAGGTACTGTCTGACTATGATCGAGAAGCTAATTTCACCGAATACAAATCCTATGCGTTTTATAAGACGGGCATCGACAAGGCCCAAATATCCGATTTGGACAAGAAACGTATTTTAAAGGCCATTGAAGTAGAAATGGGTTCAAGAGGATTCGTGAAATCGGAAAATCCCGATATTTTAGTGAGCATCTTCACCAAAGAGCAAGAGCGTGTCAACGTCTACAACAATAACAACTTCGGTTGGGGTTGGGGCGGTTGGGGCTGGGGCGGCTTTGGCTGGGGCGGTTGGGGTCCAGGTTGGGGCGGCGGCACTCAAGTTAGCACAAGTACCCAAGGTTCGCTCTATATTGATTTGATCGATGCCAAGAACAAAGAATTGGTTTGGCAGGGAAAAGGACAGGGCACCTTGCACAATACCAGCGATATTGATAAGAAAGAAGCGAGGATTCGTGAGTTCGTTGC
Source organism: uncultured Flavobacteriaceae bacterium (assembly GCA_938010765.1). Lineage (GTDB taxonomy): Bacteria > Bacteroidota > Bacteroidia > Flavobacteriales > Flavobacteriaceae > Pelagihabitans. The sequence goes on along the minus strand of CALLVX010000048.1, from coordinate 36,689 downwards.
GGAAATACTACAGCAGTACCCACCAAATGCAGTTGCCGCGAATTAAGACATTCAACAATTTACACCAGTATAACACGAGTCTCCTATTGCATCTGATAGGGGACTTTTTTTGTACCTTTAGTCACCTAAAAACGTGTCTCTTTTATGTCGTACGAAAGCAATCCCATTCTCGATAAACTTCCCACACACTTGCTGCAGTATATTAAACCTCAGGCCTATGAGGACTATAGCGCTATAGATCAAGCGGTATGGCGGTATGTAATGCGAAAAAATGTAGACTATTTGAGCAAGGTGGCCCATACCTCCTATTTAAACGGGCTTCAAAAAACAGGTATTTCTATCGATCATATTCCCAATATGTATGGGATGAACCGAATTTTGGAAGAAATCGGATGGGCGGCCGTTGCGGTCGACGGGTTTATCCCTCCGGCGGCCTTTATGGAATTCCAGGCCTACAATGTACTGGTGATCGCCTCGGACATTCGACAGTTGGAAAATATCGAGTATACGCCCGCTCCCGATATTATTCATGAAGGAGCAGGGCATGCACCTATCATTGCTAATCCTGAGTATGCAGAATATCTACGTCGCTTCGGGGAGATCGGTTGCAAAGCGATTTCAAGTGCCAAAGACTTTGAATTATATGAAGCGGTACGTCATTTATCGATTATTAAAGAAGCCAGCGGTACACCCAAAAATGAGGTAACAAAGGCCGAACAACATATCGAAGAATTACAAAAGAATATGGGGGAGCCCAGTGAGATGGCCCTAATTCGAAACTTACATTGGTGGACGGTTGAATACGGCCTTATCGGCACCGTTGACAGCCCTAAAATTTATGGGGCAGGATTGCTATCCTCTATTGGGGAAAGTGCCTTGTGCATGACCGACAAGGTGACGAAAATCCCCTATTCGTTGGAAGCGGCGGTCACCCCCTTCGACATCACCAAAACACAACCCCAATTGTTCGTCACCCCCGATTTTGCCTTTCTTAGTCAAGTACTGGAAGAATTCGCCAATACAATGGCGCTGCGAAAAGGAGGATTAAGCGGCATTCAAAAATTAATCGATTCACAGGAATTGGGGACGATAGAATTAAGTACGGGGCTTCAAATATCGGGTAATTTCACCAAGGTCATCGCGCATGACCGTAAGCCCGTATTTATTCAAACGGAAGGACCTACCGCCCTGGCCTATCGCGAAAAAGAGCTTGTAGGGCATAGCACGCTACAACACCATGATGGTTTTGGGTCTCCGTTGGGGCGCCTTAAAGAAATTAATCTTGCCATTGAAGCAATGGGGCCGCGTGACCTAAAGGCATATAATATTTTTGAAGGACAAACCATTTCACTTGAATTCGAAGGAAACATCAAAATAAGCGGGGAAATCATTACCGGTACGCGCAACCTTCGAGGGGAAATCATTCTAATCACCTTTAAAGATTGCAAAGTAACCCATAAAAACAAGGTAATGTTCGAATCAAAAAACCAGCTATACAATATGGCCGTCGGGGAACAAATTGTATCGGCCTTTAATGGTCCTGCCGATGTGAGTAGTTTTGATTTGGTAACCCACGAAGTCAATTCCACCGCTATTAAACCAGAAATCTCAAAGGAGCAACTCCGATTGGAACAATATTACAAGCAAGTGCGCGAATTCAGGGAAGGCACTAACACGACTATTTCCCGAAATAAGGTATTTCAAGAGGTAAAAACCGCCTATCCCAATGATTGGTTGTTACCCATAGAACTTTATGAACTCGCCAAAAGCAATGGGGATAGAGAGTTTGCCGATGAAATTGCGCGGCATCTCGAACTAGTAAAACAACAAAACCCCAAGGTAGGCCATCTGATCGATGATGGAATTTCCCTCACCGATGCAAAGCCCATCAACGTTTAAAATAAGCCCTGTTTTTTTCTGAAAGTTTTAATTGGGGTGCGGGCACCTTTTTGACGGCCAAATAGCTAACATCTATTTTAGAACCGTTGCGGCTCAAGGTTAGCTCAACGGGCATGGTGGTACTCCCATAATAAATACTCCGGGAACCAATAAGATCTCCTTTTCGAACCCCTGCTTTATAGGCTGCAGAAGTATTATCGACCGAAACGACCGATCGTTCTTCCGAATCCCATTCAAACCCAATATCGAATACTTCGCAAGTAGGTTCATATTCCAAGTCGAAATCATCGAACAACTTCTTTAAAGGAAGCCATGTACCTTTTTCAATATGCTCATTGAAAAAATTGGTCAAGTCTCTATTTAAGTAACGGTTCACGCTTTCAATAAAATACCGGTGAGTGATTTTTTGCCCTGTTTCCTTTGAAGTTTTTAAAAAGTCGCGCATAACATTATCCAAGCTATACTTCCCTTCGCTATCTTGTTGGATCATCTCATCCAAATAAAAAGCGAACAACATACCACGATAATAAGGCAGTTTGCCATAGTCACGACTCGACCAGAAGGTCTCATAGGTAAGTTCGCTATTGGGCGCCTCCTTTACCGATGAGCTGTACAGGTTTCTAATATTCTCGTTCAGTTGCCCGATGAAGTAGTCCCAACCAAGCCCATGAATCTGATTTTCTGCAATATTTTTTATGGTGTAGTACTCGGTAAAACCTTCGCTAAACCAATATTGTTTTTCCTCCTTGTCATTCTCAATGGTAAGACCGATCCAGTTGTGCTGTAGCTCATGATTAAAAAGGTACACCAATTGTTGAATATCTGTATATTCATTGTTGGAGATGGCCGTTGCAAAGGAATTGGTGAGCCCGGTTCCCTGAAAACTACTACCACGTTCCTGTTCGATGGGGCGCATGGTTACCGTAAAGTATTTCTGGGAATGATCTTCCCAAAAATCACGTTGTACTGCCAGCGTCTTATGCAATACTTCTACCACGGTAGAATCGTTGAAAGGAAGCCAATCGCCTCGACTGGCAAGATACACATCATTGCCTTTCAAGGTTTTATGATGCACCCTAAAATCACCGCCCACGAAAATCGCAGAATGAAATTCGTGTAAGGGAATTGAAGGCAGTACTTGTGTTCGTTGATTACTCCCAAAGCTATTGTGAATGGTATAATCTTCCGAAAAACTCTCCCAATGTATTACTAGATCGAGCATGGCATCACCGTCTTTCCCAAGGTGCTGGGGAATCATAAAAAAATTATGTGCAAACACATGAAAATAAGAAGGTTGCACAACAGGGCGGTAGTTTTCGTCCCGTGGCTCAAGTCCTGAATTCTCTTGTTGAATTTCATAACTAAAGTGAAGATCCCTTAATTCTCTAGGGTGTTCAATTTTGATCCAACCGCTATCTTTCTCAACCAAGACCTTCATATCCACTTCAAGGACTTTTGCATCAACAATGCAATTAAAAAGGTTTTCCTGGCCCCAAGCCTTGTCGTCATACAAAACTTTCGTACTGCCCGATGCATCCGCAGGAAAGGTCATCGCGACCTGTAAGCGGACAATACTATCTGTAGTCTCAATGGGGCGTACACTATAGGTAATCTGTTTGGAAGGGGCTTGGTTGCAACTGAAACTAACTGCTAATACACAACAGGCGATTACATGCAAAAAATGGTTGGTTTTAAACATAGTGTACGTGTCTTTGATATAAAGACGAAGCAGTTCGCAAAATGTTGCAAAAACTAGGAAACCCTGCTTTTTACATATCGAATTTGCCCGTTATGGTTCGATTCATGTTCTACCACATGAAACCACTTACAGTAGTTATTTGTAGGCTGGTTGTTGAAAAAATTGGTGTACTCCATTAACCAAGCATCCTCTTTCTTTTTTAATTGTTCAAGGGAATATTTACGTACCTCGGCCAGCGTATCCAGATAGAATGAGAGGGGTTTATCCTTAAAAGTGGCCCTTCCCTTATCACCAAGGTTACTTGCCGCATCCCACATCTTATCCTTCACACCGTACATTACGTCGCTACGCTTGGTTTCTTTGAATGTGTTTAGCTGATAGTAGCGCTCGGTGCCCGCCAAATGCATCAACATGGCGCCAATGGTATTGGAGTTTTCATCGAGTAAAAAATCCACTTCTTTCTGGGAAATACCTGTTACATCCCTTACAATGGTTCCCCGCATCCAGTCCATCATGGAAACAAGAATACTGATTTGGTCGCCATAGCCTTCTCTTTTTCCAAACTCGTGTATTCCGCCACTAATTAATGGCATGGGTGCAGCTGTGAGGTGCATAGTTGGAACTAACAACCCGGCCCCTAGAATACCGGTTGATTTAAGAAAATTTCTACGCGGATTTGTTTTTTCGGAAGTTTGCATCTGTTTCGTTTTTCCACAATATAATGACAATTATGCTTTTTGGAAATTGTTTTAACGCTTGTTTAAGGCGGCCAACATCCTTAACGAAAGGAAAATAGAGGGCATTTTTGTATCTTCAATGAGCACCATATTTAATGGTCTAAATACAATAAATCAAAATGATCCTTTTCTTAACCGCCATAGTTTGAGTCCTCGCATATTTTTTTTGATAGACGGTTTTGGAGCAATAGTGTCTGCACTATTTCTAGGAGTTGTTTTGACCCACTTTCAACCCTTCTTTGGTATGCCATCGAATACCTTGTACGGTTTGGCAACGGCGGCTATAGTTTTCTCAGGATATTCTTTTTCTTGCTATTTTTTAAAACCCAAAAACTGGCGCCCGTTTTTAAGAGCGATCGGCAATGTAAATTTGGCCTATTGTAGTCTTACACTGTTGCTGACAGTTGGCTACTTTCACGAATTGACCTCTTGGGGAATCACGTATTTCTTTCTTGAAATAGTGCTGATAGCCGGGTTGGCACTATGGGAACTTAAAAAAACCAGGAGGAAGGCAAAATAGTTTCGAAAAAGGCTTAATCTAGCAACAACATAGGGAAGCTTTCCTCGACGATCTCATCTTTATAGACCAATGTCCATCCCATCGAATTGGTAAGAATATAGAACTTTTGCAATTCGCTCATCAAGCGGTTTTGGGCATTTCGTTTTAAGCTGGAAGCCTCCACTTTTTTTAGCAAGGAGGCGTTTACATTTTTCTTGATCTTGTTGTAGTCGGTCGCAGTAAATTGGTTCAGGTAGTCTGCCGAAATATCATAATATTCAAAATCAGGGTTAAGTTTTACCTCGGGTTCCGGAATGCTTTTAATATGTAAGGTTTTACTAGCCTGATCCAATTCAAAATCTATTTCACTCAAATCATATGCTACCGTTACCTCTGCATTTACCACCACCAATGCTTTTTTGTCGGCCGTAATAAGTGGCCCGAACAATTCTTGCGAATCTTTGTAGTTGTACACCTCGGCAAAATGACCTTCGGTAACAATCAGTTTGGAAACATTCTTGACCTGCTCTTGTATCAGCATCGAGTTTTCCGTTAAAATTGTTTGCTTATTCTTATCCTCGGAACAGGAACGAAAAACAAGTACACCTGCAAGGGTAACAATAGCGCCGATGAGTATTTTTTTCATTTGATAAAATTAGTATTTACAGACAACTTGAAACTACCACGAAACAAGCAGTTATTTAGTGGCACCGGAAAACTGCATCCAGGCATGCCTCTTTTGAAGATACGCAATTTTCGCCTCAAGCGATTTCAGAAATTGTTGATGTTGCACCGAATCGGGATTAAATGCGCGATGCGCCAGGCCTTTTTGGATTGTTTCTACCTTTTCCATTGTGGTTTGAGCTTCTTCGGTGATGTACACCTGTTTGAATTTTTCCCAAATATATTCAACCGCTACTTGGTTGGGATGTACCATATCCGAGGCATAAAAACGATAGTCGCGCAGCTCATCCATTTGTAGTTCATAGGAAGGGAAATAGGAAGCATCTGGTGCAATCCCATCATTTTCCAGAACATCGTGAATTGCTGAAATCAAATGTGCCTTGCTACGCTGATTTGCCACAAAGCCGTCTTTTAAATGCCGTACTGGCGACACCGTAAAAACGAATTGTACTTTTTCATTGATTGATTGAACGATTTCTACGATATTTTCTAAGCTTTTCGAAATAGAAGCTACTGAGAGTAACTGTTTCGAAAATGCTGTTTGGGGTATTTTATGGCAATTCGCCACGGTTTCATCTCGCTCCATATGCCGATACGCAAAGGCAGTACCCAATGTAATTAGGATGTGAGTCGCCTGTCTTACTTGTTGAAAGGTTGCGGCGAGCGCGGCATTCAATTTTTCTAGTAATTTTACCTCCGTCTCGCTGCTCAAATTTGAATGGGCATCCCAACAATGCCAACGTTCATTGGCAAAAAACACCTCTTCAGCAGTGTAACTCTTTTCATGAACGGCCCTATCGATCAAATTTTCAATTGCCATCGGATGAAATAAGATCCCCAACGGATTTTGAAGAGATCGGAAGTGGTAATACGCCAATTTAGCACCCATATGTTCTGAAAAACAAGAACCTAGCAGCACTAACCGACTTTCATAATTGATCGGTGCCTTTGACGCTTCGAAAGGTATTTGGGTTTGCAATTGCATTGTTCGCCGTTTTTAAGAATCAAATAGTCTTTAACCCCTAGGAGGTCTTGTGAATTCGTCCGAATCGCATCTTGAATCTTTTGAGCTATTCGAGGGGTATCTTTCTTTTCTTCCCTTTTTTGAACGCTGCTTTTAAATCGAGTTGGGTCATCTTTGAATTGTCTAATTTATACACTAGGATCAATTTCATATCGGTAATATCGATAAAACTGGTGTATAGCGTACCACCTTCCCTACCCTCCGCCGTTTTCCTAGGAGTTTGTAAGGCCTTGGCACCAGCATTGGCGACCATCTTAAAATCGACCGGGGTTTCCAAATTTTGCAATCGCACCAATTCTTTGTCGATCGCCAAAAAACGCGGGCACGAAATGGCATCATGGGGGGTATCCGATAAATTAAAATTGGTCATTACCAATCTATTTTCCTTGATCGAAACAATGGTTCGCATTCCGTTTATCCACTCTACCACCTTGGCATTCCCAAAGCAATCTCCGAACATCATATGCGCGTTATCGAGGGCCAACTTTTCACTTTCCAAATAGGCAATCGCCTCTTCCACTGTTTTACAATTGGCCAGAATACGATCTCCAAAATTCCCCTTTGGACCCGAATATCCCACTGGTCTTTTCTGTTGGGGGGTGACCGCGCCATCAAAAAAGAGCCCCGCTTCGTTTACGCCCCCTTGTGCAAAATCGTCCCAGCCATACCATATACGCGCCAGTTTCTTTTTAGTTCTTGGTTGTATTTGCAAGTAGGCTTCCGCATCATAGAAGTAGTCTTCGTTGTTTACCACATAAATCTTACCGGTGACCTCATCAATATAATAAATCACAGAACAGGCCCATAGACTTCCAGTACCTAGTAAACAGATCGTACTAAATAAAAAAATCTGTAGCTGTTTCATAATTGGCATAATTAAGTGTCGACTAATCTAGATATGACTTAGCTTGTTGCAAGGCCTCTGCTATTCCGTTCGGATTTTTACCACCTGCGGTTGCAAAGAAGGGTTGCCCGCCCCCACCACCTTGGATATATTTGCCCAGTTCCCGTACAATGGTGCCTGCATTTAGTTCTTTGGTGGCGACCAGCTCTTTTGAAATATAACAAGAAAGCCATGCCTTGCCACCTTGTTCGGTACCGAATAATAAAAACAAATCGTTTTGATCTTTTCCCATCGCGAACGCAAGGTCTTTGATGCCGCTTGCATCCAAATCTACTTTTTTGGCCAAGAATTGCACCCCCTTGATTGTTTCTAGCTCCTTGAGCAGATCACCCTTTAAATTTTTCGCCTTATCTTTCAAAAGCCCTTCAACTTCTTTTTTGAGCCGCGCATTCTCTTCTTGCAAAGAGGTGACCGCTTTTACAGGGTCTTGCGCATTGTTCAACAAATCTTTGACCTCGAACAAGATGCGATTGTTATCAAAGTAAAACTCCTTTACCGCATCGGAGGTAATGGCTTCGATACGTCGTATACCAGCTGCTACGGCACCTTCCGATTTAATTTTAAAATGCCAAATATCTGCCGTATTCCGAACATGCGTTCCACCACAAAGCTCTATAGATTGGCCAAAGCGAATGGTACGAACCACATCGCCATATTTTTCACCGAACAACGACATGGCACCGTCCTTGATCGCTTGCTCTTTTGGAATATTTCTGTTTTCCTGCAGCGGCAATTGTCCTTCGATCCGCGCGTTTACGAAATTTTCAATTGCACGCAGTTCCGCTGTCTTAACTTTTGAAAAATGGGAAAAATCAAAGCGTAAATATTTCGAATGTACCGCAGATCCCTTTTGCTCTACATGAGTCCCCAATACCTCTCGCAACGCCTGGTGTAATAAGTGGGTTGCAGTATGATTCGCGGCCGTACGTTGTCGTTGTTTTTGATCGACAACTGCCTTCAGGGTTTCATCTAGATGTTTTGGCAAGTTCTTGGCAAAATGTACGATCTCGTTATTTTCTTTTTTGGTGTCTATAATATAAACTACGTCGCCATTGGGAACCTCCAAATAGCCCTTGTCACCTACCTGGCCACCGCCCTCAGGGTAAAAGGGAGTCAAATTGAATACCAATTGGTACTGCTCCCCATCTTTCTTGGAAGTGACCTTTCGATATTTCACCAACTTTACGGCCCCTTCCAATACATCATAGCCAACAAATTCTTGTTCAAGATCATTGGTCAGTACTACCCAGTCTTCCTTAGAGGTTTCCGAAGCGGATCGCGAACGGTCTTTCTGTTCTTGCAATGCCAGTTTAAATTCGTCTTGATCAAACGACATTCCTTTCTCACCCAGAATCAGGGCAGTCAAATCTTTTGGAAAACCATAGGTATCATAGAGTTCAAAAGCCTTTCGGCCATCTACTTCTTTGCCTTTATTCGTTTTGACAATAGTATCCAATAAGACTAATCCTTGTTCCAAGGTGTTTAGAAAAGAATGCTCTTCTTCTTTGATGACGTTTTCGATCAGTTGGTATTGTTCTTTGAGTTCTGGAAAAGCACTGCCCATCGTATCGGTCAATACCTTTACCAAACGATACATGAATGGCTGCTTTGTATCTAGAAAGGTAAAGCCATATCGCACGGCTCTTCGCAGGATGCGTCTTATAACATAGCCAGCCCCGGTATTGCTCGGCAATTGCCCATCGGCAATTGAAAAAGATACGGCCCGAATGTGATCGGCAATAACCCGAACAGCAATATCGGTCTCTTCATTTTTACCGTATTCGGTATTGGTGATTACCTCTATCTCCCTAATCAAAGGCGTAAACACATCGGTATCGTAATTAGATTTTACTTGTTGCAATACCATGCACAAGCGTTCAAAACCCATACCGGTATCTACATGTTTGGCGGGCAAAGCCTCTAATTGCTTGTTTGCTTTTCGATTGTATTGCATGAATACCAAGTTCCATATCTCTACCACAAGCGGGTGGTCTTGGTTCACCAAACTGGCTCCCGACACCTTGGCCTTCTCTTCGGCCGAACGTATATCAACATGTATTTCGGAACAAGGACCGCAAGGGCCTTGATCGCCCATTTCCCAAAAGTTATCTTTCTTATTGCCCATAATGATCCGATCTTCTGGTACAATGGCTTTCCATAGATCAAAGGCTTCTTTGTCCATTTCCAGTGCATCAGCATCGTCGCTTCCTTCAAAAACCGACACATAAAGGCTTTCTTTATCAATTTTGAAGACTTCTGTTAGCAGTTCCCATGCCCATTCTATCGCCTCTTCCTTAAAGTAGTTGCCAAAACTCCAGTTCCCCAACATCTCAAACATGGTATGGTGATAGGTATCTTTCCCTACCTCTTCCAAATCGTTATGCTTGCCACTAACACGAAGACATTTTTGGGTGTCGGTAACCCTCACATTTTTAGCAATACTATTCCCTAGAAAAAATTCCTTGAATTGATTCATCCCGGCATTGGTGAACATTAGGGTAGGATCATCTTTGATCACCATAGGGGCGGATGACACAATTTTGTGCTCTTTTTCCTTAAAAAAGTTTAAAAACTGTGCTCTAATTTGACTGGAAGTCATGAATATGGTAAGGTTTTACAAAAATTAACATTTTATACAAAACAATTTTTATATTTGTTTGTTCTGATAAAACGACACAAAAATAGGATAAAATACATTTATGTCTAAGGTTAAGTATTATTACGATCCAGATACGCTCTCGTATCGGAAGATCGAACCTAAAAAATCGAGGCGGTATCGAAACATTGGGCTCTTCGTATTGGGTGCCGCACTTTTCGGTCTACTTGGCTTAATATTTTTATTGAATACCAACCTGATCAATACGCCTGCTGAACTTTCGTTGCGTAGAGACGTAAACAACTATGAACTTCAGTTTGAGCTATTGAATCGTAAAATGGCGCAAATTGAAGAGGTACTTTCGAACATCGAGGAACGTGACAACAATATTTACCGACTGTATTTCGAAGCCAATCCTATTTCCGAAGAACAACGCCGAGCTGGTTTTGGAGGTATAAACCGTTATAAATCATTGGAAGGCTTTAACAATTCAGAGATGGTTATCTCGACCACAAAGCGGTTAGATATTATTAAAAAGCAGATGGCGATCCAATCGAAATCGTTGGACGAGATTGCAAAGTTGGCAGAAGAGAAGGAAAAACTACTGTTGGCAATACCTGCGATACAGCCAGTAAGTAATAAAGAACTGACCCGTATGGCCTCTGGTTATGGATGGCGTTCAGACCCCTTTACCAAAGCACGCAAAATGCATTGGGGTATGGATTTCACAGCACCTAAAGGCACCCCGATTTATGCATCGGGTGATGGAAAAATCACCAGAGCCGACAATAATTCCTCGGGCTACGGAAAACATATACGGATCAATCATGGATATGGCTATATGAGCCTCTATGCCCATATGAGTCGATACAATGTAAAGAAGGGGCAAAAAGTAAAACGCGGTGACCTCATCGGTTTCGTTGGAAGTACCGGAAGGTCTGAAGCTCCGCATTTACACTACGAGGTCTGGAAAGATAAGGATCGTATTAACCCTATCAACTTCTATTACGGTAGTTTATCGCCTATAGAGTTCGAAAATATGCTGAAATACGCGAATCAAGAGAATCAATCACTGGATTAATGCAAGTAGACCTCCCTGAAAAACTTTATTATGGTATTGGCGAGGTCGCCAAAGCCTTTGATGTGAACACTTCTTTAATTCGTTTTTGGGAGAAGGAATTCGACGTTTTAAAACCCAAGAAAAACGCAAAAGGAAATCGCAAATTCACTCCGCAAGACATCAAAAACCTACAACTGATCTATCATTTGGTCAAAGAACGCGGTTTCACGCTCGATGGGGCAAAAACACACTTGAAGGAAAGCAAGCAAAAAACACTCGATAATTTCGAAATCATTCAAAAACTCGAGCGTGTAAAAGCCGAGCTTTTAAAGATAAAAGAACAACTATAACTAACCCTCAAAAACACTAGAAAATGAAAAAAGGACTCATCGCACTGATTGTCGTTGTGGTATTGGCGCTGGGCGTCTACAATTGGGCCGTAGGTTTCAACAACACCGCTGTAGAACATGAAGCAAATGCCAAGACCGCTTGGTCGAATGTAGAAAGTTCCTACCAGCGCAGAAGCGATTTGATCGGAAATTTGGTCAAAACGGTACAGGGCGCCGCCGATTTTGAACGGGGCACATTGACCGATGTAATCGAAGCACGGTCTAAAGCAACATCGACCAATATCGACGCCAACAACCTTACGCCAGAAGCAATGGCCAAATTTCAAGAAGCACAAAGTGGGCTAACAGGTGCTTTAAGCAAGTTGATGGTGGTAGTAGAACGCTACCCGGAGCTCAAAGCGAACCAAAACTTTTTGGAATTGCAATCCCAGCTCGAGGGCACTGAAAACCGCATCAATGTGGAGCGCAACCGCTTTAATAAGGCCGTCAATGTGTACGACATCCATACTACTAAATTCCCCGGCAAGTTATTGGCCGGAATGTTTGGTTTTAAAGAAATGGCGCGCTACCAGGCTGACGCCGGATCTGAAAATGCACCCGACGTAGAATTCGACTTCAACTAAAGGTATGTCTAGAGTCGAGGATTTTTTAACACGGGAGGAAGAGCTTGAAATTGTACAAGCAATTCTTGAAGCAGAAAAGAATACCTCGGGAGAAATACGGGTACATATTGAATCCCATACCCGATTAGACCATTTTGAACGTGCGAAGGAAGTCTTCCACTTGCTGAAAATGGACAATACCAAACAAGAAAACGGAGTGCTTCTTTATGTAGCCGTAAACGACCGTAAGTTCGTTATTTATGGGGATAGCGGCATCGACAAAGTAGTCCCCGACACTTTTTGGGACAGCACCAAAAATGCTATGGAAACTCGATTTAAGGAAGGAAATTATAAACAAGGTATTCTCGATGGTGTAGCAATGGCCGGGAAAGAACTGGAAGCCCATTTTCCATGGCAACATGGCGATACCAACGAACTGAGCAATGAAATTTCTAAATCATAGCATACTCCTTTTTTTCCTGGTTATCCCCCTTCTAGGAGTTGCCCAGTATACCATTCCCGAAAAACCGGCCCTGGAAACCAGCGTTTATGACTATGTAAACCTGCTTTCCAAAAGCCAACAGCGCACCCTTGAGCAAAAACTGATACGGTATTCCGATAGTACTTCTACGCAAATCGTGGTGGCTATTATTAACTCTACCAAAGGCGAAGACATCAACTATCTTGGAGCGCAGTGGGGTCAAAAATGGGGTATTGGTCAAGACGGGAAAGATAACGGGATACTTGTTCTGCTGGCACGCAACGATCGTAGAGTCGCTATCAATACCGGTTATGGGGTCGAAGCTCGTTTAACAGATGCGTTATCGAAGCGTATTATACAACAGGTGATTATCCCAAGATTCAAACAAAACGATTACTACGGCGGGCTCGATGCCGGTACGAATACCATTTTTAAGGCGTTGAACGGTGAATTCAAGGAAGAACGTACTTTTAACGATGGGCAAGAAGGTTTTCCCTTAGGAGCTTTTCTACCGATTCTGATTTTCTTTATCATCCTTTTGATTCTCTCCCGGAGAAATCGCGGGAATCGAGGCGGAAGAAATGGCGGCAAACGCTCCTCGGGTCTTGACTTATGGGACATTATTATTCTGAGCAATATGGGCCGTAGTGGAGGCTCTGGCGGCGGCTTTGGCAGCGGAGGTGGTTTCGGCGGTGGAAGTGGCGGAGGTTTTGGAGGAGGCTTCGGCGGCGGTGGCTTTGGTGGTGGCGGTGCTTCTGGAGGGTGGTAGTTGTAAGTTCAAGTGCAAGTCTCAAGCTCAAGTGACAAACTCAGACTCAGACTCAAGCTCAAACTCAAACTCAAACTCAAAATACAAGATTCTAGGCTTCATATTAACCCCAAGATGAATTCGTTTGCCATGTATTCTCTTAATTGTTCGAAGTGAAAAAAATAGCTATCCTGTTCTTACTACTCTTTAACCGTAAGGCGCTGGCTCACAAAGAAGTACCCCCAGAACCCTTCCCTAAAAATACCACAGGCATTGTCATCAATGACTATTCGGACATCCTAACGGCAACTGAAGAGCACTCCTTGACACAAAAACTGCTTGCCTATGAAGAAGAAACGACCCGGCAAATAACGGTGGTCACCATAGATTCTATCAGCCCATACGAGAACATTAAAGGCTATGCGGTCGGGATAGGCGCCTATTGGGGCGTGGGTCAAAAAGGCAAAGATAACGGGTTGGTTATCGCCGTCTCAAATAAACTGCGAACCATTGGTATTGCCACTGGACTCGGAACAGAAAAGCAATTAACAGATGCTATCTGCAAACAAGTAATCGAAAGTACTTTTGTTCCTCATTTTAGGGAAGGGGACTATTATCAGGGTATTTCAAATGGATTGGACTCCCTTATGTATAAGTGGAATTAAATTAGAAAAATAGCATCCCGTCTCCTTTCGATTTACCCCCACCGAATTGATCGAACTTATAACTGAGACTTAGCATAAAATACCTTCTTAAAACCGTACCTTGAAAATCTTGAATAAAATCTTGCCCCGTGCTTCTGCGCGTGTTGATATTCTGGTTCAAAAGATCATAGGCCACTACCTTCAAAGTAGATTTCTTTTTGAACAATTGCACCCCAAGGCTCATATTCCAAAAAAGGGCGTCCTTGTCAAAGCCCGGGCCCACATTACCATTGTAACTATATCTGATATCGTTGCCCCAAACCACGTTCTTGGGCCAATAAGTGGTCGTCTTCAGCTCGGCTCTATGTGATGTGAAATTAATATCTTCTAGATTGTCCAAATTGTAACGGGTACTATTGAACGAGATACTATAGCCCGGTTCTATTTCGACCAGCTCTCGAAATTTAAACGTAGTGGTAATTCTTGGACTGAACGAATTTCTACGTGCCTCTAAACGCTCCCCATTCGTAAACCCAACATTCTTCTGCAGGTTAAAATAAGGTCTGATATTCAGCTTTAAAGTATAGGTGCTGTCTTTTTTAATCTCCTTTGAATATCCGATACCACCATAGTGGCTGTCGTTTCATCAAAATCAAAGACGGATCGTACATTTTCCCGTTTGTTGTTTCTGTACTCATATCCGAAATCGAGAAACATCTTATTGCCAAGTGGTTGTCGGTATTCCCCACCTAATTCATACTCGTTGTTCTTGTTACTGATCGTGGTAGATTGATTCAATAAACCCACACTAGGAGTATCCCCAAGAATACGGCTATCGGCAATCAATCGGGTGTCATTGTTATTTTCCGAATTTGTATTGTTAAAGTAGGCTTTTACATAGCGTCCTATGGTATCTAGCTTCTTTAATACTTCGAAACGATTGCTATAATTTCGTTGCAGGCCATCACCGGTTCTATCGGTGGTATTGGTGTTAAGAACAGTACCCGATTCATCAGATGATATACTACTCGAAGTATCAAAAGAGTTGGTATGATTTACGCTCAATGAAGGTTCCACGGTAATACGCATGGTCTTGCTAATATGGAACTCAAGCGCAGCAGCGCCTCTATTTGAACTTGTAGTCCCCTGAAAACTAGATTCACTATCTGTAAAAAACCGTCCGCTGGGCAGTATATTTTCCCGTGCAGTTTTTTCATCGTTAAACGAATCTGAATACGCATAAAAGTAGTTTCCATTTACTTCATATTCTCCTTTTTTCGCATTTGCATAACTGGCCCCCAAGGTAGAAGAAGTTGTAATTCCTTGGCCAAAACCAAAGGAGAGTCCTCCTACTTGCCCCCCCTTCTCCATTCATGCGAACACCTCCCCGACTCGTATTACCGATCATGTCATAGATTTCATCAAAAGAAAAACCTGAACTATTTATATTGTTAGATGCGGCAATTACGCTTATCTGCTCTTTATTGTTGAAATAATTTAGCAGTCCGTTTGCCTGATAACGTTTATCGGAACCATACCCGGCCGTAACCCTTCCTAAGTACCCTTTGCTTTTATCTTCCTTGACCATTAAATTAATGGTCTTGGTATCTCCATCGCCCGCTTCCCCGGTAAATTCTTGTGTCTTGGTCTTAGTATCGGTAATTTGAATTTTACTGATAATGTCTTTCGGGAGGCTCTTGGTCGCCACGGTAGGATCCTTACTAAAAAACACTTGCCCGTTTACCAGTACCTGGCTCACTTCTTTTCCGTTTACTGTTATCTTACCATTGCTATCTACTTCGACTCCCGGTAGTTTCTTGAGCACATCTTCTACTGTAGCATCGGGCCGGGTTTTAAAGGAATCGGCATTAAATTCGAGCGTATCTTTTTTCACGGTAATAGGTACACGTTCCCCAATTACATTTACGCCTTTCAATTCTTCTGCCTGTTCTTCCATTTGAACGGTTCCCAACTCTAAAAGTGGCTTTACCTCAACTTTCATTGCCAAGGTCTTATACCCATTGAAAGAGAAAAAGAGATTCAATTCGATGATAGTCGTTTTTTCCTCTAATTCAAAAAAGCCATTCTTATCGGAAATCGTATAGCCAATCAGCGAACTATCTTGTGGAGATTCTGCGTAAATGGTGGTCGCCTCTAGCGGCGCTTTTGATAATGCATCAATTACCTTTCCCTTAACGGTAAAGCTTTGTGCATTACAATAAAAAAACTAAGAAGAAACAAGAAGGCACAGAGAAACTGCTTGGTCATTGATTGGCTCGTTTTGTTGATGATGGTTTGAAGCGAACAAAAATAACCCAATGAAGAAAAAACCAATTTTCATTAACAGAATTTTAGTACAAAATTGCTAGGTACGATATTTTAGAGACGCCCTTTGAGGAAATTGCTAAAAAAAGACCTTAAAAAAGTCTAAAAACCATCATTTCTTACGCATATAAATGGTAACCGGCACACCGGTAAAATCGAAATTCTCACGCAGCTTATTTTCCAAAAAACGCTTGTACGGTTCCCGTACATACTGCGGAAGGTTGCAAAAGAAGGCAAATTGCGGATAGAGGGTCGGCAATTGGGTAATATATTTGATCTTTACATACTTGTCCTTATAAGCAGGAGGCGGTGTATGATCAATAATTGGCAGCATTACATCGTTGAGTTCGCTGGTCTTTACTTTCTTAGAGCGGTTTTTGTATACGTCGACCGCTGTCTCAATTGCCTTATAAATACGTTGTTTGTTTAGTACAGAGATAAAAATAATCGGCACATCCACAAAAGGTTCGATCTCTTGTTTAATTCGAATGGTATATTCTTTCATGGTATTGGTCTCCTTATCTTCGACCAAGTCCCATTTGTTCACCAAGATCACCACTCCCTTATTATTGCGTTGCGCCAACCAAAAAATATTCGATACTTGCCCATCAAAACCTCGGGTAGCATCAAACAATAGAATACAAACATCGCTATGCTCAATGGCCCGAACGGATCGCATTACCGAATAAAATTCCAAGTCTTCCTTCACCTTCGCCTTTCTTCGAATACCGGCGGTATCGATTAGGTTGAATTCAAATCCGAAACGGTTGTATTTCGTATCGATACTATCGCGTGTGGTTCCGGCAATATCGGTAACGATGTACCGATCTTCGCCTATCAGTGCATTTATAAAGGAGGATTTTCCGGCATTGGGTCTCCCGACTACCGCAAATCTTGGCAATTCGTCTACCTCTTCTTCCGCCTCTGGCAATACTTTTACCAGGGCATCCAATAGTTCCCCTGTTCCTCCGCCGTTGATACTTGAAAGGGTGAAATACTCCCCAAGACCCAAGGCATAAAATTCAACGGCATCAGCTGCACGCTTGGCATTATCGACCTTATTGATGGCCAGAAAAACAGGTTTATCAACACGGCGCAATAGCTTGGCCACATCCTCATCCATTCCGGTGACACCCGACTCTACATCGACCATAAAAACAATGGCATCGGCCTCATCAATGGCCAACTCTACCTGTTTATCGATCTCTTTTTCAAAAATATCATCGCTTCCAACGATATAACCCCCTGTATCGATTAGGGAAAATTCTTTTCCGTTCCAGTCGCTCTTCCCATAATGACGATCTCGGGTCACCCCGCTCACAGCATCAACAATTGCTTCCCTGCGTTGGATCAGTCGATTAAAAAATGTCGACTTCCCCACATTCGGTCTTCCTACAATGGCAACAATAGCGCCCATATCTTGGTTTTAATGGGCAAAGGTATTCAAAATAAACAGAAAAGAGAGGTGACGAGCACCTCCCTTTCACCGAATCGAATTTTTCAGAAGCTGTTTGGATTTAATTTTCGTAAAAAGTAACTCCTCCCGTATCCTCATTACTAACCACAAGTAGGTCTTTTCCGGTGGGACTCTCCGCCGCTGGGATGGCCAAGAGCCCTTCCGGGCCCTCATCACCGGCGTTTGAAAGCAACTCCAAAAATTTGGGGGAACTAGGATCTGAAATATCGTATACCATCACTTGATCGTTGCGTTCCAGGCCTACGAAAAGAAGGTAGCGGTCTCCTACCTTTAACACTTCAACAGACTCTGGCTCTGCTCCTTTGTCATCACTACGGCTATCGCCACCATTAAATACGCCAGGGGTTAACTCCAAGGTCTTTCGAGCGATCTCACTGCCACTATCATATACCATGGCACCATTTGTCGTCCAAATGGTAAAGGAACGTGCCCCATAGCTAAAGAGTTGGTCAAAGAAACCATCCCCATCTGGATCACCCAGGGTCGTCGTAATTTTTAAGCTTCCCAAAACTTCCTCTTCTTGTAGTTCGGTATAATTGGGAAAGGCGGTACTATCTAACAAGATATCTTTGATACGCTCTTCTTCTACAAAGCCTGGATCGCCCTCATATTCCCTCGCATCGCCTTCGTTGGCCGTAATAAAATATTCGGTGTCATTGATCATCACGTACGCGATGGCATCTGGTTGATAGATTCCGAATACGGGATAATTTGCCAATATCATTTGATCGTCCTTGTTGCTTGGGTCGATTTCGTTTCCCGGCAAAGAATAATCTTTGAAACCAAGGGGGTAAATCGCTTCTATAACGGCAGCTTCTAGGTTTACCTTGGCAACACCATTGTTTTCTTAAAGGCTTACCCAAGCAGTTTTTGAATCATCGGAAATTGCCACATATTCGGGTTCTACATCCATCGCCAAACTGGCATTGGGACCAAAAATCCGAAAGCCCTTTTCCTTTAAGGCGTTTAATTGGCTTTCAAAGCCGCTAAATGAAATGGTACGCGCGCTGCTATCGTTCATATCTACAATAGTGACGCTTCCATAAGGGTCGTTCGTATAATCGTGGTTCGGTTCTCCCTCATTTGCAGACACGGCGTACTTGCCGTCGGGAGAAAAAGCGACCATATCGGGTAAAGCACCCGTACTATAGGCCGTTAAAAAAGCGAGCGTTTCAGTATCATATATTTTGATATACCCATTTGCCTGCTTGTCGAAAGACTCGACGGCCACAGCCAATTTGCCATTGCTTACCGAAACGCTATTGGGCCTACCCACACCATTTAACTGTAGGGAGGTGAGTTTTATGGGCGAATCGATATCCGTAATATCAAACACGGACACTTCATCAACTTCCACATTTACCACGAACAATTTATTGGTCGAAGGATCAAAGGCTGAAATCTCGGCGGCGCCCTCGCCCCCTACTTGTAAAGAAGCCCTAAATTTAAAATCGACCCACACGGGCGCATCGTCATCATGCCCATCGCCAATAAAATCGTCGAGTTTGCTGCAGGAAAATGTAAAAAATAGGGAAGCCAATACGGCCCAATTACGTGTATTCTTCATCTTGATCGGTTTTAGTGATTCAAAGATGAAGTTCTTATGACAAGTAGATGTTAGGCCAATAAAAAATAATGGTTAGTCGACTACTATCAAAAGGTTACCAAGGTTTAGTTATTGTAACCAAAACGTTTTAACTGCCGTGCATTGCTGCGCCAATTCTTATTAACCTTCACATACAGTTCTATATGTACTTGTTTGCCAAAGAATTTCTCCAAGTCTTTACGGGATTCGATTCCGACTCTTTTCAAAGCGCTACCCTTGTGCCCGATAATGATTCCTTTCTGGGAATCGCGTTCTACCATGATCACAGACCGCATACGAATAATGTCTTCGTCCTCGAAAAATTCCTCGGTCTCGATCTCAACAGAATAGGGGATTTCTTTTTTATAGTGGATCAAAATCTTTTCCCGAATGGTCTCATTTACAAAAAATCGCTCCGGCTTGTCCGTCAATTGGTCCTTTGGATAGTAAGGATGTGCCTCTGGAAGCAATTCGATAATACGTTCAAAAACGTTCTTCACGTTAAAATTCGATAGGGCAGAGATGGGATGCAACTCTACTGCGGGAAGCAGTTCCTGCCAATACTGTACTTGTGCCTCCAATATTTCCTGTGTAGTCGTATCTACCTTGTTTAGCAAAAGCAATACAGGAATCTTGCTATTTTTTATCTTCTCGAAAAACGCCTCGTCTTTCAATGCCTTTTCGCCAATTTCTACCATATAGAGCAAGACATCGGCATCTTCAAAAGCCGATTTGACAAAACCCATCATAGAGGATTGCAGTTCATAGGCCGGTTTGATGATTCCCGGTGTATCGGATAAGATTACCTGAAAGTCGTCCCCGTTCACAATGCCTAGAATTCGATGCCGTGTGGTCTGCGCCTTGGAAGTAATAATCGAAAGTTTTTCGCCCACGAAGGCATTCATTAAGGTCGACTTCCCTACATTGGGGTTCCCGATAATATTGACAAAGCCTGCTTTGTGTTTGATTTCCATGGGGCAAAGGTAGTACTATGTCATAAGCTTTAAAAACCAATTAGGCGTTGCTTTTTAGTTTAGCCATATACTCCTTGGCTGCGGCGTTCACCTTAGGAGCTAATAATAACACCGCAATCATATTCGGAATAACCATTAGCGCATATGACAGGTCTATAAGGTTTTTAACGAGTTCTAAAGAAGCGACCGCCGCAAAAACGATCATCAATACAAAGTATACATTATAGAGTCTTCCGATTTTTGCATTGGTCAAAAAGGACAAACTTTTCACCCCATAATAAGAATAGGTAAATAAGGTAGACATTGCGAAAGCGGTTACAATAATCATCAAAAGGTCATCTCCAAAACCAAAAAGCGACTTTTCAAAAGCGCTTAAGGTCATTACGATACCGCTCGAATCTTCAAGATAAGCACCACTTAGAATAATCACGATGGCTGTAAAGGTGCAGACTAGAATCGTATCAATAAACGGACCCAAACTTGCCACTAAGCCCTCCTTAATAGGATTATCGGTCTTTGACTGCCCATGGTACATTGGGGCGGAACCCAAACCTGCTTCATTTGAGAACATTGCTCGTTTAACACCGATAATGATCAAACCCCAAAAACCGCCGGTGACGATGGTTTTAAAATTCCAAGCTTCTGTAATAATCAATTCTAAGGAAGGTATAATTTCTGAGGCATTCATTACCATGACCACGATTACCGCAATCAAATACACGGCCACCATCACAGGAACGATCGCCGAAGCGACTTTCGCAATTTTGGAAAGTCCGCCAAAAATCACAAAAGAAGTTACGATAGCGAGTACGATTCCAATAGAGAATTTCCAATAAAACAAAGGATCTTCCGTTGTACCACCGAGCGCCATTAGGTTTTCCTCTGGTTTTATAACTGTCATAAAAGTATCGGTAAATTGGTTGGCAGTAAATACGCCCAGGAAACCAAAAAGACCACATACAGCAAAGAAAATAGCCAAGGGCCTCCATTTCTCCCCAAGGCCTTCGGTGATGTAATACATTGGGCCTCCTTGCAGTTTCCCTTCGGAATCGGTACCACGAAACATGATAGACAGGCTACAGCTATAAAATTTAATACACATACCGATCAAGGCGGTGATCCAAATCCAAAAAACCACGCCGGGCCCTCCATCGTGAATGGCAATGGCGACCCCGGAGATATTTCCCAAGCCTACCGTAGCAGCAACTGCCGCCGACAAGGCCTGAAAAGAACTCACTTCCCCTTTGGCGTTCTTATTGTCATATTTACCCGCAGTAATAGCAATCGCGTGGCCAAAAAAACGATAGGGTAAAAATTTTGAGTAAAAAACAAGCATCAATCCACCACCTATCAATAAAATAAACATGGGCCAATTGGCATAGGAATTGGCATCTTGTAAAAAACTGTTGATTGTTTCCATAGACTGTAAAATCCGAAGGTATGGATTTTAGGAATTTTTTTGTTCAATGGAAGTGAAAAGATTATTCAAACAAGTTTTGATTAAACCAAGAATGTATTGTATCTTTGCCGTCCACATCGCGGGATAGAGCAGTAGGTAGCTCGTCGGGCTCATAACCCGAAGGTCACTGGTTCGAGTCCAGTTCCCGCTACTAAGAAACCTCTCAGGAAACTGGGAGGTTTTTTGTTTAAAATTGTTTTTTTTGGGGAAAAGGTCACTGGTTCCCCCGAAGCGTCGGGGCAGTTCCCGCTACTAGTGAAGACAAGGATTTCAAGTGATTGAAGCCCTTTTTTTTATGGAGTGGGTACAACATAGGTATAACTAATTGGCTTTTTTCTCAACCATTTAATATGCTATTGTTTGCCAACATTTAATATCAATTTTCTTTTAGAGCTAAAATGACTTTAAACTACATTCACAAGAAATGGCAGATCAACAACTTATTGTCAAGGAATAATACCTTGCGATTAGATTTGCTCAAATAATTTCAACTCCTAATTGTAATATTGAATATGCTCAACACAACTAAGCATCCTACTAGCAAGTGTGTACGACTTTCATCCTAAAAAGCCTAGCCTGAAACAAAATATCTTGGGTCCACTAAACCGGCACTACCTTCATACACCCATCATAAATCCAAATTAAAACATATTTGTTATCGTTCAACAACACCATTTATCGAATAACTATACCTCTCGAAAACTATATAAACGGCCTCGAGGAATTGAAATGAAATTCGAAATTCGACTTCGTAACAAGCCTCAGAGCAACTTGGCCGACGGCAGTCAGGTATATACTTTAATTATAGATTACAATTTCCGTTCTGAATACCTCCACCTTTAAACTACCTTGATTTTATTACTCATTGGGGGAGTTTTGCCTTTTTTGATACATTATATAGTAGGACCCGTTTTTCTTAAATTTTTGTTCTCGATATAAATTTTACTTTTTCATCATTGAAATTCACTCGAACCAACAGAATTTTATCAAAATGCAACAGGTTATCTTAATAAATTAAGGAAACATAAATAATATGCTATTGCTAAAATTACTTGCGCCAATTGCCGTAGTGTTGCTAATTGTTTTGCAAATTCTTTTAAAAAGAGGATGGTCTAACCCATTCATCACAAAACGCAAACGATTTCTAGTACATGTGCCAAAAGTTATCGTGGGTTTAACCCTATTAACCATTGTAGTGATTTTAACAGGTCACTACAGTTCCAAAAACTTAGAATCCACAATACAAAAGATCAAGTTAGATAAAGATAAACAAATAACTTTCCTTAAGAAAAGTGCTGAACTAAATATGAAGTTTGCGGCAGATAACGACAGTATTGCCGATGCTAACCTAAACTACCTAAAAGGAATAATGAAATCCTTTGTAGAAGTCGCCTTAAAAAGTTACCCTGCCCTTGATTCTACCACTGCTTTAGACAAACTGGGCAAAGAATTGAAAGCAGGGAACGAAGTTGCGGCAAGTGAGATTTTTAGACCATTTTCAAATGCCAGAAAGCAAGCGATTAAAATGGAGCTAAAAAAGATTCGAAGAGCATATCAGGGTGCCCCTAGAATTAAATTTCACGTAGACCGAAAGACCCGAAAGAATGATACGATTATACGTAATCTTGAATCTTTATTAATTGATTCAGGTTTTTCAACTGATTTTGAATTAGGTACTTTTCCAAGAAGCGATATCGCAAGGTCTTGGGAAATACACACCTATTCAAAACACGCTGAATTAATACAAAATATATTGCATCATATTAAACCATACATAAACCCCAATTATGCCCTAGCCAGGAGAGATGTCAGGAAATGGAACAAATTATTGGGAAAATTTCCCGAAAATGAGGTTCATTTTTATATTTACACAAATCCAAACTTCAATAACGACGGACAAATAACTTATTAAGATTTTTGCGTCCCCATAGTGAGTAATGGTTTTGAATCAATTTATAGTCTTTTAAAAGACTATAACTGGCTCTTCCAAAAATAAAAAAACCTAAAGGACCCCCAAGTTTTTTATTGTTACAATCAATATCATCACAATCATTATTTCCTCATAAAATACTGGTATACTTATAGTTGAAAAAGGAAAACCCTAAACGAACAACTAGTTCTAATTAAGTTTTTCAATAAACCTCAAGTAGGGTAATCATCTGTTTGCTTGTTTTGCAATAAAAAAAATGAAAAGAATATCTTTGGGTATCTTAACTGCTATCTTGTGTTTTAGTTGCGACCCTGTATCACTGATGGATGCTAATATTGAAAACACCACCTCGCAGAATTTATCGATTACATTTGTCTCCGCAGAATTTACCGACCTAAACAAAACCTTTGAAATGGGCTCCGAAGAAATCATTTTGTATCGGGAAGGTTTCTCTACTATCGGCAGCTTTCTCAAAGTGTCATTGGACGGCCTCGATTCGGTATACATTACAAATACAGCGAAAGAAGTATTGAAAGTTTACAAACCCGAAACTGCCGGTAGAAATATTTTTAAAATAGATGATTACTGGAAATCCTCTACCCCTTCAAAACGTTTTTATCAGTATGATTATCAATTGACGAACGAGGACATTCAACAATGACACCAAAGCCTTTTGGCTCTTCTGTCCCCTTTGGAGCAGTTCTAGTCTCCCAAATATTGCACAAGACCCAAATCTTTCTTACTAGGCGCACCAAAACCAAAATTGAGGCCTAGGAGCGATATTATTGTATTTTGATCGTTGGTGACCGGCTCAAAACGATTGCCAAGACTGTACGATAGGTTGATCTGTTCCGTTAGGTTGTAACTGAAAGTGGCGATGTATTGAAAATCGGAATCGCTTACCTTTCGAAATAAGGGATTGTTTTGTACATCTGTCCCTGAGGGTATTTCGGCACTACTACTGCGCCCGATCAGCTCTAACTGCACCGAAAATTTATTGAAGTCTCCGATGGCCGACAGTCCATAATCAAGATTATTGCTATAAAATTGTGTGTTTTCAAAATACCCCGCATAGTAGTCGGTATCATACCATTCATAACGCAATACGGCCAATACTTTTAGAAAATCGAACCCGTCCTTAAACCTATAAGCAGGTGTGATCCAGAGCGACTGTTTTGGTAAAATCGAAAACTCAAAATCGTTAGTGGGAAAACTGATCAGGTTCGCATAGGCAATATCAACGGTAAGGCCATATCGGTTTTTAATATAACCCTCAAATTCAGTAAACAATTGGTCCCCGTTCAATTTCTCATCTATGCTATTGATAAATGCTGCCAAAAACGCATCATTATTGGTACTATCATACCCCATTCCTTTTCCTTTTTCGAATAGGTCTTTTAGAAATTGATTCGTTTCTTGCTCGGTCAAATTGGGGTATTCTATCCTTAGAAACGATTCGATATGCATTTTTGAATGGGCCCAAAAATCCTCAAAACTACCGTCCGTAAATGCAAAGGGCGTTACTTGTGCCCCAATGCCAGACACCGTTCGTTGATTTGCCCGCAACTCCTTCAAACGACTGTCTACAGCCTGCCGATCACTCTTATTCGGGAAATATAAGGAGGTACGAATACCTAAGGCAATTGCCGTAGAATTTACCGAATCGTTGAGGACCAGGCTTTGTGTCGTCGCCACCGAAAATGAGGTGTTTCTTTTCAGCTGCTCCCCCACGCTTTTTGCATAAAGATAGTCGTATACTGTGAGCCCGTGGTCTTTTGTCCAATAAGGCGCGAATTCCAACGCAAAATCATCGGGTACGTTTATGCCATTATCTCCAATAAAATTCGAATACACGGCCGCTTCAAGCGCATCGTACGATTTTGGTGTAAGCACCGCTGTTGGTTGTAATCCCAAAACACTGGATGCTGGTGACGTCGGGGTCTTAAGCGGCGTGAGTTTTTCTTGTGCACATACCGACTGTAAAACCATCAAAGAAATCAGGATTGTTATTTTTGCTTTCATTATTCTACAAATTTTATAAGCAGCAATACAAGAGGCCGCACTTCTTCAGACTTTAGGTTTTTATGTGCAAGCACTAGTTCGCCGTTAACTTTATAGTGTATTTCGATGGTATCTTCCTGAGGAATCAAATTGATAATATCCGAAAAAACTACCGTGGCATCACCTCTTAAATCTTTTGCTTTTCCTATCGAAGCACTCCCTGCATCCTCAATTACGGGATCCTCTTCAGGAGGTAGTTTTGGAATGTTGATCGTCGTTGATATGATGTTCCCGTCTGAAACAAGCTCAACTGAAAATGTAACCTCCGTTTCGTCGGCTACGGAGACCGCAAGGTCTTTGTAGGAGTATAATTTTCGCATAGGTATTTTATAAAATTCAATAACGTGCCCGAGGCAAACCATAGATGGTCTACTACATACAGGCTTCAAAAATTTATGAGGGAATTTACTGCTAGAAATGTACTATAAATATAGAGAATAATAGTACCACGTACTAGAAAAAACATTTTCAGTTTATTAGCAGTCGTTTCGTAGAAAACAGATTGGTTCTCAAATCATTAGAAAACAAATTGGAAATAACTAATTTACACTCGTATGAAAAAACAGTTTGTACTGGTCTATATATTGCTTCAAATAGGAGGTATTTTTGGCCAAGAACCAGATAAAATAGTCGGTCAAGTGTTATCGGCCCTGGATGGCTCCCCAATACACTATACCAATCTATATGTGAGTGAGCAGCGCGGCACAAGTTCAGACGAAAATGGGTTTTATGAGCTTCTATTATCAAACGAAAACCTTAAAGCGATGCTCACTATATCGGCCGTTGGTTTTAAGACTAAAGAAGTAACCATGACGGCTCTTAAAATTGATCCGACCATTGTATTGGAAGAGGCAATTTTTAGTTTAGATGAAGTGGTCGTTACGCCCTTGAACGCCTTTCCCATCATCAAAGAGTCTACTAAGAGAAATAAGGCAAACTACAAGACTAACTGGGTTTCTGCAAAAATTAAGATTACTCAAACATTGTTCGTTGAATATGATTCGGCGCCAAACAAAAAACACTTTCTCGGCACCATGAAGATGTATGGTAGCAGCAACTTTAAAGGGTTTACGACCAATAGTTTAGCGATTCAAATCGATACCATCGAAACTACAGCCGACTTTATCCGATTCGACACCCTAAAAAAACCTCCTTTTGGTACAGATCCTATTGCATTGAACTTGTATGATTTCTTTGATCGGTATGAGTTTTCGGGACTGGCAAAAAGGGGAAGGGGATTTTTATTAAAAGAAGATTTTAGCAAGAATTACCGAAAAGTAATCGCCTTTGAAACAATTGATGGGAGAAAACACTATCTCATCAAAACAAAACCAGCTAGAACCAGTAACCAGCGATATACACATACGAAAAACCTGAAAAAGGCCAACAAGCAATTTAGGGCCACCAAAAAAAGTTTGGCTTCGGGCGCACGGTCCCTTGGCCAGAACCAAATGCCGATAACCGACAGTGTTTTGACCACTATTTTACAAAAAAGCGGGGTACATAGCGACTTGCTCGGGTATGCTTGGGTCGATTATGAAAACTATGGGGTGCGTCGCCTTTTCTACAAATCCGAGATGTATGACAAAGGCGGAAAAACCTTCAATAGAAGTTATAGGCACATTCGATACAAACATTTTAAGAAGGCCTACCTTCCGCAAGAAATCGAAGTATTGCTGAAGGCTTTTAGCTTAAAAGGGACCCATATTTACCGGCATGTAAAAATCAAATTCGAGGAGCATGCGTCTGGCGCTGGTTTTTTACCAATAGAAGAAGAAAACGTCCTTGACCGTTATCGCTATTTGCAAGATCGTCCTACCCAATCATTGGATACGGAAATGGCCAAAAAAGATTTTTCGCGCCTAAAGTACAAGGCTTTTTTAAAGCCGTTGCGAAAAACAAGGTATTCAGCATTGGATGATTTTCGCGATTCATTAGACAACTAAGCTATTATTGGATGTTAAGCTATTTTTTCGTCTCGAACTCTATCAGATATGGTTTGTTAAAATAGCCGGTCGCATCTATAAACTTGCTCGGCAATTGCAATTGGTATTTTCTGCCGGGTTTTAGCGAGGCTTCAAAACTTACCGCTGTTCGATCTTCAGAAAATCCGACGTACTTGGTCATGATCATGGCCTAGTCTTTAACCCATATCGAAGCCCCTGGCAACTACTGCAAGGTATATCTGGATATGAGGTGATTCTTACCATTCAAAAAATTTCGGGCTTTGAAAAAATCTTGCCACCGGCCATTTTTAGCAGGGTTCATAAATCATTTATCGTTTCCTAACCAAAAATTAAGACGATCGAAGGGAACCTTATTCATATAAGCGTGCATACCATACTTATCGGCCAAACCTATAGAAAGATGATTCTTAGCAGGTATGAGGGGCAGCTGAGTTTTTTCATGGCCAGTAACATCGGTTACATCCAAGATGGGTAATAAAGTGTTATTTTAGTGTCTATTAGCACACTTCGCGCATGAAAAGACGAAATTTTGTACAACGTACCCTTCTAGGTACATTCGCCACTGCCCTGGGAACCGAACTGGTCTTCGGAACCCATATGCCCGAAGGCTATACTCCCATAGGATTGCAGGAGCCTGATCCTTTTACCCTGTTCAAAAAAGATTCCCGTATGACGGTCTTGAACAAAAAGCCTTGGAATATCGAGGCCAAAGCCCATCTACTAGATGACAGGGTGACGCCAAACAACTGCATGTTCCTCAGAAACAATGGCTTGATTCCCGAAAATATTGATGCTGACACATGGACCTTGACCATTGATGGGGAAGCCGCAAAACAACAAAAAACCTATTCGCTTTCCGATTTAAAAGCGAAATTTCAACACTATACCTATCAACTTACCCTAGAATGTGGAGGCAATGGCCGCAGTGAATTCGACCCACCTGCCAAGGGCAACCAATGGACGGTCGGCGCGGTTTCCTGTGCCAACTGGACCGGCGTTCGATTGCGTGATGTTCTTGCCGATGCAGGTATTAAGGATGACGCCGTATACGTTGGGTACCATGCCACCGATCAGCACCTCAGCAGAGACCCTGAAAAAGAACCCATTTCTAGAGGCGCCCCCATGAAAAAAGCACTACAAGATGAAACCTTGTTGGCCTTCAAAATGAACGACGCTCCCATTCCCCTCGCCCATGGGTTTCCCCTGCGGCTTGTTGCCGGGGGATGGCCGGCTTCGGTTTCCGGGAAATGGATCAACCGTATCAGCATTCGCAACATTGTACACGATGGCCCAAAAATGACCGGCACGGCCTATCGGGTTCCCTGTGAACCGGTTGCTCCAGGCACCAAGGTCAAAGATGAGGATATGTGTATTATTGAATCGATGCCTGTAAAGTCGCTCATTACCTATCCGCAATCGGGTGCTACGATCAAGGAAGGAAAAAAACTAACGATTAGAGGGCATGCATGGGCAGGTGAATTGGCTGTAGCCAAGATGGAGTATTCCATTGATTTTGGCGCTACTTGGATCAGGTGCCCCGTTGAAAAACCCTTCAATCGCTTGGCTTGGCAACATTTCAAAGCCTCCGTCGCATTCCCTAAAAACGGCTATTACGAAATATGGGCCAGGGCCACCGACAGCCAAGGAACAGCGCAACCCATGGTACTGCCGGGATGGAATCCCAAGGGCTATTTGAACAATGCCTGCCATCGTATTGCAGTTAAAATAGTCTGATAATGGAGCATAATGACCAAGGCAGTTTTACAAAACACAGCAAGACGTTCCTATTCGGATTTCTGCTTGTGGGAGGGCTTTTTTTTTTAGTGTATTGTTTTATGACACAAAAAACCGATTCCTCTGAAAGCGATTATGTGAAAGTTCCCGAGGCAGATCCCGACCGAATCGAGAATGGGATTCATCTTCGCACGGGGCTAATAGACGCGAAAGGTCTTACGGAGGTCGTTACCAACTGTACCTCCTGCCATTCGGCCCAGTTGGTTACCCAAAACCAAATGAACAAAGAGGGATGGATCGCTACCATTCGATGGATGCAAGAAACCCAGAATCTGTGGGACCTTGGCGCCAATGAAGCGATTATCGTAAATTATTTAGTTACGAATTATTCACCGGAGAAAAAAGGAAGGCGACAAAGGTTGAAAGGTGTTGAATGGTATGTGTTGGAGGAATGAAGAGGTTAGAAAATAGATAAAAGACGTAAGACCGCTTCGCTGAGGGAAAAAAAACGAAGGATATTAGATGACGGAAGACTTAAAAAAATTCAAACACAAATGTCAAGTTCAAACTGATTACTGTTAATTGCCCATTGAAAACTGCAATGTCAGGTCGAGCCTGCCTAGACGGCCGGCAGTCGCAGTCGAGACCTACTCGGCACGTTCCTAGCCTTTCGACTGGGCTCAAGGTGACAATAAAAAAGACGAAAGACCGCTACGCTGTGAGAATAATGACATTTAACTGGCAGTTCAATTATGAAATACAAATGGTAGCCTCTTGGCCTCATCGATCAAAAATAATAAGATGTCAATACTATTGAAAAGACACATCCGATGGAAAAATACCTAGATGCCTTTGCCAATTCCTTTGTGGGTAGCTTACAGTGGACCTGGAATTCGATTGTATTCGATGTGCCGTGGTATACGAACTATTTTTGGGGGCTTATAGCCATTTCGTTGGTTGTATGGTTGCTAGAAATTATCTTCCCATGGCGAAAAAACCAGGCAGTTTTTAGAAAAGATTTCTGGCTGGACGGTTTTTATATGTTCTTTAACTTTTTCGTCTTCTCTATTATCATCAGTGGGTTTTATAAATTGCTAGAGCTCCTATTCAAAGAGGTAGGAATTGCTCCTAATTCGCTTTCCTTGGTTGATTTGTCTTCCTTTCCTCAATGGGCACAATTGCTTGTTTTTTTCATAGTACTCGATTTTGTTCAATGGTTTACGCACACGTTATTACATCGGTTTCCCGTGCTATGGAATTTTCATAAAGTGCACCATTCGGTAAAAGAAATGGGGTTTGCTGCGCATTTGCGCTACCATTGGATGGAAAACGTATTGTACAAACCCTTGAAAGTATTCGGGGTGATGATTCTTGGCGGCTTTGAGCCCGAACAGGCCTATATCGTCCACTTTATCGCCATCACTATCGGGCATTTAAACCATGCCAATATTAAACTTAGTTGGGGGCCTTTGAAATACATCCTTAACAACCCAGTGATGCATTTATACCATCATTCCTATGTACTGCCAGAAGGAAAAAACGGGGTGAATTTTGCTATTAGCCTTAGTCTTTGGGATTATCTCTTTAAAACCAACTATATCCCCGAAGATAGCGGTACCATTCCGTTGGGATTTCCCGGAGACGAACAGTTTCCAAAAGATTTTGCAGGGCAAAACCTTTATGGGTTTGGGAAGGGGAGAAAAGACGTAAGATGAAATAAATTCAAACTCAAATGTCAAACACAACTGCGAACCGATCACTTTCTTACCGTTCACTGCCAAGCAAGTTCAAACTCAGGACTTTTTTACTGTTCTCTGCTCACCATTTTGTCAGGCCAGGCCTGCCTAGCCGGCTGGCAGGACGAATCGAGACCTATTCGACTTGTTCCTAGCCTTTCGACCGCGCTTAAGGTGACAGTGGAAAAAAGGGCAAAGGATCGCTACGCTCAAAGACTTAAGATTTGTAAATTTTATTTTCAAAGCATAAAAAAAGCCGCACTGACGAATCAGAGCGGCTTTCCTACTTATGGTCAGTGTACTTAATCGACTACAATCTGTTTGGTATCTGTCCAGTTTGACCCTGATATTCTAAGAATATATACCCCGCTCGAAAGCTGGTTCAATTCATAGTTGATCACATCTCTGCCTTTAGTAATATCTATTACTTTTGGCTGGTTGACCATTCTACCAGAATTCAGTTCATATAAGGCAAGGCTTACTTGCTCTTTCGATGCTGGGAATGCACCCGCACTGTTGGCAACACCCGTATCGGTAGTAATCACCATTTGTACGGTACTACCACTTTTCGCCGGCATTGGAAATATTGAAGCTACCTTATTCGCATCATTGGCACGTATGCCGTCGGCATTACAGCCTTCATCAGGGAAGTTCAAAGTGAACTCGGCAGTACCCTCGCAACCATCTGCGCTTACCCAAGAAACAGTATACAATCCGAAGTCATCTTCGTTTAATCCGAACCTCGATACCGCATTGTTATATGGCACCTGATCATTTCCTCTTACCGCGGTGCTGCCGTTTGCTAGACTAAAGGTAAATACCCAGTCTGTAAAGGCCGTTGTAGCACTTTCGCTATCTTCCTCGCCCGGCATTACCAGACGAATAATAATATCATCACCTAAACAAGCAGCAGTTTCATTGCCAGTTGTATAGATCCCATCGGTATCTCTAGGGCGAATCTTGTATTGAAGGATTAAAGGACATAACGACTTTAAACCACAATCTATGGTAAGGTCATCCTCTACTTTCACTTCGAAACAAGCGGTTACCCCATTTTCATCTGCATTGGAGTCAAGGGCAATATCACCACCAGCAAATGGAGTCGTAAACTCATACCCGCCCGGCAAATCTCCAAATACGATATAGTACGATCCAGAATTCGGGCAAATTTCAAACATAAAATAACCAGGATCGCCATTCGGGCTGTCGGCCGTAACGGTGCTGGCCACCTCTTCCCCTTCACAGGTGAACAAGGTAACGG
The DNA here is from genome assembly GCA_938010765.1 of uncultured Flavobacteriaceae bacterium. Lineage (GTDB taxonomy): Bacteria > Bacteroidota > Bacteroidia > Flavobacteriales > Flavobacteriaceae > Pelagihabitans. The sequence continues at coordinate 4,253 of CALLVX010000048.1, read as the reverse complement.
TAACACCATTTACTCCCGGCTCACCATCGTCTTGGCGTCCGTTTTGGTTTTCATCAATCCATACAAAATCTCCGATAATCAATGGCTCATCGACCATGACCATGGCCCCAGCAACATCTAAGGAAGCACATAACTCACCACCACCTTGTACTAATAAGCTGTTTACATCTACTCCGGTAGTTTGCCCGGGGACAACTACACTTAAAGGATCAAAAGAAGCTGGGTATACAAAGGTGTGTATGGTATATTTTCCTGATTCGGTTACCGTAAATTTAGGCGTGTCAGACAGGTCTTGGATTACCAAATCGGCCCCAGATGTAAGTACATAGGCCAATATATACCCTTCTGGCACGTTTTGGTTTCCATCGGGAGTAGCAGAAATCATCATGCTATCTCCTTCCATACAAACATTATCGACATCGGCCGTAATAGTGCCCGCATCGGGATCCGTAATGGTTACAACAACCTCATCAATCGCCTCACAATCATTACAATCAACAGCCATTACCCTATAGGTACCGCTCTGATCTACTGTGATCGTTTTTTGATTGGCATCCCCTACAATGTTTCCATCTTCGGTAGTCCAAACATAAGCAACTTCGCTAGTAAAATTAATAGGTTCACAAGTTCCAAGCTTAATATTAATATCACCATTCTCGTAATACCCATTGCCTCCTGTAATCATCAACCAACCCGAAGCGCCAAAGCCCTCACGAGTTACATCGGCTCCATCACCTATTTGAAAGGCTGGGCCTTTTCTAGTAACATCGAAGGTACCGTGTAATTCTGAGACGATCGTTCCTGTGGTGGTGGTATAATACGCCCAATCGGAAGTATCATGTGGGGAACACCAGTTCTCTTTCGGACTGTCTTGTGGTGCGGTAGTAGTATAACCAGAAAAGGTTACATCTACTTCGATATTGTCGGTACCATTAGAAGCAACGGAAGTATAATGCGCCGTACCGTTGTTATAGGTCTTAAAGGAAGAACTGGTAGTAACGAAACGATTATTGATATCGTTCTTAATCCATACCTCTTCAATTTTTTCGCCGTTCGAACCACATTTGGCACTTTCTTCGATGGGATATTCACATCCACCAGGACAGGAAGAAGCGTTTTCGACCATGGCCGTCAATTCAACGGTGTCTTCGCTACATACCTCCACATCGTTCCCTGCAGAAGCACTTAGGTTACATGCGGCAACGCATTCGCCCAATTGTATGTTGACATCTCCTGTGGTATAAAAACCATCGCCGCCACCGGTAATATTGAACCAACCGGAAGCACCAAAGCCCTCACGGGTCACATCGGCACCGTTCCCTAATTGAAAGGCCGGGCCTTTGCGCTCCAAGGTAAAAGTACCGTGATTTTCAGAAATAATTGTTCCTGTAGTCTTAGTATAATATACCCAATCGGAAGTATCGTGAGGAGAACACCAGTTCTCTTTCGGACTGTTTTGCGGAGGTGTGGTCGTATAACCAGAAAAGATAATATCGACCTCTACTGTATCGCTCCCATTTGAAACGATGGAAGTATAATGGGCCGTACCATCATCATAGGATATGAACGATGAGCTGGTCGTCATCGAGAAATAGTTGTCATTGGCGTTCTTTAGCCAGACTTCGGCCAAGTTTTGATTCGCGCATCGCGGTGATTCCAAGATCGGATACTCACATACGGGCAGTGCCATAGGTGGGGCAGCTGGTAGGGTGTTTATTGTATCTCCATTAGAAGTTGCCATTGCCGCCAGGGGTAATGACAGTGCAAGGAAAGACAACAAGCGCTTTGTTGTTAACATGGTGTAGTTTTTAATCATACTTGTTCGATTTATAAGGTTGTTAGTAATCTTTTCCGTAGGAACGAAAAAGTGTGATACCTGGTTAAATAGTAAGTATCGGATTTTTGTGATTTTGAATGAGTCGTTGGTTGTTTTAAAACAGGATAGGACCCTACTAAAGTGTGAAGCGTAGTTTTTAGATCATACAATTGTACAGTTTAGGTTCGAGTCTCAAAGTAAATACACTTTGGACAATTCCTTTCTATATACCGTTCGTTGATCGTTAAAGCGCAGGCAAATGTCTTTAACTGGAGGCACAATGTGCTGATTTGTAAGAAAATACGGATTCAAAAAAAGCGGTCACTATCGACGAATGACCAGGTTATGACGGTGAGGGGTACATTGAATAGGATGGGAGGTTTTGAACCACACCGTTGCATCAAAATCAAAAAAACCACAACAGTACAGCCGTGGTCCTTATCAAATTCTTTGGTTCTTATTCAGCACGGCACTCGTCAAAGACGAAGCGCTAGCCCACACCAGGACCAGCAAGGGGAGCGTATCAAAATTACGACCTTATAGATATGGCCATCAGCTACCACAAGACCAAAAAAGCGTATTCATTATGAGTTTTGGGGACATACTTGCATTGATAAGGACCATCTTGGATCTGATAAGGTTCGCGACCGATATGGAAAAACGACGACAGATCAAAAAAGATTTGGAAAAGGTCAGGGAAACCATTAAACCCTATATCCTCAACCGGTTTGTATTCCGGTCATTATTGTTCTTGGACCACCTGATCTTTGCCTTGGTAACGGCACTCTACTTTATCTATTTGGACATGATTACCATCTTATTTAACGTTTATACGGCCTCTTTGTTAGCACTTCTAATGATGATCGCCAATACCTTAAATGCTCTACAGGGCCATATTGGTGCATAAAGCAGCGCAAAAAGCATACGCATAAAACCGGTCAGGTCAAAAACGGAAAACCACAACTCCCGCCGTGGTCCTTATCCAATTCTTTATTTCTAACTCATAACCGCCACTAGTCAAAGACTAGGGGTAGCGATTACTCTCGCGGCAGCGGGGGGCCTAATCCGCGATTTTAAGGCCAAAAAAGCCTACGCATAAAAAAACCACGACAGCAATGCCGTGGTCATTATCCGATTTTTAGTCTTACTCTTATTACTCATAACGCTACGAAGGAACCCTACCAAGGGATCTTTGCTTTTGCATCCATAGCCATATCGGGCCTGTTCTTCGCTTTTGTAAACTATAGGCTGTTTCAAAAATAAAAACATAAAAAACCACAACATTGCTGCTATGGTTCTTCTTTATTTCTTACTCAACACGGTACGAGCGGGACCCTCGCAATAGCGATTAGTTTTAATCGCGCGAGCAGGGGATAATCATTTACCTATTAAGGCAACGAATGCTACAAAACCATCTCTGAAAACTACAAAGATTTTATTTCCGATATAGTCTTTTTCAACCGGAGTAAGGATTTTTTCAATCTCATTTTTGAAATCCTCATACTTTAAATTCATTAATCCTTCCTTAGGCAAAAAATTAGTCTCCCTAAAGAAATATATATTCTTAATCTTATTATTAGTTACGTTTAAAAAATCAATATTCTCATTATCCAATACTTTATATTCATCCTTGTTGTCATTGGATTGAACAATTGATTTTGACTCTAACAAACCTGAAATATCTAGACCAAGTTTATATATCGTACTATTGTAAGATTCGTCCCAAGCCCAATACTCTTTATGTATAAAACTCATATTATATTCAATTAATTTTTCGCTGCTTTTCTAAATGCTTCGTCCCCAGCTCCCAATGCTTCTTTCGTATACAGCTTATTTTGAGCGTTTTTATCATACTCAATACCTTGATTTTTCAAGGTTTCAATATGTGCTTTTTGTTGATTCATCCCTTCATCAACTAACTTTTTCTCTCCCAGTTCATGGGTAAAGTAGTTAGAATCAATTTCAGTAGCATCAATTTCGCCATTTGCTATTTTTTCAAGTCTATCAATCATTACATCATTTGCGGCATCTTGATCCAATGAGGATAAATGCTTTTTAATCTGTCCAATTCCTTCTTTTATAGCTTTTGTTCCTAACTTGGTAAGGTCAAAAATATCACTTGCGCCACCAGTAGCTTGCGACAACGCTTCATCTTTTACTTCATTTGCTACAAATGTGGCAACCCCGCCGCCACCAGTAGCTTGCGACCGCGCCACCTACGCCAAAAGCAACACCCATAACACCGGCCGCTATTCTAGCTTTTGATGCCATTTCATCTTGAGTTCTTTCAAATGCCGCCAAGTCCTCGGACGTTCCGTTTTCCTTTATGTGGCGACGGGCATTTTCTATACCTATCTGCATCCCTGCTTTTTGGAGCCCATGAAGGTCGATGTTCGCGACGGGATCGTTCTCCGCATAATTATAGGTGGAAACATGT
>CALLVX010000047.1 GCA_938010765.1 uncultured Flavobacteriaceae bacterium | reverse complement strand
ACACACCACGTTGAAAATGTCGTACTTTTGGAAAAAAGAGCCGAAAAACTGAACGAATGAAAAAATTCCTTGTTTTACTGATTCTGGTTGGGCTATATTCCTGCAAGGAAGAAAAAGCAACATCCGAAGTGTCGGCGGTAGCAGAAAACCAACAACTATCTATACAGCCTGAACTTCCTGCAAATGCGAAGCTCTTGACCTTTGCAACCGAAGATACTAGTAAATACCTCGATGAGATTATCTCCAATGCAAACGGTAAAGTAATTTATATTGATAATTGGGCTACCTGGTGCGGACCCTGTAAGGTAGAATTTAAGGAAGGTACCCCGGCTTTAAAAGCCAAATTCTCAGATCAAGTTGAATTTGTGTATCTCTGCTACCAATCAAAAAAAGCTCTTTGGGAACCAACAATTGCAAAGTTTAAAGTAACCGGCAAACACTATTTCATTGAAAGAGGGAAAGAAGAAGCTTTATTTGATCAACTCTCATTAAAAGGATTCCCGACCTATACCCTGATCAACAAAAAAGGAGAAATTATAGAAAGTGGCTTCGACTACCGACCCAGCCGGCCCGGTACCGCTGAATTACTAACAGGATTGTTAACAGAAACCCCGTGAGAACTGCACTTGTATTAGTATTGTTTATAGGTATTTTGGGTATTTCGGCCTGTGAAAAAGATGATATCTGTGTGGATGCCGACACCCCTTTGCTGGTGATACGTTTCTATGACAAAGATGATACCACCCTTGTGAAAGAAGTTCCCAGCCTAGTAGTGAAAGGCCTAGATGGTACAGAGGAGCAAGCGGTTATCTCAAATGCCGCTTTAGATTCGATAGCCATTCCGTTGCGAATCGGCCAAGGTAGTACCTCATTTACACTTTCACAAAACCCGGATGCCGATGATGAGACCATGCTAAATGTTGACACTGTTACCTTTGACTATGAAACCAAGGAATTGTTCGTTTCACGCGCCTGCGGGTATATTGCAAATTATGATGCGCTAACTGGTACGTTCGCGGCAGATGCGGTACCATGGATCAGCGAAATACGAATTGTTACTCCTTTAATTGAAAACTCAAGCTCGGCCCATGTCAAAATTTTGCACTAGCCTCTTTTTTCTTTTGGTGCTTGTTGCTGGTTTCGGTCAGAACAAGACCATTGATTTGAACCCCAAGGATACCCTCGTGTATGAGCAGCCTTATGGTTTGCGAATAGGTATTGATCTTAGTAGGCCCATTACCTCCTTATTTGATGACAATTATACCGGTCTAGAATTCGTTGGTGATTACCGCCTTTCCCAAAGCTTATACATTGCTGGTGAGTTGGGCAATGAGAAAAAAACACGGGCCGAAGTAGTTGGTACCAACCGAATTGAGACCAACGAAGGGCCGCTCTATGATTTTACTACTTCGGGTAGCTATATCAAAGTAGGAATCGATTACAATACCTATGGCAATTGGTACGGGGAACAGAACATGATCATCGTAGGTGGGCGATATGCCTTTAGCACTTTTAGCCAAACCGTGAACAACTACAACATCTACGATTCGAACAGGTATTGGAGTCCTGACGGGTTTACACCTGGGGAACAGGGCAGTCGGGAATTTACCGGAAGGACCGCCTCTTGGTTAGAAGGTGTGGTAGGGTTTAAAATGGAGCTTTTTAAGAACCTGTACCTAGGTGCCAGTGTACGTTTGGGCATCCTTATTACCAATTCGGAAAAAGAATCTACCGAATTCACCAACCTTTTTATTCCCGGTTTTAACAAAGTGACCGATGGCAGTCGTTTTGGAGTGGGGTACAATTATTCGATTACCTATTTAGTACCGCTCTATAAAAAGGCGAAAAAAGTAAAACCAGAAAAACAGGAAGCGCTAGAAGAACAAGAAGAATAACCCATAATTAGGGCTTTTGTCGAGGTTTAGACGTCCTTGAAACCTTTTGTGAAAATCCATTTCACAAGTATCTTTTCTTCCCCATCGTCACCAACGATAGCACCAAACTTGGGTGCCAAGATATTCGCGATAATGGCTGCACCACAAGGGCCAGGAATAGTCTATGCATGGACAAAAAGTTGCCCAAAATCAAGCGAGCGACTACAAATAGTATCGCAAAGGCCAAGAAATTGAAAAGTATTGCTCTGTGTTTCGGACGCTTTGTGCAGAAATCTTAATAATTGTTAAACATACTTCTACCGTTTTAATCTTCGGAAGCATCTTGGGTTTTAGGGTTGTACTTTGCTTTTTTACTTCCTTCGTACATGACATACTTTACCAATCGCGATTCTAAATGACTATTAAACACTTTTATCTTTCCGGAAGGCCGTAACCCTACGTATTTCAATGCTTCTAAATTAGAGGTTATAAACCATGCGTCGGTTCCAGGGTATGCCTGTTTTAGAGTATCGCCAATAGACGCGTAGAAGTCCTCCATGTCTAAGTTAAGGCGTTCCCCGTATGGCGGATTGAACACCATATGCAATTGGGCGTCCATGGGTTTTTGGGTATTGAAAAAATTCTTGCGCTCTACGGTAATATAATCCGATAAGTTTGCATTTTCAATGTTATCCTGCGCTTTTCGTACTGCCGACGGTGCCTTATCGTAACCGATGATCTTATGGTGAAACTCCCGCGTTTTCTTTAGACTGGCTTCTGTGATTTTTTCAAAAAGGGCCTCATCAAAATCTTCCCACTTTTCAAAGGCAAATTCTTTGCGATTAATATTTGCAGGAATATTACAGGCTATCATAGCGGCTTCGGTCAAAAAAGTACCACTACCGCACATGGGGTCCATAAAATCTGATCGGCCGTCCCACCCGCTAAGTAAAAGAAGACCGGCGGCCAATACCTCGTTGATTGGGGCTATGTTGGTCGCGGTGCGATACCCACGTTGGTGTAATGATCTACCAGAACTATCCAGGGAAACATTGCAATGCTCTTCGTGAATATGAATGTTAATGCGCATATCGGGAAATTTCACATCCACATTGGGGCGTGTTCCGTCCATATCGCGAAATTTGTCTACAATTGCGTCTTTGGCTTTTTGGGAAACATAGAGTGAATGCGAAAAGTTATCTGAATTCACCGTGGTATCAATGGCGAAAGTGGTGTCGACCGATAAATATTCTTCCCAAGGCATTGCATAAATCTTTTTATAAAGTTCGTTTTCATTTCGAAGGCTAAACGAATGAATTGGTTTTATAATCTTAATCGCTGTACGAAGACAAAGGTTGGCCTTGTACATAAACCCGGTATCTCCGGTAAACGAAACGCTCCGAGTACCTTCCTTCACGTTCCCTGCTCCAAGGTTACGTAACTCTTTTGCCAAAAGCTCTTCGAAACCGAAAAGCGTTTTAGCGACCATTTTAAAATTATTGCCCATTGAGATGATTCTATCAATGGCAAAAATAGGTTAATTTTGGGCTTCTAATTACAGTTGTGAAGATAATGGTGAATTGTTAACAGCAACCCGCCAAGAAACCAGCTGATTACCAACTATGAATGACCTATTTTCTGCCCATTATCGCTGTGTTACTAAGTTTTGTGCTAGTAATCGTACTAAAGCCTAAAAACAAAGAGCACTTTAAATTACTTCTAGCATTTAGTGGTGCTTTTCTGCTTGCCTTAACAGTGTTCGAACTTTTCCCGGAAGTATATGCAAATGCCGATCCAAAAACTGTTGGACTCTTTGTAATGTTGGGTATCTTATTACAAATCTTCCTTGAATTTTTTTCGAAAGGTGCGGAGCATGGGCACGTACATTTGGATAGTGAAAAATCGAGCTTTCCCTGGTTGCTCTTTTTGAGTCTTTCTGTACATTCGTTCCTTGAAGGGTTTCCGATTGAGAACCACAGTCATATTCTCTATGGAATACTTGTTCATAAGGTTCCAATTGCTATTATCTTAAGTATTTTTCTATTGGGTTCCAAGATACCCCTATCAAAGGCTATTTTTTTCATCGTATTGTTTTCCCTAATGACACCTTTCGGCAGTTATGTTGCGGCTAATTTTGAATGGGTCACTACCTTCTTTACAGCAATCAACGCCTTGGTCATCGGCGTCTTTCTCCATATTTCGACTGTTATTTTATTCGAGAGCTCTGAAGGGCATAAGTTTAACCTGCGTAAATTGATTGTTATCATTCTAGGTATTACAATCGCATATCTTCTTTAATGTTCAGTAAAGAAGAATCAAAACGGTTGCGACAGGACTTTTGGATCGCTTTTGGAAAATCCTACCCCAGAAAATGGATTCGATACAATACGAAAATAAAAGGGTTCACATTAAAGTTTCATTTTACCGTACGTTATGCCATGGTTTCCATGGATATTGAATCAGATGACTTAGCACACCGTATCGACCTTTGGGAACGGTTGGTTTCCCTCAAATCGATTCTGTTGGAAGCGTATCTACCGACCGCACGGTTCGAAGATGTTTTTTTCCTGGAAAATCAAAAGGAAATCTCGAGGGTTTATGTCAAAAAAGAAGGCGTTTCGATCCACAATAAAAATACCTGGCAAGAGACCATGATATTCCTTGATGACCATATGAATAGGATGGAATCATTTTTTTTGGAGTTCAAAGATGTCATTGAGGGGTAAAAGAGAAGGAGCAACAGCACCTGAAAAATACATTTCATATATCAAAAGGTTTGGCAAGGGAAGGGTGTTTTATGCCTCCCCCTCCCACAATGCCCAAAGTTTTGCAGCCCCTAGACTAGTGCAATTTCTATTAGATCGGCTTCAGTATGTCAGTGGAGATCTTGTTTGTGATGATTCGGTTACGGAATAAAAATCTTATACCACATCGAAATAGATAAAAAACCAATGGCATATACCTCCTGCCAATACAAATAGGTGCCAAATAAAGTGATTATATGGTATCTTGGCAACTGCATAAAACAAAATTTCTAGTAGAACTGGTTTTTCTTTTTGGATTGTTCTTTTAATGTATCCAAAATGAGACATGGAGTCAACTTTTACTAGTTAGGCCTAGCGGCCCTGCGTAGGCTTAAAAAGCTAGCTTTAGCAAGGCTATTAATTGGATGCACTATCTATGTTTTCCACTACCAGAATTAATCAAATTTTCTATGTTTTCAAGATTTACAAGTTTTTTATTAGCAATTCTCCTCTTTTAATCAAAGAACCTGATTTTATATGTAGAAAAACAAATTGAGGAAGCCAAAACGATACTTCCCAATAGAATAGTCCTACCAGCCCTTTTTCATTAATGCGATTTCTGGACCCATCTTAAATAAACCAATTGTGGTTTATTTAATGACATATTAAAATACTGTTAATGAATTAAACGTAAAAAATAGTTAAAATACATTTCAATAGTTTATTTAGGATTTAAAATTTTGGCAATATGACAAATAAGGTCTTATCTCATAGAAATTCAGACAGTTAACCTGTTTAAGACATCATTTATAATTATATTTATCTAAGTATATGTACTTATTTGATTCATACTTTTATACGTAGCTTATTTTTATAGTTTTTCTGTAAAGCTATTGAATATAACCTGCCTCCTTGGTTATTACTCATATGGGTCAATGACGTAATGGTATTGTTTAACTTTAATGTATTTCTAATTATGAAAACTGCCAAGAACTTACCTGTGTTTAACATATCGAATTTTCAGGATTATAATGAATGTATGGAATTCGACAGTAGTTTCTACGTACGTAATTTCAATGACCATATAAAAGAAAATTGCTTTATAGAAAAACCACACGGCCATGATTTTTACTTAATGTTATTGATAACAAAAGGAAGCGGAAAACATATTATAGATTTTCATGAATATAAGATAGAACCAGGAGCTATGTTTATTCTTTCTCCAGGACAAGTGCATCAGTGGTTCTTATCACCAGATACCGATGGTTATGTCTTGTTCTTCACAAAAAGGTATTTTCTACAAGATTATACAAGAAGTAAATTAGATAGTCTTCCTTTTTTTAAATCTACATTTAGCATTCCCTATTTAAAACTTGAAGCCTCGGCAAATGAAGTTGTTGGTAACATCTACAAACAAATAATTCTAGAATACCAAAGTCACTTATTAGATTATCATCAAATGATACGAATTCATCTGAACGCCATACTTATTGAGTTATCTCGAGTATATAGCGATACAAATATTGAAGGCAAAGCGTATAATTATGAATTGCTGCAACTACATCGGTATGAATCATTGATTGACACCTATTTTAAAGAGCATAACGGATTAAGTTTTTACGCAGATAAAATGAATATATCGTCCAAGCAATTGAGTTATTTAACTAAAAAAGTTGTTGGTAAAACACCCTCAGAAATGCTAATGGAACGAATAATTCTTGAAGCAAAGCGATTAATCATACATTCAGACTTGTCGATTAGCACTATATCGGATAACCTTAATTATAATGATAATTCTTATTTTATTCGAATTTTCAAAAAGTACTGCAATAAGACTCCAGATCAATTTAGAAATACTTTTTCCAGTCAAAAACTATTCTAAAAAAGTCATAGAATAGCTTCTAGCAGAAAATGTGCCCTCATTTTTCAAGCAGTAAGCCGCGGCACATAGTCCTTTCTTTTCTCCAAACTATAATATAATACCAGCAAAGTTTTCTCTTGTTATTATGGGCTTTGAAAGTTCTTTCCACAAAAAAGCTTTCGAAATAGAATGGATTTAATATTTCGAAAGCTTTCATTGAAGGACTTCTTTATATTAAGAGATTGTTTTTTTAATAGCAAAACTATCTAAATATGCTTCCGGAGTATTTGGGTCAAATTCTTTACCCATAATGATATGCTTTTTATAGGTTGAAGAAGGTGCTTCATAGCCTTGTTCCTTCATTTTCTTGGCACAATCAGTTGCTAGATATACTTGTTCAGCTATTTTCTTGTAATCGAAATCTTCTGTAACATAACCCCATCGTTTCATCTGCGTAAGAATCCAAACACCCATTGAATGCCAAGGGAAAGGATCAAAGTCAATTCGATCTGGAACATTCAGCACATTGCCCAAACCATCAGCATATTTCCCTGTAAGAACTTGAGCCACCACTGATGTAGGTTGGTTTAAATAGTTTTTAGGTGAAATTGCTTCAGAAATTTGTTGTCTGTTTTCTAATTTAGATGAATACTGTGTAGCGTCTATTATTGCACTAAACAATGCAGCATATGTATTGGGGTTTGTATCTACAAATTTTTGACTACATGCGAAAGCACAACATGGATGACCTTCCCATATATCTTTTGTCAACATGTGTAAAAAACCAACATTTTCATAGACCGCTCTTTGGTTAAAAGGATCAGGAGAAAGGTATCCATCAAGATTCCCTGCCTTAAGATTAGCTACCATTTCTGGTGGTGGAACTACTCGAATTTGAATATCCTTGTCTGGATCGAGTCCAAATTCAGCTACATAATAACGTAGTAAGAAGTTGTGCATTGAATATTCGAACGGAACACCAAATTTAAATCCCTTCCACATTTTTGGGTCCCGCTTATCTTTATGTTTTAGGTGTAAACATATGGCTTGTCCATTAATGTTTTCTACTGCAGGCATTACATAACTTGCCTGGGTGGATCCTGCTCCCATTGTCATCGCCAATGGCATTGGAGTGAGCATATGAGAAGCGTCATATTCTTCATTCAAACTCTTATCTCTTGCAACTGCCCATCCTGCAGTTTTGATAACGTCAACATCCAGACCATATTTTTCATAAAAGCCGAGTGGTTTTGACATGATAATAGGGGTAGCACAGGTGATTGGCACAAATCCAATATTCAATTTTGTCTTTTCCAACTTTGAAGCTCCTTTAGCGGTAGCACCGCCATTCTCAACTTTCTTTTTAGTTTCATTAAAGCATGATTGCAGTAGCCCCATGGGAAGCGCTGCCAATAACGCACCTTTAAATGCTTTTTCTCCTACGGCGCGTATGAACTGTCTTCTTTTCATATCGTTATCACCAAACATGGCTTTAACAACAGCTGTTTCAACTACTCTGTTTACTATTTCTTCTTCACCTTGAGGTAATTCTTTAACTCTGTCTTTATTACTGGCCATTGGGCTGCAAGAACCACAGCCGCATCCGGCTCCATGTGAAAGGTCTGAATCTTTACTAAAAGGATTATCTAAACTATTTACAGACATACTTTTCTTTTTTTATAGTTATTATTCCACTTCATTTGTGCTGGATTACCATTTTTTATAGGGTAGGAATTTCCCCGTCATGGTTATCTGGACACGATCTCCATTAGGATCTTCAACCTTATCTACGTTAAGGCTAAAATCAATGGCACTCATAATACCGTCTCCAAACATTTCATGAACTACCGATTTTACAGAAGGGCCATATACGTAAGCAATTTCAAAGAAGCGATAGATAAGTGGATCACTTGGTATTACCTGACCTTCACCTTTCATGGGGTACTCCATAAGAGCCGTGCTAACATCTGACCCGAGGTCAAGTGTTTGAACCACCGCATCGGCTTCAAAGGTGTTTAAAGATGCGCTGCCCATGCATGCTGCTGCTATACAAACTGGGTCTAATTCCGTCTTTGTACCCAAATCAACCCAAGTAATGTTTTTTTTTGATTTAGCTTCCAGAATGATTTTTGTCATTTGTTCTTTATTCATATCATACAGTTTTAGATTACTTATTGTTGTACTTTTTTCTTACTAGAAGAGCTTTTAAAGGGGTCGATTACCAATGGAAAATCTTTATCCGAAATAGTATTATTTATCAGTTGAGCTTTAATTTCCTCCGATCTATTTACCAGAAAATCAACTAGATAATTTCTAATCTTGTAGTAAGCAGGATGTTTTACAATTTCCGCTCTATTTCTTGGCTTGGGAATATTAACGGAAATAGCTTCTACTACTCTAGCTTGAGGACCATTAGACATTAGCAGGATTTTATCTGATAACATTATAGCTTCGTCGATATCATGAGTTATCATAAATGTACTTTGTTGTGTTCTATCACAAATTTCAATTAGCTGATCTTGTAGTTTCCCTCTTGTAAGCGCATCCAGAGCGCCAAAGGGCTCATCCATTAATAACAACTTTGGTTCTATGGCAAATGCTCTGGCAATACCGACACGTTGTTTCATTCCGCCAGAAAGCTCTGAAGGTTTTTTGTCCATGGCGTCATGCAGACCCACCATTTCCATAAAATATCTGGCTTTTTCCTCAATATTTTTCCTGTCCATTTTTGGATAACGGCAAGCTATCGCCATGGTTATATTTTTCTGGGCACTTAACCATGGTAATAAACTATGATTCTGAAAAATAACACCACGGTCTAGGCTTGGATCGGTAATCATAAGACCTTTCATTTCAATGGTTCCAGATGTTGGCACATCTAAACCTGCTAGCGCATTTAAAATTGTTGACTTACCACAACCCGAATGCCCAATTATGCAAACGAATTCTCCCTTGTCCATTGAAAAATTAACATTTTCGAACACAACAAGAGGGTCTTTCTGTCCCTTAATAGGAAAGCTTTTTGACAGTTTTTTTATGTGTAAAAATTTTGGCTGCATCGTATATTATTCTTGATAGTTAAAAAAGCCTGAGGTATAGGCAATTAATGAATCTAGTACCATCCCTACAAAACCAATCATTAAAATTGAAAAGACCACGCTAGTCAGATCAAGGTTGTTCCATTCATTCCAAACGTAATATCCTATTCCTGTTCCTCCTACTAACATTTCAGCGGCAACAATTACTAACCATGAAATTCCCATAGAGATTCTAAGTCCTGTAAATATGGTAGGTAAAGCAGCCGGCAATAGGATTTTAATAGCCGTTTCCAAACTTCCCATTTCCAATGTTTTGCTAACATTAATCCAGTCTTTTTTTACCGTCATTACACCAAAGGCAGTATTAATTAGCATGGGCCATATAGAACAAATGAAAATCACAAAAACGGAAGACATTATAGAGTCTTTAATCACAAAAAGTGCTAAAGGCATCCAAGCCAATGGTGATACAGGCTTTAAAATTTGAATATAAGGCTGCAGTGCTTTGTAAAACACTGGAGACATTCCAATTAAAAAACCAACCGGTAAGGCAACTATTACGGCTAAAAAGAAACCTGCCATAACACGACCAATGGAGTATAGTAGTTGTAGACCTATTCCTTTGTCATTGGGACCATTGTCATAAAAGGGATGGCTTAGTTCCTTAATTGCCAATTTGCCCACTTCAATAGGTCCTGGAACATGAGCTTCTGGCTCCCCCATTCCCATAAGAATTTCGTATTCTGTCATGTTGGCTTTTGAACGGTCACCGTTTCCTGTTACAATTTCGCCCACAATAATTAAAAGAAAGAATAATGAAATGGATAGTAAAATGGCTTTATTTTTTTCAGTCATTAAAGTAGTATTAGTTACTACTTACAATGATAAGAAAAGCGTTAAGGTACCTGATAGGACAAAAAATCCTTTTTCCGGTACAAATTTTACTTTTTTCAACGTTTAGTTAAATTTGATAAATTTAAAATGATGTTTTTGTTAAATCACTAATTTATTCACAACAAAAACGGCATAAATGCGATAAAATTTACAATTCAATAATGATCACGTAAAATCTTGTGAAATTTGTTTAATAAAGGAAAATAGTAAGCCAAAATCTTACTGATTTGGATACAAGCGGCCTTTATTATTTTGACATTATGCGTTCGAAGATTATAAAATAGCTTCAATTCTATCTTATATACTGAAGTGATTCATACTTTTTTTTGAATAGAAAGATAGGGCTACGCATATTTGTGTTTTGACACTCAAACCCTATAGCCCAGGTGCAAGGTACTCGACAGAGATATCATAGAAATGGAAATAGTCCCCAACATCCCGATGCCAAGACGCGGGTTTCCCCCTAGGGCAGAGCTGTCAGAGATTATCAATACCGTTCCCTACAAGATGAAGACAGGTGTGCAATGGGAATACCTTACCTGTAACGGCTCTTTTTGCGCAAAGAGCATTAACTTGGAAAGGTCTTTGCCATCATTTCAAGAAAGGGAATATATCGTGACCTTTTTACCGATGTTAGACGGGCATACTTGAAAAATACCGCGACAGGCTCGACGTTTCCAGTGTGAATCTTGACAGAAGTCACACTCCCGCCAGGGTTGACAGGGTGTGGATTACCAGGGCCGCAATCGCAGAAAGACCAACCTAGCACCGGACATGTCGGAGCCCTTGGCGGGCAACCACACCCTAAATGACATAGAGGTACAGTTCGAGGTGGTCACTCCAACACTTGAAAATTCTGGGATAGATGTCGCAGAGCTGTTCCTCAAAGCAGATGTGGGTTTTGATTCCAAGGATTTCAGAATGGCCTGTGCCGTCAAGGAAATCAATACCCACATCTGCTTCAATAAAAGAAACTGGAACGTGGAAAGAGACGAATATTTTTACCAAAAACTATATGAGCAAAGATATACCATAGAGCCTACCAATGCATGGATGGATAGCTTTCGGTCACTGCTTAACAGCTGCGATACAACGACGAAAAGCTGGTAAGGATTCAACTATCTCTCATTTGTGGTACTGGCCTTAAATAAATTTAGAATGATAAAGTCTAAATGAGTTCACTTATAAAGTACAATCTGATTCTTTGATAGGTATATCATTAATTGAGGCAAAACGCTTTTTCATTAGACCATTTTCGTCAAACTCCCAGTTTTCGTTACCATACGCCCTAAACCATTGACCATCTAGATTTCGGAATTCATATTCGAAACGAACGGCAATTCTGTTCCCCATAAAGCCCCAAAGTGTTTTTTTTAGTTTGTAGTCTAACTCCGCTTGCCATTTTTTTTGAAGAAATTCTTTTACTTCCTTTCGACCATTTAAAAATGTGGTCCTGTTTCTCCATTCCGTATCGGTAGAGTAAGCCATAGAAACTTTTTCAGGATTTTTGCTATTCCAGGCATCTTCTGCTGCCTGCACTTTTTGTATTGCCGTTTCGTAGGTAAAGGGTGGTAAAGGGTGTTTTTTTTTATTTTCTAACATTTTAATATGAATCTTTAAAACGATTAAGGTTTTATTGATAATGCACGCTTTTATTATTACAATAGTAACAAAGAATTCCCTTTCACTGATAGGACAAAAAAAACAATCTTTAGAACAGTTTTGACTTTATTCAACTATAAGTATGGCCTTCCTCAGTACGAGCACACCAACAGCAGGTTTAAATTAAAAGATCAGACGCCATGGAGGCCCGCAGAGCGCTACTTCAAAAAGACAATCCAACATACTAAATTCTCCATTGAGATTTTAACGGTTATGGAATCGAATTATTAAAAATAGAATACATCATTATCTTAATAGAATAAGATAAAAGACTACCTAGTAGATGTAAATTTCCGTTATACCACATCGAAATAAATAAAAAACCAATGGCATATACCTCCTGTCAATACAAATAGGTGCCAGATAAAGTGGTTGTACGGTATTTTGGGAATCGCATAAAACAAGATTCCAAGAGTGTAAAACCCGCCACCGGCAAACAATAGCGTAATTCCCCTCACTGAGGTAACCGCCTGCAAATTAGAAAAATCGATGACGATCAACCAACCCATTATCAGGTATAACAGCAGC
>CALLVX010000046.1 GCA_938010765.1 uncultured Flavobacteriaceae bacterium | reverse complement strand
ATAAGATAAAAGCGAAATACCTGCAACTATACCTCAATGAGTTCGTCTACAAGCTTAATAGAAGGTATTTTGGTCAAAGAATATTTGATAGGTTAGTAATAGCAAGCATTACAGCAAGTGGACATTAAACGGATATACAATTAGAATTATTATGATATTCAATTCGAATAACTCTTAGCACTGTCAACCGTAAAAACAAAGCCCCGTCATCATTTCGATAACGGGGCTTTTTGCGGAGGAAGAGGGTTTTGAACCTAATGTATCAAGATATACCCTTTTTGACTAATCACCCTAATAATCAGATAGTTGTTGATAAGACTTAATATCTATTTGGTGAAATACCTATAACAAATCATACCTTTACTGTCAACGATACTGTCAACTGGCTAAAGTGTATGAAATTTACTTTTAATCTTAAAGAACCCAAAAAAGACGGGGAAACCCTGATACTCTTTTCCGCTTACTTTCGTGGTGAAGGGAGGAAATTTGTGTACTCTACGGGCGAAACTGTCACCCCAAAAGAATGGGATTTCAAAAATCGACAACCCAACAACCTCAGCGGAAGAACAGAAAAGGCCAATAAACACCGAGCCTTAAAGCGACAGTTAGACCGATATTCCAATTTCTTTTCAGACACAATACAACAATACAAGCTTGCCAATAGGGAAATATTAATTTCAGAAGTAAAAAACGACTTTGATACCGAATTCAAACGAACCAAGGCGATCAGTAGCAAATTCTTTGAGGTATATGATATCTTCCTCAACGAAAAGAAAAATGATTATACGGAAAGTGCCAACTCAATAACCACCATAAATCGATATACCTATAACAAGAAACTATTAGTTGATTTTCAGGAGTGGCGAAATAAAAAAATTCATTTCAATCAAATAAACAATTCCTGTTATAACTCTTTGGTGGAATACTGCATCACTGTAAAGAAACATTCGGCAAATACGCTAAGACGAAATGTTGGTTTGTTCAAGACTTTCCTTTATTGGGCTTTGGAGAACGGACACACCTATAAAACCGACTTTCAAAAGTTCAAAGCTCCAAAGGCCCAACAAACAGATGAGGTTGCTTTAACCTTGGATGAAGTAAAAGAAGTTTTTGAATATGATTTTAGTGCCAATCCAAAACTAGAAAAGGTACGGGATCTATTTGTTTTTGGCTGTGCTACAGGGATGCGTTATAGCAATTATTCAAGAGTAGCTAAAAAGGATATTCAAAATGGCATCATTAAAGTGCGTGACCAAAAGAATACCGACAAACCGCTAGAAGTGCCGTTAAATGAATTTTCAACCTATATCCTAAAAAAGTACGATTATCGATTACCGCGCCTATCTAATCAAAAATTTAATGATTACATAAAAGAAGTTTTTAAGGCTCTGGGCTATTCCCAAGATGTAAAAAAAACGATAAAAATTGGTCGCGAATTAAAAGAACAAGTAAATCCTTTGTATGAACGTATTTCTTCACATACAGCTCGTAGAAGTTTCATAACAATCATGAAAAACAAAAAAATACCAGATAAGGTGATAATGGGGTTCACCGGACATAAGAGTTTGGAAGTGTTCAATAAATATTACAAACCAAATAATAACGACAAAAAAGAGTTTATGCAAACTGTTTGGAAGTTAAATTCAGCACTACTTAAGAAAGTAAATTAATGACAAGTAAGCTTATAGGTTTCACCATAAAACAGGAAGAGAACTTCAAACTGGTTTCGGTGCCATTAGACAAGAAGACAAGTGACTTCCTAGATTCGAAAAAACAGGGCAGACATCATAGCGAATATATAAGAGAATTTCTGATTACCCCGGCCAATTTTAAAAGTGCCAATGACACCTTTATAAAGGGAATGAAAGACTCACTCCCCAAAGACATTCGAAATGACTGTAAGGTATGTATTGGCGAAAGTACCGAGGAGTCGGATAGAAGCTGCAACAGATACTATCTACAAATGGAATTCACTTATAATGTTGTAGTGGTTGAGTTCATCAACATAGTCCTGAAAAACAAACATATTTATCAGGACAAGCAAACGATTTTTGAATTAACTAAGGAGTTTTTTAAGTGCATAGTCTTTTTAGCCGGCAAAGGAATTATGGTATTTGACATGGAAAGACTTAAAAAGTATGTGCTAAAAATTGGTCTGATTTCCTTATCCCAACTACTTAACGATTCGAAACCCTTACAAAGGCTTGCAATTATAAATGACTCTTTGGATAGTTTAAATCAACAAGATCTGGAGAACAAAATATTTGGCAACGCCGACTGTGATTGTATTACTCTTCAAAAACAATTCTTTTTAAACAAACAAACTTATTATAAAGAGAACTTGTTCATTGACCGCCAGAAGATACTTTTTAAGGAAGGGAAATTACCTAATTCTTCCAATCAAAATGGTCATACTAGACCCAATAGAACCGATATAGCGTACTTCTGTTATTATGCCTCTGAGACCAAAGAATTAAAAACGGATAACCTCTTTTCAACTAAAAAGGCATGGAAAGAAATTGGACAAAGGTTCGATAAAGATGACACCAATATACAAAAAGCCTACAATAAGATTTACTCCAATCGGTCTGAAAGGCTGAAGAGTAGCAAGACAGCTAACATTGAGTACGTTTTAGAGCACATGCTCACCAAGTATCCGAAAGCAAGAAAGTTAGCCCTAGATGAGCTTAAATTGGCTAAATTGAATTAGTGTACCTACCACATGGTTACCACAACCTGATTTAGATATGCCCTAATACTACTATTGCCTAAAAATTTAGGTAATATGAGTAATCCATTTGAGACGATCGACCAGCGATTGTCAAGTATCGAAAACCTTCTATTGGAGTATGTCTGCAAGCCAAAAGAAGAAGAAAAATCCGAAAACCTTACGGTCAAAGAAGCCGCCGAGCTGCTTAAAGTATCCGAACAGTCTGTTCATAATTACATTAAGCGCGGATTTATTTCTGCAAAAAAACTAGGTCGCATCCTCCTTATTAAAAGAGCTGATGTAGAAGCTGCCCTTACCGAGGTGAAATCTCTGAAATACAAGCGTAGTTAATGGCTTCACCTCCTAGTTTTACTACCCAAAACCAGGGTGGTATCTATACATTAGCACAAAAGCGGACAGATGATTTTCTGTTTGAACTGTCCTCTACCCTAATTTCCGGTAAAGGCACACGATCACGAAATAACCCGGCATTGCACAAAAGGGTCAAAAAGAAAGCGATTACCAATGCGGTCATTTTAGCCCTTATTGACATTGCCAAAGAAAATGGCGAAAGCAAAATGGTACAGCACTATTGGAATACCTATCATTGCCAAAATGAACTCGTCCGCCATAACAATAAGTTATATGGGAAGTATTGTAAAAATAGATGGTGTACAACTTGCTGTGGTATCAGAAAAGCTGATTTGCTTAACAAATATTACCCGATACTTGTTAAATGGGAAGAACCTCATCTTTTGACGGTGACAGTAAAAGCGGTCAAAGGAGAAAAATTAAATAGCCGTATTACAGAAATGATTAAAAAATTCGATACCATCCTAGATCGCTGCAACAAAAGATTCCAAAGTAATAAGGGGATGAAAATCATGGGGGTTAAATCTTTGGAGTGCAACTTCAACGCCACACAAAAAACCTATAACCCACACTATCATATTATTACGCCAAATAGGGTCATCGCTTTATACCTCAAACAAGAATGGTGTAAAGAATGGAATAAACACGGTGCTTTTTTAGCCGCAGGCGATGCTCAGGATATTCGCAAAATCGAAAATATGGAGGAGGGCCTAATAGAAGTCATTAAATATGGTGCTAAGATGTTGAGCGACCCAAACCCACAAAACAAAGTAAAGCGACGAAAGGGAGATTTAAGCGGCCTCAAAATTTATGCCGCCGCCTTGCATACGATTTATAAAGCTATGAAACAACATCGATTATATGGTAGTTTCGGTTTTAAACTAGGGAATGGAAAGACGCGTCCAAACCAGGCACGATTTGTCCAAAATTATGATACTTGGAAGTATGACCAAAAGACCATGGATTGGATAAACACTATTACCGGAAAAAGACTTACGGAGTTCGAAATAGACGAGAAATTACAGCTTTTATTGACATATGACATAAACCTCAGCCATTGTTGAGAAATAATTGACATTCGCAACTATATTACTTGTGCCTTTATAGTTTTTACATTTAGGCCTTACAGCTTAAAGATTTATTCTTCTTAAATTAAGGTTAAGCGCTTTTAAAAGTAAGGTAATTTATATAAATTTGAGAGTTTTCAAATTCTATAAATGACAGATAAAATATATTTAGTCTTTTCAGTCTTAGCCATTTTACTTATTGGATGCAAGCATATAAAAAGGGATAATGTAACAAAAAAAGCAGATTCTCAATGGTTGGAAGACGAGCTAATACCTTTAGAGAGTGATAAAGACAAGGAAAATTACCTCACCAATTTGTTCATTGCTGATCAAGAATTAAGAACTTCTGGAAAAGGAAGTGAAATCTTATTAAACAATAATTTCGACGAGAAATCTCTTGCCTACAGGGAATACATTGATAGTATGAATACTATGGATTCCCTGAATTTTTTGCGTGTCAAAAAATTTCTGGAAAGGTTTGGATACCCTAAAATCCAATACGAGGACTACCGCGCAAATTACGCCATTAATGCCGTTTGCGTGCATCAGCCCTATCAAAATCAAAAAGCAATTTTTCCATTGCTATACCAAGCACACAACCAACAATATTTGTCGGGAGAGGATTTTCTTTTTTTCTTAAACAAAATGCACATTATAAAACATGGAACCAGTTTTAGATCGGACAAAGTTTATACCAATGAAACCGATAAAGTGAATGATTTAATCAAAAAACTCGACTTAGATCAGATCGTGGAAAAAAGTGAGTCGCCTTAAATATGATATTAATTTGTAAGAATTACGATGAAAATAACGAAAGTCACCAAGAAGTCATAGATTGGCTGCGCTACAAAAATGCTGAAATATGTTTTTCTTCCGGACATATGTCCTATCAAAAAGGTAGTGATTGGAGTATTGAGTTAAATGATACTGAAACCAAAACAAATATCCCCAATGAAGGAATCAAAGCTGTTTGGTTTAGAGGATTTCTGAACCATCGCAGCCACTTGCACGACCTGGTAAATGATATAGATAGTACAAATGACAATGTAGGAGAATTACGCTGGCGAATGGGTCAGGAGATTGCCAAAATAAATTCGCAACTATTTTCAAACTTTCGAAACACCTATCAACTACCAAAAATAAGTTCGTTAAAAATTGACAAGTTTGCGATACTCAAAAAAGCAAAAAAAGAAGGTTTGTCAATTCCCAATTCTTTAATTACCAATTCGAAAAAAGAGTTGCTCAAGTTTATAGAAAAAAACGATGAAATAATTACAAAACCACTTTATGAAATACCGCATTTCATTCATGACTATGGTGTAAGTGTTTTTAAAACAGGCAAAATTGATGCGTCGGAAATCATCGGCTTTCCAGAAACATTTTTTCCTTCTTTTTTTCAGCAGTATGTAGAAAAAGATATTGAATTAAGGGTTTTTTACATTGAAAAAAAATTCTTCCCCATGGCAATTTTCTCTCAATTAGATGAACAAACCAAGGTTGACTTTAGAAATTATAATTCGGAAAACCCGAATAGAAGCGTTCCTTATAAGCTCTCAAAAGATATAGAAAACAAATTAATAAATCTTATGGAATCATTAGACCTCAATACTGGGTCAATTGATTTAATAAAAGGGATTGACGGCAAGTATGTTTTCTTAGAGGTCAATCCCATCGGACAATTCGGGTTCACTTCTAAGCCATGCAATTACTATTTAGAAGAAGAAATAGCAAACGCTTTAATGAAACCAAAATATGACTAAAAAAAACAAGGCATTTCTCGCAGGCCAGATGGAAAAACTACCTATTTTTTTCAGAAATAACAAGCTCATCGAATTTAATACTGGAAAAGAAAGTACACCCTCCAATGACTTATCTTATTTTGCTTCCGAAATTTATCATTCACAGTTTGTGGAGTCAAGTCTACCAGAAAAACCAACATCCAAAATTATTTTTCATGACGAGCAAAAGGACTTTTAAGCTTTTCGCAAATTGCAAAGTGGTTCTAGGAGCCTTAAATGCCACTATAAATGATTTACACAGGGGTAGGGTTTATTCAATCCCAAGGTCATTAGGTACCTTTTTATCGGAGAATAGCAATATTAACACACAGAAGTATATTCAAGAAAAATGGGAAGAGGATAAGAAAACAATCTTAGAATATTTAGAATTCCTTGAGAGTAAGGAACTTGGTTTTTGGACAAACGAACCTGAAAAATTTCCAGACCTAAACCATACTTGGAAATCTCCGGAACACATTAACAATGCTATCATAGAAATAGAGAAATTGAGCTTTGAAAACATAAGGAAAATTGCTCAAGCCTTGAATGCTTTACTTTGCAAGCACGTTGAAATTCGTTGTTACAAGAATGCCAGCATTGATAAAATCGATTTTTTCGCCAGTAATTTTGTTGAGTCTACACTAAAAAGCATAGTAGTATTTCTGCCAATGAAAGAAAATAAGATACCAGAAATAGAAAAACTTTCGTTAAAGTTTCCAAGAATAGCTTTGATAATATTGCATTCAGCAAAAGATAATAGCAGTACTTTAAGTTTCAAAAGTCAAAAAATTAAGACCATTACAAGAACGGTCGACAACAGAACACACTGTGGAATTATTGAGCCAAATATGTTTTCCATTAAAATTCCTGTTTTTATGGAGTCCCTAGAGCATAATTCCTGTCTTAACAAAAAACTAAGCGTCGATATGGACGGGGAAATCAAAAATTGCCCATCAATGAGAGAGAGTTTTGGTAATGTAGCGGATGTTAATATCGAAGAAATAGCCAAATCAGATTCGTTCAGAAAGACCTGGAAAATTACCAAAGACACCATTGGTGTCTGCCGTGACTGCGAATATAGAAGAGTCTGCACCGATTGTAGAGCTTATGTTGATAATCCCAAAGATATTCACTCCAAACCCCTCAAATGCGGATATGACCCCTATAAAGGAGAATGGTCGGATTGGAGCAAAAATCCGTTGAAAAAAGAAACGATTCAGTTTTACAATATTTAGGTAATAAAACGATTTGAGCATTTGCACTGATTCGTTACAAAAGTGTTGTTTTAGGGAAGTACTACTAATACTATATGAATAACTGTTTAAATGTTTTAGAACACTTGTTTAAAGCGTTGAAGATTCGGTACAACAAGAATTTCTTGGAAAACCATTTACTTTCGAATCCTTCGTATCCAAGCCTTGGTGCAATCACAGATGTTTTAAAGGATTACAACATCACTCATCTGGCCACTCAAATAGATTCCTCCAAATTACCGGAAATACCACTCCCCTGTATAGTACATTTCAAGAATGATGGCGGTATGTTCTACGTATTGTCTTCTTACAATGAAAAAACAATTACATATTTAGACAACGCGGGAAATAAACTTAAAGTAGACCATCAATATTTTCTTGAAAATTGGTCGGGGATTTGCATTTTGCAAGAAACAAATTCAAATAGTATAGAACCTGGTTTTATAAAAAGATACCGAGCATCTGTATTCATGAGAATTGTGCTATGGCTAATTCCTACGTTATTTTTAATCTGGATCTTCAATACTATTCACTACCCTAATTATCAAGAAACAAAATGGTTATTACTGACTTTAGCAGGCACCAAAATAGTTGGTCTAGTTACCTGCCTAGCCCTTTTGATTTATGGCATGGACAATTATTACCCCAGATTGAACGGCTTTTGTTCAGGAAGTACCTCCGGTGGATGCAAAAAAGTGTTGGAATCAAAAAAAGCAAGCATTCTTAACGGATTAATAGGATTGGATATACTTGGATTCAGCTATTTTTTTGGAACCATAGTTTTTTTAGTAGTAAGCATTCTTACTGATTCAAATTTTGTTGTAATATTCTATCTTAGCCTCATGCTTTTACCCTTCGCAGTAGTTTCTTTTTACTACCAAGGGTTTGTTTTAAAAGCTTGGTGTCGCTTTTGCATAATTGTCCAAGTAACTGTAATTTTCGAAGCGATATTATCGGTTATCTCCCTACCTTATTTAAGAGGTATTGAAATAAACTCCTTGTTGTTATTGATTGTTTTGATGCTCATTCCATTGCCGATTTGGAATTGGCTACAGCCTATTTTAAAAGAAAACAAGGCAGCGCAAAACAATTTGAGAAGCCTAAGAAGCGCCTTAAGAAAACCAGAAATATTTGACATTTTGCTTAGGTTTTCGATGAAGCTCAAAGAATCTCCATTCGATGTAGGAATTCAGATTAAGATTCCGAAGGCTAAACATAACGTTCTTATTATCTGTAATCCTTTTTGCCCACATTGCGAAAGAGCACAACCTATCTTGGACAATTTAATTTCCGCAGAAAAAATTAACTTACAAATTATTTTAATAGGTTCTCAAGAAGCTTCACCAGATGAGATTAATATCACTAAACATCTGCTAGCAATTTATATACAACAAGGTCAGCAAAAACTATCCACTGCCATAAGTTATTGGTACGCCTCCTGCAATCACAACTACCAGCAATTTTTAGCGACCTACTTGGAAAAATCGGCGATAGTATACCACCCTCGCCGGATTAAAGTGAGCCACCCATGCCGGGTCAAAGTGAACCACCTTCGCCGGAGGAAAGTGAACCACTAAAAAAGTCGATTCTATTTGTAAAAAGCCAAAGGTCTTTTT
>CALLVX010000045.1 GCA_938010765.1 uncultured Flavobacteriaceae bacterium | reverse complement strand
CTGAAGATACGAATAATATCTTTTTGCCATTCATAAAAGCTGTGTTTCGTTAACGCTGTAAACAGAATTGCAAAACTACAAAAATTATGTAGATTAGCCGTATTTGTAGTAAGTTTGCTGCCATTTAAAAGAGATTTATGCTCCTTATCGAGACTAAAAACGAATTGAGCTCGCATTTATCGTCCATTCTTGGAAATAAGCTACTTGGTTTGGTCCCTACTATGGGGGCACTGCACGAAGGGCATGCTTCCTTGATAAAAAAAGCGGTATCCGAAAATGATGTTGTTGTAGTCACCATATTTGTTAACCCCACTCAATTCGACAATAAAGAAGATCTAAAAAAGTATCCAAAAACACTTGAAGCAGATCAACAACTCATTCATGGAGTATCCCGGGCGATAATTATTTTCGCTCCCTCTGTAGAAGAAATTTATAGAAACGATGTGCAATCAAAATCATATGATTTTGGAGGATTGGAAAATGTAATGGAAGGTGCCTTTCGCGACGAACATTTTGATGGGGTGGGAACTATCGTATCTTCTTTATTAAAAATAGTGCGGCCAAGGCGGGCCTATTTCGGTGAAAAAGATTTTCAGCAACTACAGATTATTAGAAAGCTGGTGGAGATTGAAAACTTAGACGTCACTATCGTAGGTTGTCCAATTGTCAGGGAGGCCAATGGTTTGGCCATGAGTTCAAGAAACGAACGCTTACCAAAGGCCCTACGGCAAAAAGCCTCTTTTATATATGACACCTTGCTCGCTGCCAAAGAAAAATTTGGCACGAAAAGTGCTAATACTATTGAGGATTGGGTTACAAAACAGTTTGACAAACATCCTGCTTTTAAACTGGAATATATTAGCATTACAGATGTTGAGCGCCTGTTGCCAGTCAGAAAAAAACAACAAAACAAAAAATATAGGGCGTTTATTGCCGTTTATGCAAACGAAGTTCGTTTAATAGACAACATAGCCCTAAACTAATGAACCTAGAACTATGCAAATTCAAGTTGTAAAATCAAAAATACATCGCGTAAAGGTGACCGGTGCCGATCTTAACTATATCGGAAGCATTACCATAGACGAAGATTTGATGGATGCTGCCAATTTAGTACAGGGTGAAAAAATACAAATCGTAAATAATAATAATGGTGAACGTCTTGAGACCTATGCCATTCCTGGACCAAGAGGTAGCGGAGAAATCACCTTAAACGGTGCCGCAGCTCGAAAAGTGGCTGTCGGGGATATCCTTATCTTGATAGCTTATGCTTGGATGCCGATGGAAGAAGCGAAAAAATTTAATCCGTCACTTGTATTCCCAAACGAAGCCGACAATTTGTTGCGGTAAGCTTTTTAAATTTATTCTTCTATTTTCTGGTCTAGTTGACAAGAACTTGGTTAAATTCGAATTATAGAAACCCGTAGTAGCTTTACTTTTGACCGATTCATTGAAAAAGACCTTAAAAACTGTCATACCCATTGCACTGGGCGTCTTCTTAGTCTGGTATTGGTATTCGAGGACTTCCCCGACCGATCGTGATCAAATTCTTTTCTATGTTAAAAATGCCGACCTTTTTTGGGTAAGTATTTCCATTTTCCTTGGAATTTTAGGTCATATTTCTCGAGCAGTTCGCTGGAACTATCTTTTAGAACCTTTAGGCTATAAACCTAGACTTCGAAACAATATTTTTATTATACTCATGGCATATTTTGCCAATCTTGGTATTCCCAGAACCGGGGAGTTTCTAAGGGCAACTGCCTTGGCGACCTATGAAAAAGTACCCTTCGAAAAAGGGTTCGGCACAATTGTCACCGAACGGGTGGTAGATGTGTTTATGCTACTACTGATTGTAGCTGTAACACTACTTTTACAAACCAATGTGATACTCGATTTTTTTCAGGAAAAAGGGTTCGATTTCCGGAACATTATGTTATTGTTGGTTGCCGGGCTTGTCGCGCTGCTTATCTTTTTCTTTTTCATCAAAAAATCAAAACATCCGTTTGCTATAAAAGTGAAAGGCTTTGTAACAGGACTACTAGATGGGGTGCTAAGCATTTTTAAAATGAAAAATAAATGGGCATTTGTATTTCACACCCTCTTCATTTGGGGGTGTTATATAGGCATGCTCTGGGTAATTAAATATACTGTACCAGATACTATGCATCTTTCTTTAAGCGAGCTTATGGTTGCCTTTGTAGCGGGGGCTTTTGCAATGGCAACAACGAACGGGGGGGTGGGTCTTTACCCTATTGCCGTAAGCAAGGCATTGGCGATTTTTGGAATCGCCTCTGTGTCGGGAGATGCCTTTGGTTGGATAATGTGGATTGCCCAAACCCTTATGATCGTAGTTTTCGGTGCAATATCTTTTCTGTTCTTACCGTTATTGAACAAAGACAAATAACGGTCTTTGCAAACCAAATAGTCTACCATGAAGCGTATTATCATCGTCTTTGCCCTTATTTTTAGCTATGGGCTTAGTGCACAAGTCACTCAAGAAATTTTCGAATCCTTTAAACTTCAAGAACGCAGGGATGTGCTATATTATATACCTGAAGACTATGACGAAGAAAAGAAATACCCTTTGGTTATTGTACTAGATGCAGAATACCTGTACGAACAGGTAGTTGCAAATGCCAAGTTCTACAGCAAATTTCATGGAATGCCAGAGATGATCGTGGTCGGGATCAACCAAAATCAAAATAGCATTCGATTAGACGATTGTGAATTCGAAGAAGATAGTGGCCTTCCTTCCGAAAAGGGAAAGCAGTTTTTCGAATTCCTTGGAATGGAGTTAATTCCTTATTTAGACCTTAATTACAATACAGCTCCGTTTAAAATGGTAGTGGGCTATGATATAACCGCGAATTTTGCCAATTACTGGCTCTATAAAGAAAATTCCTTGTTCAACGCTTACGTTAGTATCTCTCCGATCTTGGCGCCCGGCATGGAAAGCAATGTCCCTTCCCGATTGGGAGAACATAACAAAAAAATCTTCTACCAATTGATTATGGAAGGTGAAAAAAATAAGTATACCAAAAGAATTAAAGAAATGGATAAGGCCATCGGGGCCATCGACAAAGAGAGCTTATATTATTTTTATGATGAGTATGCCGGGGCCGACCATATTTCAATAGCAGCTTACGGTATCGGTAGGGCATTTGACAATATTTTTGGAATGTTCAAACCGATTAGCCCTAAAGAATACAAAGAACAAATACTCACCTCTGAAGAACCCGTTTTTCAATATTTGCAGAACAAGTATGAAAGCATACAAGATTTGTTCGGTCTTAAAAAACCAGTCGAATTGAACGATATAATGGCGATATACGCCGGTATTCGAAAAAAAGAAGACTTCGAATCATTAAAACCCTTGTCAGATCTTTGTAAAACCGAATTCATGGATACCATGCTCGGATTCTATTTTGAAGGAGAGTACTACGAGCAAATGGGCGAACCAAAAAAAGCGTTGAAAACTTTTGAAAAGGCCTTTGGAATGGACGAAATCGATTTCCTAACCAAAGAAATGGCCTTGGAGAAAATTGATGCCTTGAAAGCCGATTTTGGATTCTAATTCCCATGACCATTCTTTTTAGATGAAAAATAAGGTCAATACTTATCTTATTCCAGGAATACTATTAACCTATTTCGGTTTAAAAGGATCGTTTGTAGTATGGTATAACGGCATTGCCCTTGCATTCGCCATCGTTGCTTTTGTATATGCATTCGTAGAATTTAGGAAAACAAAAAAAGAGTAATCGCCACACAACGGTTCTAGTAGTTCGCAAAACTGCAAAGACCGAACCACAAACAATCCGTTACAAAGTTTTATCTTCGCCCAAACCTTTTTTGATAGGGCATGGCCAAAACAAAAACAACATTTTTTTGTCAGAATTGCGGTACTCAATACGCCAAATGGGTGGGGCAATGTTCCGCTTGCAAGGAATGGAATACCGTGGTAGAAGAATTGGTGCAAAAGCCTGAAAAAACTGCTTGGAAGGCTAGTACTACAACAGCTCGAAAAAAAGCCAAACCTGTACTTGTCAAAGAAATAAATATCGAGAGGGAAGTACGTCTGGACACCTTCGACCTAGAGTTTAATCGCGTGTTGGGCGGGGGCATTGTACCCGGTTCTTTGGTGCTGCTTGGAGGGGAGCCGGGAGTTGGCAAGAGTACCTTACTATTACAGATCGCATTAAAACTTCCTTATAAAACCTTGTACGTTTCTGGGGAGGAAAGTCAAAAGCAAATCAAAATGCGGGCAGATCGCATTCAGCCCAACAGCGAAACTTGTTTGATTTTGACCGAAACCAAAACCCAGAACATTTTTCAGCAAATAGAAGCTACCGAACCTGATATCGTGGTCATTGACTCGATACAGACTTTACATTCTGACTATCTTGAGTCAGCAGCGGGAAGTATCTCCCAGATTCGGGAATGTACTGCCGAGCTTATCAAGTTTGCCAAGGAAACCAATACTCCGGTAATTCTAATTGGCCATATTACAAAAGACGGTTCGATAGCCGGGCCTAAAATTTTGGAACATATGGTCGATACCGTTCTGCAGTTCGAAGGGGACCGAAATTATGTATACCGTATTTTGCGATCCCTCAAAAATCGTTTCGGATCTACTGCCGAATTGGGTATCTACGAAATGCAGAGCGGTGGTTTACGCCAAGTAAACAACCCCTCTGAAATTCTTATATCTAAAAATGATGAAGGCCTTAGTGGTACCGCCATTGCTTCGACCGTGGAAGGGATGCGCCCTTTGATGATCGAAATTCAGGCCTTGGTAAGTACGGCCGTCTATGGCACACCTCAACGTTCTACAACGGGATACAATGCCAAGCGTTTGAATATGCTTCTAGCGGTCCTTGAAAAAAGAGCGGGCTTTAAACTGGGAGCGAAAGACGTATTCCTAAATATTACAGGAGGGATTTCTGTAGATGACCCCGCCATTGATCTAGCCGTAATTGCCGCCATACTTTCGAGCAACGAAGACATACCTATCGAAAAAGGAGTGTGCTTTGCAGCTGAGGTAGGCCTGGCCGGAGAAATTCGTCCCGTACAGCGGGTTGAACAACGAATTCTTGAAGCAGAGAAATTGGGGTTTAGAGTAATCTATGTTTCCAAAAACAACAAAATCGGACTAAAAAACACCAAAATTAAAGTACAATTAGTTACTCGAATCGAAGATGTTGTTAGCGGATTATTTGGGTGATTTATGGTGCCGGGTTCGGTATTTCGTTATGAATAGCCTCTATTTTTTGCAATAACTCTTCTGTTAGTTCCACATCGATACTAGCGATATTTTCTTCTAGTTGCTTCATTGATGTGGCTCCGACAATGTTGCTTGTCAAGAAAGGACGGGAATTTACAAAAGCAAGGGACATCTGCGCTAATGAAAGATCGTTCGCCTGGGCTAGTTCATAATACTTTTGAGTTGCCGTGACTGCCGTTTCACCGCTGTATCTGCCATAATTTGGAAAAAGTGTTATCCGTGCATTATCTGGCTTTCTCCCTCCAAGGTATTTACCGCTCAAAACGCCAAAACCCAATGGGGAATAGGCAAGTAAGCCTATTTTTTCACGATGTGAAACCTCTGCATTTCCCACTTCAAAAAGCCGATTTAATAGCGAATACGGGTTTTGGATCGTAATCATTCTTGGCAAACTCGCATGCACCTTACTTTCCTCTAAATAGCGCATAGTTCCCCAAGGGGTTTCGTTCGACAAACCTACCTGTCTTATCTTTCCCTCACGAATCAAATCGCGCAAGGTTTCCAGCACTTGATGTATATTGTCTTCCCAATAATCAGTGGCACTAGGTGTATATCCTCTTTGTCCAAAATAGTTTGTATTCCTATCGGGCCAATGCAATTGATACAGGTCTATATAATCGGTTTGAAGTCGTTCTAAACTCCCTTCTACCGCAGCTATTATTGATTCTCTCGTAAAACCAGTAGTTCTAATAAATTTAGTAAACTCGGCTCTTCCGGCGATTTTAGAGCCCAATATCACTTTATCGCGATTTCCTGTCTTTTTAAACCAGGTGCCTATAATTTTTTCGGTTTGTGCATACCTATCGGCATGCGCAGGTACCGGGTATAGCTCGGCCGTATCGAAAAAGTTAACTCCTTGGTCTAGCGCATAATCCATTTGTTCATGGCCCTCATCTTCTGAGTTTTGCTTTCCCCAGGTCATTGTTCCCAGGCAGATCTTACTTACTTCAATATCGGTATGTGGTAGTTTTGTGTACTTCATTTGCTCAATAAGAAGATTAAATAGAAACTTCAAATTTAAGGATAATAGGTGGTTTCCCACAAAAAGTTGGTAATGGCATCTAAATTCCTTAAAAACAGAATTTTATCGAATTTTAAATCACTTTAACGGCGTTTTAATAGCGCCTCATCCGTTTCACATACCTTTGTTTTCGATAAACTACGTTTAATTTTAACATAACAATACTAAAGCCCCCTAAAAAACGTTAGTTTATAGCTTTCCGCGTGAATTTTCCCCAAAGGATTTATGCGGAGTGTACCATACGAAATAACTAAAAGCCTACTTATGATCTTTTCCAAGGATTCCTTGCGCTTCAAAAAAGTATCAATACTTTTTGTTTTAGCCCTGACTGTATCTTCCCTTTTTGGATATGTTTTCCCCCTAGCATTTTCTACTGACAAAGAAGAAAAAAAAGAAATTCTAACCACCGCTTTACCGGGCACGCACCCATTGGCCGGACTCTCGGACGATACCGTAATCTGTGGGAACGATGGTAGTGAACTTCATGAAATTTATTTATGTGGTGCCAGCGATGAACGCTTGCTCAACACAAACATTGCTAATCTAAAGCAAATCGTTTGGGCAAGGCTTCAGGAAGGCAGCTGCGCCGCAGCCGCGGCCAACTGTGCCAATACGGCACCAAGCTGTGTTTGGAACCAAGTAGGCACCAACACCCAATACAATGTTGTAGAAGGGGGTGAGTATCGCATCGTGGTACAATACAATGACAATACCACCGAACGCTTCTTTTTCAATGTGTATGAGAACGGTTTAAACCCTACCGCGGTTATCTCCAACATCGATTGTGGGTCTCCAGGTTCTATAACCGTGAACAACGTACCATCGAACTATGAGTTCAGCATTAATAATGGGGGGTCTTGGCAGGCTTCGAATGTCTTTTCTATCAATTCTGTGAATTCCTATAACATTCGTATCCGCAGAACCGATGGAAATGAAGGGTGTTCTTTTGAACTCAACGACCTTTTGGTAAATAACAACAGTATAGATGCTTCTGCAACGGTACTTCCTATTACCTGTAATACTACAAAGGGCGGTATAAAAGTGGCTATCAACAACGCCTCTTCGAGTTATATATATAAACTTAGCCTTGGAGGAAGCCTTATAAGCTCATCAGGACCTGTGGCAGCCGCAACCCATACCTTTGCAGATCTAGACGCTGGCGTGTACGATATTGAAATCACCTTGGCAAGTGCTTCCACTTGTACATGGAACGGTACTGCTACCGTTGCCAATTTTCAAAACATTCAGCCGGTAGTCGTAGTGACTAAAAATATAGATTGCGCAGATGGGATTATTACGGTTACCCAGTCGGGCGGAAGCGCCCCTTACGAATATAGCACCGATGGAGGAACAAACTATTCGCCATTTGACAGTGGAAACCAGACAACTATTATTGCCAATACAGCAGGCGCTTATACAGTAACTGTAAAAGATGTCAACGATTGCGAAATCAGTGCTGCACCGGTAACTGTAATTGCAGAATCGGAAATCATCTATACCGTAAGTCCAAAAGATGTAAGTTGTAATGGTACCGATGATGGAAGTGTAACCGTCGATGTTACCAATACCCAGGGATATTCTATCACTTACAGTATAAATAGCGGGGCAAATTTCCAAACATCGAACGTATTCAGTAATCTGGCATCGGGAAGTTATACCGTTGTCATCAGAAAAGAAAAAGCAGGTGGATCTTGTGATATTACAGCAACCGCTGTTGATGTAAACCCCAGCCCTATCTTTACTGCAAGTGCAACTGTAACGCAAGAAATTGATTGTGCTACTGGTTCGGCTACCTTAACAGCAGCTGTAACTACTGGTGGAATGGCCCCATTTCAATATAGTTTAAATGGCGTAGATTTTCAAGCGGCAGACAACTTTACCGGATTAGGGGCGGGAAGCTATACGATTACTGTCAAAGATGTCAATAATTGTATTACAACCGCTGATCAGACGGTAAACGCAGGTTCTAACCCTTCGAATATTACCTTTACGACCAGTAATGTAAACTGTACCACAGGGGAAGCGGACGTACAATTGACCGTAGATGGCGGTGTTGCCCCCTTTACCTATAGAATTATAGCGCCTTCGACCGTAACTGCTCCCAGTGACACGTTTATAGGACTGGCCCCTGCAACCTATACGTTTGAAGTTACTTCCAATGACGGTTGTAAAATAGTGCGTACCTATACCTTGGGTAATGCCACTAATTTTAGTTCCAACGTTTTGGTGCAAAATAATGTTTCTTGTGCTGCTACCGGAACTTCCGACGGAAGCCTAGAAATAACCGTTACCGATTTCGACACCTCATTTGATATTGTTATTGAAGATGGTACGGGAAGCCCTACTGGATTCGGCATTTCCGGAGCGACAAGTTCGCCGGTTACCATTTCAGGTCTACCTGCAGATAATTATACGGTGCGAATTAACGACCAATCAGGGCCTTGCCAACAAGTGGCGACTCCGACTATCGCAGCTCCAGCAACAGCCTTAACGGTAGATTCTTTTGCGGTGGGCAATATGAATTGCGGTACTCCAGGCAGCGTTACCATCGAAGCTTCTGGCGGATGGGGTAGCTATACCTACTCTGTTGTACAACCCGACGCGATTCCCACCCCTGTGCAAAGCAACAAAACGATTACGGGACTTACACAACCAGGAACGCATACGATTGTGGTGTCCGATATTAATGGGTGTACGGTAAATTCGCAGACTTTTGACCTTTTAGACCAAGGCGGACCTACTTCAGTGGTTGACGCGCTCAGTTCAAATTATTGCTATAGCACTGCTGCTCAAGGAGAACTAAAGATTGATGTTACCGATGGAGCTACCCCTTATTTTTACACAGTGAATAATGGTACTCCCCAGCCTATTACCGGGGGTACGTTTACATTGACCAATTTACCGCCAGATGATTACATCATTAAAGTAATCGGAAATAATGGTTGTGAGACCATTGTGGCGGATACTAAAATCTCTGGACAATTGTTCGCCACCCCACAAATCACAAAACCTTTGGGCTGCGGGGCTACACCAGATGCAATTATTCAGGTGACACCACAAGAGGGCTATGCACCTTACACCTATCGTGTAAATGGTGACCCAACACCTGTCACAATGCCTTATTCTACGGCAACAGCTGGCATCTTTACTTTTGAAGTGACTGACGATAAAGGTTGTGTATTTACGACAGACCCTGTTGAAGTAATCGTCGCACCTACCCTAACCTCTACAGAAACTGTATCGAACACTGCATGTGGTGTGGATGGCACCGGTTCTGTAGAGTTGGTAGGTCAAGGAGGTACACCGCCATTCTTGTATAGTTTTGAAGGCAGTACCTTCACCACCAAAACACTCTATACCGGTTTAGACGCAACCACCTATAACTATTCAATCACCGATGCGCTAGGATGTCAGATAGACAGAACTGTGACCATAGGTGCCGAAGATGCGATTTCCGCAGACGTAACCCATACAGATATCACATGTGATCCGGTAGCCGGAGGTACACAGTGGGGGAATACAAACATTAACAATGTACAGAATGCCAGTGGTCTTATCACCATTGAGCTCGTACGAGTACGAAGCGAGGCTGACTATTTGGCCACAGGATGGTCAAGGGTCTATAGACGACGTCAAAATATAGACATGTCAACAAGACCGGCCGGTTGGAATGAACGAATGTATTGGCCACAGTGGTTCTTTGTTCGTATTATAGATGAACGCGGTTGTATCTATGAATCGGACTTCTACAAAGTGGATCAGCCACCATTGCCATGGTTTCAAAAAGATCAGACAGATTTGGATCAGACCTGTGCGAATGGTGCCTCTTTCGAAATCGAAGTAGGCGGCGACCCAGGGGACGCTTCCACACTTCCAGGAGAAGAATTGGTGGGGCCTTTTGAATATCGAATTTGGCCCTATGATCCCGATGTTCCACCGGCATGGTTGGATTTTGAAAGCAGTGCAGACAACGAAGCCTTTGGTGAAGATGCAGACACAAATGGTATTGAACGGGATTTGAGAGTAAGCGGGCTGCTATTTGGAGTCAGCTATGGTATTGTCATTCGAGATACCAATACAGGATGCCAACGTTGGAGGGGGCTTGGACAGGTCGCAGCACCTTCAGATGATTCCAACTTTGATGTCATTTCAACCTATCAAGGAAGGGTTTGTCGTGAAAATAATGACGGAGAAGTTCAATTTACTATAACAGGAGCTGGCGATAATGATGGCGATGGCACTCAAACAGTAAGTTGGAGAATTTACAATGCCCACAATCCAACCCATACAGGATTTATCCAAAGCGGAACAGCTACAGATGGAGGCGCTGGAGGCGATTTCAATATTCCTGTAGTTACAGGTTTAAGAGGAGCATGGTATGTTGTTGAAGTTACCTCCGAATCAGGATGTACTTCAGGGAACCGTTTCCCGATATACACTCCTGCAAAATTGGTGCTGAAACTAGATCAAAATATCGCGGCAACCTGTAATATTGGTGCGCAAATAGCCGTTACAGCAACGGGTGGATGGAACAATGAGACTAATTACAATGGAAGAAACAAACTGTATCAAAACTGGCATCCGTATGAATATGCTTTTGTGGTGGACGGTGATGTCCTAGATCCCTATGCCTTACCAGCATCGGCATGGCAATCGGAAGCTACAAAGGAAATTACCCCGACCGCCTATGATGGTTATAACAATGTTTATCAGGTGTATGTACGAGATGGGGGTGGTTGTATTAAGCCCTTGAGTTCAACCATTACCATTACTAGGGATCCAGAACCACAAATTACAGCAATCGATGTTACCAACAGGTGTACCTCTACCAATGAGATTTATAATGTAGTAGCAACCATTGTAGATGGTGAAGGAGCCAATGTTTATATATGGGATGGTGAGTTGACCACCTCGGCCACAAAAAACCTAGGACCGGGAACCCACACACTGGTAGTTCGTGATGAAAACGGTTGTACGGCCACCGAGAGTATTTTTATTTACCCACAAATGGTGAGTAAGGCCAATATTACCCAAGTAGAGCAATGTAGTCCTGCCAACAGCGGTGAGGTAACCATTGAAGTGTACGGAGGATCACTTGACTATACCTTTGTTCGCACCGATAACTCAGAAACCAACACTACTGGTATTTTTACCGGACTTACACATTCGACCACTTATAACTTTACAGTAACAGACAATCAATCTGGTTGCCCGGTACAAAATGTATCAGCTACGTTGGATGCTCCTGTGGCACCAGATTTTCAGGTACAGACACCGATACGTCATATAAGCTGCAATACTGCAAATGACGGACAAATCATTGTAGAACAAACACCATCTGTCGATAACCTAGATGTTACCTATACCTACAGTATAGACGGCAACCCATACCAAGCCTCAAATGTTTTCGACAACTTGGCGGCCGGTCCGCATATAATTACCGTGCGCTCCTCCAAGAATTGTATCCAGACATTACCAACACAGATCATTACGCAACCAAAGGTATTAACCCTGTCAACACAACCCATACCTGATTTTACATGTAATTCCGATAATACCTATGGTATGGCGACTATTTCGACTTCTATTTTAGATGGTGCCGGCGATGTAACGGGAACTGCCCCTCATCTATATAGTTTTAACGGCAGTAGTTTTAGTAGTTCCGCTACTTTTGACACTCCTTTCACCGATGTAGTGCAAACTATTACCATTGATGTTGTGGATGCAAACAACTGTACCGACCAAATCACGGTGAACATTCCAGCAGCTACAAAAGTTACTGCTGCCATAACCGAAACACAAGCAATGACCTGCGTTGACGATGCGATAATTGAGGTCAATGGGGCCGATGGTATGCCACCCGGAAACTATGTGACCACAGAACTTCCTTCAGGGAATTTGATCAATGGCTCGGGAACCGGTGCTATTACCATCCCAGCAGGGAATCCTGGCACCTATGTGTATGAGCTTACCGATACGGGAACCGGTTGTACCGCGCAAGTTACTTATACAATCGCACCTTTTGATACATTAGAAGCAACTGCTACCAAAGTAGACGATATTACATGCTTTGGAGAATCGAACGGAGAACTAACCTTCGAGGTAACCGGTTCGGCTAGCGGATTTACATACGAAGTAATCAATGCTACTACGAGTGCAGCCTACATTACTTCGACCCCTGGCGTTGGCACAGCAGCGATTCCGATAAACACATTACCGGCTGGTACCTTTTATGTACTGGTTACTGACAATGCTACTGGTTGTACTGAAGAAACGGAACGCATCTCGATACAATCGCCGGCGTTTACGTTGGATTTTAACTGGAATCCTACCCAAGACCTAAGCTGTCTTCCTGGAGACGATGCTCAGGTTACGGCAACTCCCGAAGGTGGATGGGGTACGTATGAATTTCAATTGGTAGACCCTGCAAATCCAGGAACACCAATCCAGAATTTTGATGCCAACAATGTATTCAGTGGTCTGACTTCTGGAATCAACTATGAACTTACCCTACGCGATGCGCAAGGTTGTAACAATGTCACAAAGGTGGTTACCATACCGCAAATAGATGTTATTACCCTTGTTCAGGATGTAGTCAGTGACCCTAATTGTCCGGAAGCATTCGATGGGAGTATTAGTGTAATCGCATCGAGAGCCAATGGCCCTTCGAACTACGCGTTTGTTCTTACTACAATTAATGCCGATGGATCCCGTGTATCGGGTGTACCTCAAAATGGAAACCTGTTCAATAACTTGCCACAAGGTAATTATGAGGTAACGGTTTCTGACGGTAGAGGGTGCGATAGTACCATAGCTATTAGCCTAACAGACCCGACCGAGGTAACCATTGATGCGTTCATAAGTGCTGAGCCAACCTGCGCGCCAAATAGTGGCGAAATAACACTACTAGCCGCCGGTGGAGGATCCGGAACCTATGAATACAGCATGACATCACCAACCGCAAGCGCTTGGCAGACCAACCCAGTATATCCCAATCTTGCTCCGGGTACCTATACGTTCTTGGCAAGAGATGCCAATCCTGCTCGACTTTGTGAGTCACCAATTTCGGTGACTCGTACTATCAATTTGGTAGCGCCTGTAGAGGTTACCGTAGACGACTCGAATACGATGATCAACTGTTTCAGTGAAATGGATGCCGTTCTTGTTGCAACTGCTACCAAAGGTGTTGGTGGTTATCAATATCAATTAGAATTAAATGGTACACTACAAGGTACTGCCCAAGACTCGGGTATTTTTGAAAATCTCGGACAAGGAAGCTATCGAATTTTAGTAAGTAGCACCATTGCAGCCGATTGTACCATTTATTCAGAGGTGATTACAATAAGCGAACCGCCATTATTAGAAGCTACAAGGGGACCTGTTACCAATGTAACCTGTTTCGGGGAAGATGATGGCAGTATTGAAGTAAACGTTACTGGTGGGGAAGCACCATACAGCTATACAATTTCTTCAGCACCTCAAAAGTCTGTAGATAGCAATGTATTCGAAAACCTACCTGGTGGGGATTATACCATAATCGTACAGGATCAGAATGGCTGCGAAGTAATACTTGGCGGAATTCAGATAAGCACCCCTACCGCCGAGTTGGAAGCTTCCGTTACCAGAGTAGAAGATGAAGAATGTTCTACCGATGATAACGGAATCATAGAACTCGAAATCTCGGGAGGTACCGTTCCTTATGCCTACAGTGTTGGTGATCCAAACGGATCCTATACCACACTTGCAAGCACCAGGCTTGTTATAGATAATCTAGATGGCGCCTTTTACGAAATTTACATACGTGATGCCAATGGTTGTAACATTCCGGTTCTACAAGAAGTACAAGTAGGCGTTGATTTAACGGCCACTCACGAAACTGAATACGAATGTAGAGACGGACAACCGTATAGCATAACCACCATCGCTTTGGTAGATACTGCGGTAGAAAACTATTACTACGTACTAGATGCTGCAGATCCAAATATGCCTGCCTTGAGTGATACTACCCAAGACAGTGGTGTATTTGAGGATTTAAGTCCGGGTATGCATACCATAAGTATTGTACACCAAGGTGGTTGTATTGAAATAATCGACGATCTAGAAATCGAGGCTCCACAAACCCTTACGCTAACGCAACAAGCGGGAAGTATTAATGAAATTTTAGTAGAAGCAACCGGAGGTGATGGTAGTTATACCTATTATTTTGAAGGGATGCCCCAAAGTTCTGGTTCGTACTATATTATTCGTGATGGTACCTACACGGTTCGTGTGGTAGATGGTAAAGGTTGTGAAGATGCCATTCAGGTTACTATGGAGTTCATTGATATCGAAATACCGAATTTCTTTACACCTAACAACGATGGGGATAATGATATCTGGGTCATTAAAAATGCCTCAGGATACCAGAACTTGACCGTACAACTATTCGATAGATACGGAAGAACCCTCAAAAAATTCGTTCGTGAAGGTGAGTGGGATGGCACCTACTCAGGAGAGCAACTCCCTGCAGGAGATTACTGGTACATCATTAAACTAAACGGTGAGCGAGATGATCGGGAATTTATGGGCCATTTCTCTATATATAGATAACATTCAATACAATTTATAAAATAAAAAATGCCGTATCTAGATGCGGCATTTTTTATTTTATAATGATCGCAATCTCGATCATTAGGAAGTAATCTCTACCAGGATAGGGCAATGGTCACTGTGTTTGGCTTCCGATAAAATCACGGATCGTTTCAATCGTTCTCTCAAAGGTTCGCTTACCATCGCATAATCAAGGCGCCATCCTTTATTGTTGTTCCTTGAGTTTGCACGATAGCTCCACCAAGTATAGTTGTCGGGTTCTTTATTAAAGTGCCGAAAGCTGTCGATAAATCCACTTTTCATCAAATTGCCGATCCATTCGCGCTCTACAGGTAAAAAACCCGAAACATTTTTGTTTCGAACCGGGTCATGAATGTCAATAGCTTCATGGCATATATTGTAATCACCCAACACCACAAGGTTTGGTTTTTCTTTTCTTAAATCATTGAAATAGCCTTGAATTTCAGCCATGTAATTTAACTTAAAATCCAATCGCGCCATATTGGTGCCCGATGGTAAATACATACTCATGATCGAAATGTCTCCAAAATCTGCGCGCAGGTTTCTTCCTTCAAAATCCATGGTCTCAATGCCGGTTCCGAATTCGATATGATCAGGTTTGGTTTTTGACAGAATTGCAACACCACTATACCCTTTCTTTTGAGCACTATACCAGTAATTAAAAGCATAACCGGCCTCCTCAAAAACAGCCAGGTCCAGTTGATCTTCTTGCGCTTTTATTTCCTGTAAACAAATTACATCTGGATCCACAGATTGCAACCATTCGATAAAGCCTTTTTTTAATGCAGCACGAATTCCGTTCACGTTATATGACACTATTTTCATTGTCCTTTACTTTTTGGCTAAAATAGCCAAAACTCGACGATGTAGAAAGTACTTGCCCTATATAAATGGCATCTATAAATACCCTAGTGCAACATTGATCATCTAGATAAAAAGAATCTGCCGGATTCCGATTTTAAATCTTATTTTTAGTCCCTAAAAAAAATGAATGAAAGGCCTCTTTTTAAGCTTATTATTGTTTTTCTGTTCCCTCAATCTAATAGCACAAGACAAAATTACAACCGATAGTATCACCCAACTCGACGAGGTTATTCTACTGGATGCCCTTAAGAAAAAAAACGTCACGGGAATCGTCCCTTCAGACGTTATCTCGGCCAAAGTGTTTCAGAATGCCAGCCCCGTTTCTCTTGTTCCGGCCATGAACCAAATACCAGGTGTTTTCGTATTTTCTGGAGCTTTAAACACCAATCGCATCACTATTCGTGGTGTAGGCGCACGCACGCTTTTTGGAACAGACAAACTTCGCCTATACTACAACGATATTCCCGTTACCGATGGTTCTGGCGTTTCTACCATTGAAGCATTCGACCTTGAAAACCTAAGTCAAATCGAAGTCGTAAAAGGCCCTAAGGCAACGGCGTTTGGCACAAATTTAGGTGGGGCCATCATTCTGAACCCCAAGGATGCACTGGGCATATCTACCAATTTTACGAACAATTTTACGGTAGGATCTTTCGGCTTGTTAAAGAACAACCTTTCTTTTAATCACAATGATGGTAAATTGCGTCTGGGATGGCAATACGGGCATACCGAAACCGATGGGTACCGCCAGAACAGTAATTTCAAGCGAGATGGGCTGTTGTTGAACCTTGCCTATGACTATACTAACAAGAATCGTTTAAGCCTTCTTTTCAATCACATTGATTACACTGCGCAAATACCAAGTTCCCTTGGAGTTACCGCCTTTGCGGAAGACCCCAGCCAGGCAACTTTTACATGGCGGGTATCCCAAGGTTTTGAAGATAATAGATACACACTCGTTGGGCTCAACCATCGGCATACCTTCAATGAAAAATTAGAAAATTCAACCAGTATTTTTTACACCTATCTAGATCATTACGAAGCACGACCTTTCGGGATTTTAGATGAATTTACAAACGGATACGGTATACGAACACGTTTCCTGGGAAATTTTGATTTTTCAGAAGTAAAGGCGCAATATACCTTTGGAGGAGAGTTCTATCGCGATGTATATGTATGGGACGAATTCAGGAATTTGTATCAGGACAACGACGGAAACGGAAGTCTACAAGGCGCCAAATTTGCCGACAATAAAGAATTTAGGAATCAACTGAATGTGTTTGGGACTTTCTTAGTGCCTTTTAGCGATAGTTTTTCGGCACAGTTAGGGGTCAACCTTAATAAAACGCGGTATGATTATCGGGATTTATTTAATACAGGGGTAGAAAACCGAAGTGCAGAGCGCAATTTTAAAGCCATTGTACTCCCCAGTTTGAACCTCCGTTATTTGGTCAAAAAACATGAAATATACGCAAATCTTAGTCGCGGCTTTTCAAACCCTACACTTGAACAGTCTTTGACACCAGATGGGGTAGTGAACCCCGATATTGCCCAGGAAACCGGGATGAACTATGAGCTTGGAACAAAAGTAAAACTCGACAATGAACAATTTACCATCGATGTATCATTGTATCAAATGAACATACAGGACCTACTGGTGGAAGAACGGATCGGGGATGATCAATTTGTGGGGAGAAATGCTGGCAAAACAAGACATCGCGGATTAGAAATGGCCGTACGATACCAACTAGAACTTGGGTCTGTTATTTTGTTGGCACCATTTGTCAAATACACATTAACAGACCACAGCTTTATCGATTTTGTAGACGGGGAGGAGGATTTCTCCGGAAATCCGTTAACAGGAGTACCTAAACATCGCATACTTTCCGGAGTTCAGATGCAACTGTTCTCTGATTTTTATTGGAATACGACCCATCAACATGTCGGGGCAATTCCTTTGACCGATGCGAACAGTCTTTCAAGTGATTCTTTCAATGTTTTTAATATGCGTATGGGGTATTATAAAAAACTATCCGAAAAATTTGCCTTGGGCGTAGACTTCGGAATCAACAATCTGTTCGATGTGGTATATGCACAATCGGTACTTATAAATACGAGCGGATTTGGCGGTAATGAACCACGGTATTTTTACCCCGGCGAGACGCGTAACTTTTATGGTGGAATTCGTTTAGGGTACCAACTTTAGGTATCACAGCACTTTTAGAAAACCCTTATCTTTTTTCAGGTGCGATATCTTCCAGCTTTTTTCTTAACACCTCAAATTTGTTCGGTACTATTGGTTTATGAAGACGGGTCTTTTGTGCAGGATGCTTCTCTAATTGTACCTTGGGCCGAACAGGACGTTTTTCAAACCCTCCTCCGCAATTTGGGCATACGTTGTTTAGAATATCGGTCACACAATACGAGCAAAAGGTACATTCATAGGTACAGATCATTGCATTCGTAGCGTCTGGTGCCAAATCTTTGTCGCAATTTTCGCAGCTGGGTCTAATCTCTAACATCGGCTTTGTATTTATTGTTTTCGTAATAGGTAAGTACATGTTCGGGCACTTCGATACCTTCTGGCAATAAGGCATCGCTTTCAGGGAGCTCCGCCACTTGTTTCAAAGGTAGCAGGCCGGCCCAGATAGGCAAATCCATATCGCTTTTTTCATCTTTTACCCCCACATCCCTAATTTTTGCCGAGGCCGTCTCAATCGTCATTTCTACCACAAGGGTACCATCCAGTTCTTTCTTCCACATGGGGCGTATGCCTTCCCAACGGCCTTCCATCATGTGATCCACTACGCATTTGAGCGCCTTTTCCTTTTCCTTTGGGTCTTCTATTTTTACCAGACTACCGAACAAGGTAGCCGAACGATAGTTTACCGAATGGTGTAGCCCTGAACGTGCCAATACCAAAGCATCGAGATGCATTACCGTCATACTGGCCTCTTTACCGGCCAATAAAGCCAGGAGCATCCTATTCTTAAGAGACCCGTGTAAATATATTTTATCGGCAAATCTCCCATAGGCCATGGGTAAAGAAATCGCCTTTCCTTCAAAAATATAGGATACGA
Organism: uncultured Flavobacteriaceae bacterium; assembly: GCA_938010765.1. Classification (GTDB taxonomy): domain Bacteria; phylum Bacteroidota; class Bacteroidia; order Flavobacteriales; family Flavobacteriaceae; genus Pelagihabitans. Next base: position 27,839 of record CALLVX010000045.1, on the reverse strand, counting down.
ATCCCACAAAACCAGCATCTAATATGGCATTGACCTTCGCTACTTCGTAGGTAGCTCTAATGGCTCCTCGGCGCACTTTATTGTGCGCAGTTACTTCGTATTCTTGCATAACTGTTTCTTATATAGAGGCAAATTTAATAGCTTTATGGGCTATTACATTCATCCAGAAATCAATTTTTAAGTAGTCCAGTTATGATTCCGTATAAAACCAGCATTCAACTCGATAGAGACAGCAAGCAGGCACTATACCTGCAGCTTTCCAATCAATTTGTAACATTGATTAAAAACAGGGTACTCACCCCTGGCGCGAAACTTCCCGGCAGCCGTACCTTGGCAGCCATCCTAGAAGTGCATCGAAAAACGGTCATTGCCAGCTATGAGGAGCTTTTATTACAAGGTTGGATAGAGAGCATCCCAAAAAAAGGAACCTTTGTTCACCAAAGTATCCCATTATTACAGCAAAAGGAGTTTTCAAATGACGCACAGCCTCCGCATTTGCAAGACACTGGTTTCTCGTTTCTAAAGGAGCCCTTATTGGAAAGGCCCCCGAACGAAGAATTAACCAACTTCCATTATTTGAACGACGGCGTTAGCGATACGCGCTTATCGCCTATGAAGGTCATTGCCAAAGAATATCGCGGTCTAGCAAATCGCAAACGAAGCATAGACTATCTTGGGTATGGGACAACTTATGGCAATCCTGAACTGAGAGCAGCCTTGGCAGTATATCTGAATGAAACTAGGGGCCTGCATATTACAAAAGAACAAATCCTTATTACGCGCGGTAGTCAAATGGCCTTGTACTTGGCCTCTAGGTTACTTTTTGAATCCAACTCCTATGTAATCGTTGGAGAAACAAATTATGTCGCTGCCGACCTTACATTTGGTTATGTAGGGGCACAACTTTTAAGGGTTCCTGTAGACGAAAATGGCCTAAACACCGATGCTGTAGAATCACTTTGTAAGAAATACCAAATAAAGGCGCTTTATTGCACTTCACATCATCATCACCCGACTACGGCAACACTTTCGGCCAAGCGAAGGATGCATCTACTTAATCTGGCACGCAACTATAATTTTGCAATAATCGAAGACGATTATGATTACGACTTTCACTATGACCATGCCCCAATACTGCCCTTGGCAAGCCATGATCAAAATGGTAATGTGATCTATGTTGGATCCGTTTGCAAAACGGTCGCCCCTGTCTACCGTGTCGGCTATTTGATTGCGCCCAAAACCTTTGTGGACCAATGCGCAAAATTACGCCGTATAGTGGATCGGCAGGGTGATTCACTATTAGAGGCCACCTTCGCGAATTTTATCAAGAATGGTGACTTGGATCGACATATTCGAAAGGTGTTGAAAATTTATGCAGACAGAAGAACAATCTTCTGCGACCTCTTAAAAAAAAACCTTGGGGAAGCTATCTCTTTCGAAGTACCTAAAGGGGGCATGGCTGTTTGGGTGCGTTTGCAACCACAGTACAACTGGAAAACAATTGCCATATCGGCCAAAAAAAACGGCTTGATTATTGGAGATTGGGCACGCTATGATACCGCAAAAATTGAGCATAACAGCCTGCGAATGGGCTTTGCAGCCTATAATGAGTCAGAAATCCACACCGTTATCGAAAAACTAACCCTGGCCTTTAATGAAAGTTATCCTTCACTTGGTAAGAGCGAGTAATTATAGCCCTTTTACATCTTGATCAACCAAGATTTCATATCCACCTCTTTGGAAATAATTCCTTTTACCTCAGAAATCGCTACTCGTTGCTGTTCCATCGTATCCCTATGGCGTAGGGTCACCGTCTGATCTTCCAAACTTTGATGATCAACCGTTATACAAAAGGGCGTACCTACGGCATCCTGTCTACGGTAACGACGCCCAACGGCATCTTTCTCATCATAGACCACATTGAAGTCCCATTTTAGGTCTTCCACAATTTGATGGGCCACTTCTGGCAATCCGTCTTTTTTGACCAACGGAAGCACTGCGGCTTTTGTGGGCGCCAGCACAGCAGGTAATTTTAAGACCGTTCTGGTTGTATTATTTTCGAGCGTTTCCTCTTGGAGGGAATGTGAAAATATCGCCAAAAACATGCGATCTAAACCAATGGAAGTTTCAACAACATACGGAACATAACTTTCGTTCATCTCATGGTCAAAATATTGCAGTTTCTTTCCTGAATGTTTTTCGTGTGCGCTCAAGTCAAAATCGGTTCGGGAATGGATCCCTTCCAATTCTTTAAAGCCAAAGGGAAAACGAAACTCGATATCGGTCGCCGCATCGGCATAGTGTGCTAATTTTTCATGATCGTGAAAGCGATAATTCTCCTCTCCCAACCCTAAGGAAAGATGCCATTTCATACGGTTCTCTTTCCAGGCCTCGTACCACTCTTTTTGTGAACCGGGCTTTACGAAAAACTGCATTTCCATTTGTTCAAACTCCCGCATGCGGAAAATAAACTGGCGTGCTACTATCTCGTTCCGAAAGGCCTTTCCTGTTTGGGCGATACCAAAAGGAATTTTCATTCGCCCAGTTTTTTGAACATTCAAGAAATTAACAAAGATCCCTTGCGCTGTCTCGGGTCTTAAGTATAAGTCCATCGCCGAATCTGCAGAGGCTCCGAGCTTGGTTCCGAACATCAAATTAAACTGTTTTACATCGGTCCAGTTAGTAGACCCAGATACAGGACATACGATCCCCAGCTCTTCTATCAAGGCTTTTACATCGGCTAAATCTTCATTCTCCAAGGACTTGCCCAAACGTTTCAGAATAGCATCTATTTTTTTTTGATACTCGACCACTCTTTGGTTGGTCGTCAAAAATTGTGCTTTGTCAAAAGAATCTCCAAAACGCTTGGCCGCTTTTTTAACCTCTTTTTCTATCTTGGATTCTATCTTGGCGGTATAATCCTCAACCAGGACATCTGCACGGTACCGCTTTTTGGAATCTTTATTATCGATCAGAGGATCGTTGAAGGCATCTACATGGCCCGAAGCTTTCCAAGTAGTGGGGTGCATAAGAATAGCAGCATCGATACCTACAATATTTTTATTGAGCTGTACCATGGCACGCCACCAGTACTCCCGAATATTTTTCTTCAATTCGGCACCGTTCTGTGCATAGTCGTAGACGGCACTGAGCCCATCATAAATTTCACTTGATTGAAATATATACCCATACTCTTTTGCATGGGAGATTACCTTCTTAAAAATGTCTTCTTGATTTGCCATTCGGCAAAAATAGAATTTTACGGTAACAGAGGGGAGAGAATTTTACAAATTATTTTAACTCAAATTCGGAGCTGGAGAGTAAACGCTCATCTTCAAAAACATTGAGTGTATAAGTTCCAGGTTCTAAAGAGCCTTCCGGAAAAGTAATAAAGTCAGATACTTGGGTCTCTTTGCCATCAAAAAGGAATTCATGACGCTTACTATAGATATTTCCGTTTACAGTAATAGTATTCGCGTTATCCTCTATAATTTGCATGCTAGGCCCTAAAAACTGAAAGTAAACTACCTTTTCGGTTCCCGTTGCGGTTTCATCTGGCAAAATAATGGCACTTCCCCTGAGCTTGGCAACAATAGATGCTTTATTGGTCTGTATAGGCTTACCATTTCGAACTCGAAAACCATTACCCTGAGAATTTTGAATCTTAAGGTAACTCTTAATCTTAAGTTCTTTATTAAGCTCTTGAATTTGTTTACGTTGTAACGCTTCCGCTTCCGCAAGAGAGCTACTTTTACCTCGCAATTCCTCGATCTGCTTTCGGGTCTCCTCGTATTTATCGGTAAGCAACATATTGTTGTACTTCAAGAAATTGTTCTTAAGCTTCAAACTGTCGTTCTTCGCTTCCAAACGTCTAAGTTCTGTTTTATACTCCCTCAATTTTTCAACTGTGAAGTTCAAACGGCCAACGGAATCTAGCAACTGTTGTACCCGATACTTGGCGCCTTGAATCTCAATAGAACTTACTTCATCTCGTGCAGTTAGGCGATCTACATCGGCTTTCATTAAGGTAAGATCTTTTACCAAAAGCGCCTTCTCTTCCTCTAAATAATCAATTTGATTCTTAGATTGGGCATAGCTGTAATAAAAAGCAATTAATATGCCTAGTATCACCGCGACGAGTGCCGCGAGCACAATATTATAATTGAATTTCTTATCTTGACTGTCGTCCATCAAATAAGGTAGGCGTTAAGTAGGTTTAAAGTATTAAGATTTGTTTTTATCCAATCTCACAAAGATACTAAATGATATCAATACCGTGTTACTGCCAAAGGTCTGTTTTGGATGTAACGCTCATTTATATAGAGGTGAGCATCAGCTATGTACCGTTTGTCGAAACGATATACCGTTCACCGAGTACAGCTTTAACGTAGAAAACCCCGTTGACCGTATATTTTATGGCAGAATTGCGGTTAAAAAGGCAAGTTCGTTCCTTTTCTACAGGGAAAATAGCATTGTACAACGCCTAATTCATCATTTGAAATACAAAAATCAGGAACAGCTAGGCATATTTTTAGGCGATTGGTATGGGCAATTATTGAAAGAAGATTTGGCTCTTAAACAAAAGATCGATTTCGTAATTCCCGTACCGTTACACCGTAAAAAACTAAAAAAAAGAGGATACAATCAGGTAGCGGCATTTGCACAAAAATTGGCGCTTCATTTAGACGCAAATTACAGGAGCGATGTACTTGTAAAAACGGCAAACACGAAAACACAGACCAAAAAAAGCAGAATAGGTCGTTGGCAAAGTAACAAGGATCTTTATGTTTTGGCCAATACTGAAAAAATCAAAGGTAAAAATATACTTTTGGTCGATGATGTGATTACAACTGGAGCTACGATGGAAATATGTGCAAACACCTTATTACAGGTTCCAGAGGTAACTATCTACATTGCAAGTATGGCCGTCGTACCCCTTACTTAGGAAAATAACAAAGTTTTATGACCTCAGAACACATTGCAATCTGCACCAATTTCTAAATAAATCGTTTCTTTGCCATTATGAACGGTTCTGTCATTGTAAGACGTATTTTAGCGGGAGTATTTTTGTTTTTAATTGCCTCTGCGTTGCTACAATGCGCTAAAAGAGGAAGTCCTACCGGAGGCCCGAAAGACATTGACCCACCTGTACTCCTGAAATCGGAACCCGACAATATGTCTATCAATTTTAAGACGAAGACCATAAAGCTCTACTTTGACGAATATGTAAAGCTAGAAAAGTTACAGGAACAATTGATCGTATCACCTCCTCTAAAGTATGTACCGGAGGTTAGCCCACAAGGGGGCACAAGTAAGGTAGTCGAGATCACTATCAAGGATACCCTCAAAGAAAACACCACCTACACCCTAAATTTTGGTCAAAGCATTGTCGACAATAACGAAGGGAATCCGTACCCTTATCTCAACTATGTCTTTTCTACCGGGGATTTTATTGATTCATTGACCTTGAACGGAGTGGTAAAAGATGCTCTTAACAAAAAAGCAGACCCCTTTGTTAGTATTATGCTTTACGAAATAGATAGCACCTATACCGATTCAACCATATACCAGCGCCCTCCTAATTATATTACAAATACGTTAGATAGTGCCATTATATTCAAGATTAGTAATATCAAGGAAGGGAACTATGCGCTTTTCGCCATTAAGGATGAGGCCAAAAACAATGTATTTGACCAAAATACCGATAAAATAGGGTTTGTAGCAGATACGATTGCCATCCCCACCGACTCTACATATCTACTAACGCTATTTAAAGAAGTACCCAATTATGCAGTTGCAGTACCCAGTTTTACTGCTAAGAATAAAATCGTATTCGGCTATTATGGCGATGCCCAGGATATGGAGATAGCTCCGTTAACGAAGTTACCCGATACCATTCGGAGTATTGTTCTAAAAGAACGAGAGAAAGATACCTTTAACTTTTGGCTGACCCCTTTTGAGACGGATTCTATTCTTTTTACGGTTGCCAATGAAAAACTCCAATTAATCGATACTTTTAACGTAAAAACGAGAAAAGTAGGCGTTGATTCACTCCAATTAAACCCAAATTTCCGAGGTTCGTACGATTTCAATAAATCGTTTCATATTGCGGCAAACATACCCCTTACCTCTATTGATTCGACCAAAATCAGTATCATGAATAGAGATTCTTTGGTTGTTGATTTTAAGGTAAACCTAGATAGTTTAGAAAACAAAATGGACTTTGATTTTGAGGTAGAACCCAATCAATCCTATCAAATTGACTTACTACCTGGTGCAATGATCGATTTTTTTGCAGCTACCAATGATAGCACTACCTATGCCCTTTCGACCAAAAGCCTTCCAGATTACGGAAACTTACAACTGAACCTTGTGGGGGCCACCCAGTATCCCTTACTGGTGCAACTAACCGACGAAAAAGGGGAACTTAAGCAAGAGATTTATGCGACGCAACCGCAGGTGTTCGAGTTCAGTTATATTGACCCGGCCAACTATTTGGTGCGTGTTATTTTCGACACCAATGAAAACGAAAAATGGGATACGGGAAATTGGTTAAAAAAAATACAGCCCGAACGGGTAAGCTATTACCCTGGTTCTATTGAAATTCGTGCCAATTGGGAAAAGATCGAAACGTTTACACTTCTAGAGTAAATTGGTCTTGATCGTTAAGAAAATTAAGTTTGTTTCTAGTGACAGTAATATGTTCCTTCTCCAATACTGCAAAAACAACTTCTTCTTTTTGTGAGAATACCAACTGTTCCCCTAAAGTATCATATACTGCTGAATGTCCTGGATATTCATGCCCGTTTTCATCTGTTCCAATTCTGTTTACGCCAATACAATAAGCCATATTTTCGATAGAACGGGCCTTTAAAAGCGTGTCCCATGCGGTGATTCGAGGTTTGGGCCAATTGGCAACATAGATCAAAACATCATACGCTTCGGTATTGCGCGCCCAAACGGGAAATCGAAGGTCGTAGCAAATCATAGGGCAAATCTTAAATCCTTTATAAGGAATAATTAATCTTTCCGTTCCAGCGGTATATACTTGGTCTTCCCCGGCAAGCGTAAAAGTATGGCGCTTATCATAGTGTTGATGGTGACCATCGGAGGCAACAAAAAACAAGCGATTTGTATAGGTTCCGTTTTCAAAGAAAGGAATGCTGCCCATCACTGCAGTATCTTTATTGGCGGCTACTTCTTGCATCCAAGACAAGGTGTCTTTCCCCTCGGAATGCTCTACGTTTTCTGGATTCATGGTAAAACCCGTGGTAAACATTTCCGGTAAAATTAGTAGGTCTACTTCTTTCGAAATACTAGCTATTCTTTTTTCAAGATTATCCCTGTTTATGGATGGTCTTTCCCAAACCAAGGCCCCTTGAATTAAAGCTACTCTTAGTTGTTTGTTCATAGTCTTTCCTTTGCTGATACCAACGAATCTCCGAATGATTCCATTAATCGATGTATGTCAACACGTGTTTGTGTATCTGTAATTTCGGGGCCATCTAGTTTTCCCTTAGCACCTTGAATCAATAAGGTAGCATCTTTTCCGATTAGCGCGCCTAAGGTTTTCATAATCAACTGCAACGATTCCATCGCCTTGAGGCCAGAGGCGGCGGCAACTATCAAGGCGACAGGTTTTTCAAAAAATAGTGTGTTTGAAACGTTCCATTCCAATGCATTTTTCAAACTTCCCGGTAAACTAAACACATATTCCGGGGTACAAATCAGCACACCGTCTGCAGCAGCAATCTCATTTCTAAGAAGTTGCACTTGCTCGGGCGGGTTTTCCTTATCCAAATCTGGGTTAAAGTGTGGTAGCGAAGCCATTCTATCATATACCACTATATCAAAAAGCTCGGCAAATTTAAGTAGCATAAACTGTAGTATTCTATCGTTTATAGAATTGCTACGAATACTTCCCGATATGGCCAGGATTTTAGGCTTCTGCATTGTATAATACTTCTAAACAGCCTCCAAAAGGTCTATTAAAGTAGGGTCTCCTTGCATTTTTGCATGGTCCAAAGCTGTATTGCCTCTTCCATCTTTTACAGTACCATCTGCCCCGTTGGCAATTAGTAATTTTGCAATTTCGAGGCGATTAAAAGTAGCCGCGTAGATAAGGCAGGTAGCACCCATGGCATTGCGTTCATTTACGCTGGCCCCTTTCTCAACCAGTATTTTGGCCGCCTCATCAAAACCCTTAAAACAGACTCCCATTAAGGCCGTGTTGCCAGAGGCGTCCTTGGCATCTATGTTTGCCCCCCGCTCAATTAATATCACGGCCAGATCCAAATGGTTATAATAGGTAGCCAATATCAAGGGTGTACTTCCTCTTTGATCTTTACTATTTACCAATGCCGGCTGTTCGGCAAGTATATTTTGAACGGTTTCTATTGTTCCGTTTCGTATCTCTTCAAAAAAAGCTTCTATATTTTCCATAATCTACAAACTATAAAGACCCGTTCTACTGCAACCTGTTGGTGTTTGATCAAATAGTGGTTTGGCACCTTCAAAGTTAATGAAACTTATAGCACCTAGTTCATTTTTACAAGTTGAAACAAGTATCTATCAACAGATAGCTAAAGTTAGTTCGTACAAGTTTTTGGAAGGAACTGATACTATAGATATTATCAATATTGAAATAATATAAAACAAGAATGCGACATGATGAATCACGTAACATTTCGGTACATTTACGATTAGATACTCACCTAAAAATAAATTTCACTATGGATAACAGTAACGATGTAGGCAAGTGTCCGTTCTTGAACGGAAGCCTAGAGCACGCGGCCGGTGGTGGCACAAGAAACCGCGATTGGTGGCCCAACCAATTAAATCTGGGCATTCTTCGCCAGAATTCGAATCTTTCGGACCCGATGGGTGATGACTTTGACTATGCCAAGGAATTTAAATCATTGGATCTTGCTGCCGTGAAACAGGACCTATATGCACTAATGACCGATTCTCAGGATTGGTGGCCAGCAGATTACGGTCACTACGGGCCATTTTTCATTCGTATGGCCTGGCATGCTGCCGGAACGTATCGCATCTCGGATGGTCGAGGTGGGGGCGGTACAGGTATGCAACGTTTTGCTCCTCTAAATAGTTGGCCTGATAATGCCAATCTAGACAAGGCCCGTTTATTACTTTGGCCAGTGAAACAAAAATATGGTAGAAAACTCTCTTGGGCAGACTTACTAATTCTTGCAGGGAATTGTGCACACGAATCTATGGGCTTGCCAATGTATGGTTTTGCAGGTGGCCGTGCCGATGTTTGGGAACCAGAAGAAGATGTTTATTGGGGGAAAGAAACGGAATGGCTGGGTGCAGATCGTTACAAAGGAGATCGTGAATTGGAGCGACCTCTTGGTGCGGCCCATATGGGGCTTATTTACGTAAACCCCGAAGGCCCCGAAGGAAACCCCGACCCTGTAGCTGCTGCCCGCGATATACGCGATACTTTTGGGCGCATGGCGATGAACGATTATGAAACAGTAGCACTTATTGCCGGAGGGCACACATTTGGAAAAACTCATGGAGCTGCAAGCGATGCCGAGTATGTTGAGGCAGAACCCGCAGGAGCGTCTATCGAAATGCAAAGCATGGGATGGAAAAACAATTTTGGAACGGGTAAGGGTGGAGATACCATTACCAGCGGTTTGGAAGGTGCCTGGACAGATACTCCTACCAAATGGAGTAACAAATTCTTTGAAAACCTTTTCGGTTACGAGTGGGAATTGACCAAAAGCCCCGCAGGAGCCCATCAGTGGAAACCAATCGGTGATGCGGGTGCAGGAACCGTTCCCGATGCGCATAATCCAGAAAAAAAACATGCTCCATTTATGTTGACAACAGACTTGTCGCTCAGAATGGATCCGGCATATGAAAAGATATCCAGACATTTTTACGAAAACCCGACGGAATTCGCCGATGCCTATGCAAAGGCTTGGTTTAAATTGACACATCGTGATATGGGTCCCGTAAGCCGGTATTTGGGGCCTGAAGTACCTAAGGAAGTGCTCATTTGGCAAGATCCAATCCCAGCAGTAACCCATGAGTTGATCAACGACGGTGATGTTGAAGCGCTAAAGGCGAACATATTGGCCTCAGGATTGAGCGTTTCTGAATTGGTAAGTACCGCATGGGCATCTGCATCTACCTTTAGAGGTTCTGACAAACGCGGCGGTGCCAACGGAGGACGCATACGTTTGGCTCCACAGAAAGACTGGGAAGCCAACAATCCTGCCCAATTGGCAAAGGTGTTAGATACCCTTCAAAGAATTCAAAAAGAGTTCAATAGTGGGAACAAACAAGTTTCTATGTCCGATTTGATTGTCTTGGGCGGATCTGCGGCAGTTGAAAAAGCTGCGAAAGACGGTGGCCATGATGTAAAAGTACCTTTTACCGCAGGTAGAGCCGATGCTACACAAGAGCAAACCGAACTTGAATCTTTTGAAGCATTAGAACCTGTAGCGGACGGATTCAGAAATTATACGAAAGGTAGTTTTGCCGTTGCAGCCGAGGAATTACTAGTAGACAAGGCACAGCTTATGACATTAACAGCTCCTGAGATGACAGTCTTAGTAGGTGGCTTACGCGTACTCGATGTGAATTTTGATAAATCTAGACATGGTGTCTTTACAGAAAAAAGAGAGGTGCTTTCGAATGATTTCTTTGTAAACATTCTTGATTTAGGAACCAAATGGGAAGCAACATCAGAAGATGATGCAGTATTCGCAGGTCGTGATAGGGGAACCAATGCCATAAAATGGACCGGAACAAGAGTGGATCTTATTTTTGGTTCGAACTCGGAACTACGCTCCTATGCCGAGGTCTACGGCTGTGAAGACTCACAGGCAAAATTCGTGAACGACTTTGTGGCCGCTTGGTCTAAAGTGATGAACCTTGACCGTTTCGATTTGGCTTGATTGCTGAAACTTAAAAATAGTTTGTAAAGGTGGCTCGGAAACGGGCCACCTTTTTTATAGTTGGTCACTGGGCGTATAGAATCCCATTTTGGCACGGCCCACCCTTTTAATTGTCGGTTTTGGTCTTCTCGAAATCCCATTATTATTCTTATATTTACTTGATAATCAAATATATAATTCAACGATTATTAAATTTTACTAAAATGAAAAAAAATATCCTATCTATTGTCGTAATTACCTTGACCCTCGTAGGCTTTACTATTGCCGCTAACGGACTTACCGATGCCGAACGCGAAATGACGATTGCAGAATTGAGCAAAACCCAGGAACGCATAACCAATACTGTAGAAGGGCTTAGCGAAGCGCAACTAAATTTTAAGGCAACACCTGAATCATGGTCTGTTGCAGAATGCGTTGAACATCTTGCCATTTCCGAAAGCATGTTCAACGGAATGCTCCAAGGAGCATTAAAAACCCCTGCAAACGCAGCTATGAGAGACTCGGTTAAAATGACCGATCAGGCCTTATTGGGAATCATAACCAGTCGTGAGCAAAAGGTCAAAACACCCGAAGCATTCGAACCGAGCGGTAAATTCGGATCTCATGACGAGACCTTGGACGCCTTGGTTACCAAAAGAAAAGAACACATCGAATATGTGAAAACTACGGAAGATGACTTAAGAAACCACTACGGTCAATTACCCTTTGGAACCATTGATGGGCTGCAGATAATGCTATTCATGAGCGGCCATACTGAACGCCATGTGGCCCAAATGGAAGAAGTCATGGCCCACGCAGATTTCCCGAAGGAATAATTTTTTCCCGATTTAAAAAATCCCTTTTCATTCTTGGAAAGGGATTTTTTACAATGAAGTAATTTAATTATTTACCTTATAATGACATTTTTTCAATTTCTTCCCATGAAATTTGAAAATGGTGGTAGTCGAGTCTATCTATCCAATTTCCTCCCCATTCGGTGAAACCATATTGTGAAAATATTTCTACTATTGGCTCTACCATACCTTTTTCGTGTAATCCACGGTTTAGAAACATTGTTCCTTTTTTTGGATATATCAATGCTTCAGCTTTTTTATGATCAATCAATACGTAAGGATTTTGTGTAGGGTTTATATCAATAGCTGTACCATAAGAATGACTTGACCATTTATCTTTATCCATTATTTTTCGACAGTTAAACCCCGAAGAATTATTGTCATTCATAGAATCAACATCGGAACCATTATAATAATCTATTGGTATTGCCTTTGAAATTGGGAATTCAATTTCGAATAGTCTTTTAAATATCTTTAAAGTAGCATCAGCAATTTCATTTAAAACAATCACACTGCCCTGCTTTGTAGCTCCGGAAAAGTCCTTATGAAGGACATTTACTTCTTTCAAGATATCAAGAGATACTGGGCAATCATCACTCCACCCTTCGCATCTCATTATACCATGCCTTCTTTCCTTGCTTAAATCTGTAACTGAAAAATCCATATCTAATTGAAATTTACCTTTGTAATAACTACTACCGAAAAAAGCACAAAAAAAGCACAAAATAGAGAAATTAGTAGTTTATAACATATTAATTTTGTTTGTATACTTTTTCGTTATCTACCATTTTAGTTCTTGCTTTGGGAACGGTTTCTTCTGAAACAGAACTCTCTGAAAAACCTGTTAATATTAAATTCGATTACGCATGCGTATGTCGCTCGTATCCAGAATTTGGTTTGGTGTGTCATCTTCTGCAGTGCTTTGAAATTCATTATGTTATTGCTTTCTATTTGGTTTACATCGCAAGTTTTCAATATTGGTACGTTTATCCGTGGTGATCTTTGCCTCCCTACTGCTGTTATTGATGAAGATTTACGGTAGCAACCTCGCTGAGAAGTTCGCTATCCGCATGATCTTTCTGTCTTCGGTAGGCGTACGGCCGTTACTACTTTCTTTTTCCTGGTTAGCGTACAAAAGAGGATAAAATTCCCTATAGAAAATTTGTAAGTAGTCCCCAAAAACCAAAACATCAGTACTAATTAGAGATAATTTACTATTTCGGCAAGTGCAATTGAAAACCTAACAGGTTATGACCTTTTCGAAAATATCACGAACTCTGTGTAAGCGGTAATAAAAGCCCTAGTTGCTAATGGCGCCTCTAGTTAAGGTAACTTAATCCCTAGTCCCTGGCGTAAAATCGCCCGGGGCATTTTGGGGTTGATCTATGGTACCGTCATTTCCTGTATCATTATAAATAATCCACTCCGAAGGTGTATAAACGGGATTTGCTTTAACAACGGTAATCTTCCGAAGCGCCCGACCGTCTTCAAATTCATGATTAGTTCCCGTACCATCCTCTCCAATCACCCCAAAAATATCTACTACCGTACCGAAGGGGTCTACCAATTCGAGGGTGTCGTCACCATTGGAATCTGCTGGACTATTTGTACCGACCCCAAGGTTGGGCAGAAACCCATAAACGGTTTCAAACTCGGTCATGTTGGGGGAAATTACCAAGGTTTTTTTGCCTTCAATAACGAAATCCGACAAATCAATCGAAGAACTTATCTCGGTATTTGCGTTGGTATATCGGTTAAGAGTCCAACCTTTTAAATCAAGTGATTCCGAAGCAGCGTTATACAGTTCTACAAAGCGTGCCTTACTATTATTATCGGGATCCGCGAGCTCAGAGATAAACAACTGATCCGACCGAAACTCATCGATTAGTTCTGCGCATCGTTCTTCATTGAAATCAATATCTTCTAGACTTCGTATCGCAATGCGATAGGTATCATTTTCTCTTAGCAACACACCCGTAATACTTCCATTCTTTACAGGAAGTGGCAGGTTTTGAAAATCGGAATAGCCACTGTTCAACAGTATCAATTCATTGTCTTCGCAATCGACCAAGCTTCGCTCTGTTTCCTCTTCCGTTATCGCAAATGGTGCTCCGGTCTCATCCAATGAAATCTCCATAGAAGGAAAGCGCACTAAGGTATTTGTTAGGCTATTTGTTAAGCCAGTTACGCTGACCAATCGAGGCTCGATGTTGCTTTTTCCATCGCAAGTAGTCAAAATATGATTCCTTACCACCGTAGCGGGCAATCTCCCAACCGAGGCATTGCCAAAAGAGGTAAACACACCACCTATTTTAAAGACGTCCTTACTTTTTCCCAGATACAGGCCTTTTAACCGAATTACGATCTTACTCCCTATAGGGTAAAAAAGGTGAATATCCCTAAGATCCAATTCTATCTGAAACCCTTCGGTCGGTTCTGATGGTTTATCTTGAAAATAAAGTACGCCAAAGAAATTGCCCGCTTGATCGGAAGAGATTACGTATCCTTCGATTGTCAAATCTTTTTGTATCTGGATCGTTTCCCCTTTGTAAATTGACTTTACCTGTTGATAGGTCGTATTCACTTCTAAGTCGGAGCACTGTAAGGTTGCCGTCTCAAAATCACGGTCCTTGACACAGCCCATCACTAGGATTCCTAAAAGTATGTATGTAATTCTTCTCATCTGTAACTATGCTTCTATTTTAAGTAAACTACCTCGGGGCCAACCCTGAAGGCATTAAAAAGAAATTCAATATTGATTTCGACGTAAGCCGTGTATAAATCTTTGATTATCGAGTCAAAAACTATAGGCGATATTTAAAAAGTAGGTTCGCCCAAAACCATACCAATACTTTGGTGCAAAAGATGGTGTGCCACTAAGTTCATCTTGTTGTAGTTGTCCAAAATTTCCATTTCGACTCTGTTCGTACCCCCCTGTTCTAAATACAGCATCGAACACATTGTTAATACTCGCAAAAATGCTCATGTATTTTCCTTTTTTAAGCCATGACTTACCTCCTACCAAATTCAAAAGATAAATTTCATCCAACGATTTTTGCCTCAGAAGGACCTCAACATTTTCAGGAGTCGCTTCTGGAAAAGACTGCCCTGTATCGGGGTTTAAATAGAAGCTCTGTGTGCGGGTAATCGAAGAAATATTGGCGAAATTGTTGCCAAGGTAATTCGTGGTAGCCTTGAGCCACCAGTACTTCGGATCTCGATATTCGACCCCTATGGCAAAAGCTTTCTGTGGCCCTTGCCCAAGCTTGTATCCTTTAAGCAGGGCCGTTCCCAAGCTCACATTTCCTTTTGAATCGATTACTTCTTCAGGATTCCCTGAGGTGTCAAAATTTATCTCAACCTCCGGGTTGCTTGCATACAAGTATTCGCCCATTGCTGCTACGGCCGTGACCTTCACAGCAGAAGATAGCTTGTATTCCATGCCCAATTCAATACCCATATGTAACTTATCCACATCTGTCAACACCTCTTGTACAAAATCGGAACCTACCCCAGCGTCTACAAAAAAGAAATTAATATCGGTACCGTTCTGAAAACGTGTATGGAAGGCGCTTAATCGCCCTGTGATTCTCGGAAGTCGCAAATAGTAGTTTAAGTCAATACTTGAAACACGTTCTCGCTGTAAGTTTGGAACGATCTGATTGGATTCCCGAGGGTTTACAAAACTATTTTGAACTAGGGGTGCCCTTTCAATTTGGGCTGCATTCCCGGCTACCCAATGTCTCCCTGTTATCTTGAAATCGAACCCTCCCTTTATACCAAGGCTTGTGAAGTTGAGCATTTCACTTTTTCCAAATGAATTTTCTACAAACCGTTCATTTTGAAAAAACCCATCACGCTGGTATTCTTGTGCCGACCATTTGCCACTAATAAATGAGTCCCATTTATTTCTTTGGTAACGCAACTGCGCAAACCCTTCATAGTTTGTGATATTCATTTGATACTGGTAGTTGAAAATATCTTTCTCCAGTTTTGGAGTGGTATTTTTCAGGTTATTGGCGGTCTCAGAAAATGGATCACTATCGATATGAAAAGAAGCGCCTAAAAGGTCGTTAATCTGGGCATAATTATCCGAAGTAAGCTGTTTGTACGTTAGCCCTCCCGTTGCTTGTAGGCGTTTGCCAATCATCCAATTTCCCAATGTGGTTAGAGTCAACTGTTTGTTCTCTACCCTATCATCATATAAAAGATAGCCCGCACGGCCTTGCTGATTTGCTTGGTATAACCGTTCCCAATTAAGTTGCTGATCGGCAAGAAAACCTTCTCTGGTTTGTCGCGCACTTTCAAAATTCGCTCCTATGGGGCTATTTATATAGAAACTGGGCAAATACCGATAATAAGTAGGGTCTGGATTGGGCGCATTGTAGTAACCCAATCGGCTTCTAGTACTTGCACCAAATTGAAAGGCCGCACCTGTGGTAACACTGAGTTTTTCAGATTCAAAAAAATGATTTAGAAGGATAATAGGTTCTGCTATTTTTCGCTCTCTTGAATTGCGTATTTGGTCGCCTTGTTCACCCCAATAAGGATTGTAACGATTCCCTACAAGCCGATAAACTTCTTCTGTAATTGCCGATGACCTTCCTCGCCTGTTAGAAGCCATGATTGCTGTCATGTTTATGCTATTCTTTTTACTGAGGCGATATTCCAATCCCATAAAAAAGGAAAAAGCGTCATACAGAGTGCCATCAACATATCCCCGTTTTCCCCATCTTCTAGATCCCGAAAAGCTATATGAGATGCCAGAGCCAGTTTGTTTAGAAGTATATGTGGCCATAAGTCTACCAGCATACGTACGATTCGACACGGAAGATGAAAATCTTGTTCCCGGACGCAACTTTGAAGGTCGAGTATCTATATTAGTAGCCCCCAAGATCCCACCAAAAGTAAAATCAGAAGTGCTTAGTCCGCTTGAGAATTGCTGATTACGGGTAACATCGTTCAGCCCTCCCCAGTGATTCCATTGGGGGCGGCCATCTATTAGCTGGTTCATCGAAACCCCATTTATTAAAATGGCACCGTTTTGAGAATCATAGCCGCGGACACGAAAAAACGCCTGACCAAAATCAAAGGCGGCGGTATTCAGGAAAACATCGCGCGTAGCTTGTAATAGTCCAGTCGTATTCGAATTGATCGCGTCGTCGAAAAGCTCCGATTCGGTTAAGGAGATCAGGTTATCGGTTTGTTCGGTAACGATATCCTTCTCCAAGTAAATTTCTCCTAAATTCAACACATCATTTGTAAATGTAACTGGAATTCGCTGTAAAATATAATCGTTCTTAGTCAGTGAAATGACATAGGATCCCTTTTCCAAAACGCCAAGTTTAAAACTGCCCGAAGCATCAGTTTTTTTGTATTCACCTGTCCCCTCCAGGGTTATAGATACCTCTGATATGGGTTTCTTGGAATGTTGATCCAGTACAATGCCCTTCACCAAAGAAAGTTGCTGGCCCAATATGTTGGACCAGCTTAGGACAATTAATAGTATTGTGAAAAGTGAACGCATCTTTCTCGTATTAAATGCTTCATTCTTATATGAAACGACTCAAATATAATTGGCGCCACTGCAAGATGCTTGCAGTCTAGAAATTTATCTTGGTACACTATTAAATTAAGATCAATCCCTTTTTATGTTCAAAGTACAGCTACTTCGTTTTCTTTTATTGTTGTCATTCCCCTTCATTTTGAGCTCACAGACCTTATATAAAATTCGTACGGTCGCCTTCTATAATGTTGAAAACCTATTCGACATTAAAAATGATTCGCTCATCTTTGATGATGATCGAACTCCCGAAGGAAAAGATCAATGGACCCAGGAGCGATACAATCAGAAACTTTCCAATATTTCTAAAGTCCTTTCCGAGATAGGGGCATCGACAACCCGAACGTCACCAGATATCATCGGAATTTGCGAGGTAGAGAACCGACAGGTACTTGAAGACCTTATACATCACCCGAACCTAATTCATAAAAATTATGGGATCGTTCATTACGACTCGCCAGATGAGCGGGGTATCGATGTGGCATTACTATATAAAAAGGAAGCATTTTTACCGGTTTCTTGGGCTAGCCGGCGGTTGCTATTATTCGACGAACAAGAAAAACGAAACTATACTCGAGACCAATTGGTGGTTAGTGGCTTGTTAGATAACGAAGAAATCTACTTTATTGTGAACCATTGGCCTTCTAGAAGTGGTGGAGAGGCAAGAAGTAGGCCGAATCGTTTGTTAGCGGCCAAACTAAACAAGCGAATCATCGATTCAATACAACGGCTAAATTTTTCGGCAAAAATCATTAGCATGGGCGACTTGAATGACGACCCAACGAACGACAGTCTTAAAAAAGTGCTACAGACCAAACGGAAAAAAGAAGATTTGGAAGAAGGAGAGCTGTTTAACCCCATGGAGCGCCTTTTTAAAAAAGGAATCGGTTCGTTGGCCTATCGCGACCAGTGGAACTTGTTCGATCAATTTTTTTTTACAAGCAACCTAGTCGATTTAAAGGTCGGTACCTACCAATTTTGGAAAGCTGCGGTATTCAATGCCCCTTATCTAATCACTAAAAAGGGCACTTACAAAGGGTATCCCTTTCGTACTTATGCGGGTGGGAGTTATACTGGCGGGTATAGCGACCATTTTCCTGTTTATCTTTATCTAATTAAAGAAGTCAAACAGAAAACTGTATTAGGGCCACAACCAAAATTAGAAACGAAAGAAAAATTTCAGGACTAAATTACAGTTCGGAAATCTGAATATTGCGCCACTTTACTTTTATTCCACCGCCATCGTGTATTTGCAGCGCAATACCGCCCTCACCCGCTCCAATTTTTTCATCGGTAAGGGTAATCATTTCGGTACCATTGAGCCAGGAGGTAATTGTTGCCCCCTCTACTCGAATTTTCATCTGGTTCCATTCCCCTTTTTTGAGAGCCTTGTCTTTTTCGGGAGCAGGCTTGATCAGCCAACCACGGCCATACGATTCATAAACGCCTCCCGTATCATGCCCGGGGGGTGCCACTTCTACTTGCCAACCACTTACTTTGGTGCCTTCTACGGTAGAGCGTATGAATACTCCACTATTGCCATCAGCTTCTTGTTTAAAATCCAAGGTCAACTCAAAGTTCTTGTAGTGTTTCTCTGTTCCCAGATAGCCATATTGTTCATCTGGCCCGCTCTCACATACCAATAACCCGTCTTCTACATACCAAAGCTCGGTACCATATACGACCCAGCCCGAAAGATCTTCCCCATTAAAGAGCGATTTTTGCCCGTACATAAAGGACGAAAAGAGTACGACCACCAGAAAGATTATTTTTTTCATGTTGAAGTTATTTTAATGTTTAAATTATCTCAAAAATTGGAGATTTCCACCTTTGCGGAAATTACTAAAACGGATTCTAATTAAGCCACTGGCCCCACGGAATGCGGCTCAGAATACACAGAAGTCCCAAACCATAAAAGATGGCGATACTTTTGAATTTCTTTTGACCTTCCATAAATTTTTTATGGCGCGACCAACCAATTGTAATCAATACGATTGCAATTATATTGATAAACGGATGCTCTACCGCCAATAATCTAGAAGGTGCATTTAAACCGCCCATACCCAAGGTTTGGATCGCTTTGAGCCCATTGGCAGATATAAAGAACAGAATAAGCCCTACGACCAGCTGTATGTGCGACAGGATCAAGGTAAAAAGACTTAACCGATAGTCTTTGGAAAGGTTGAAAATTTTGTTGCCCAGCCAGCCAATCAGTGCATTGGCAACCGCCAAGAAAAGCAATGCCAACACAATGTAGGCCAAATAGGAATGCAAAGTTTGAATAGCATCATACATAATAATCGATTTTATAATCTAAATGTACTGATTTTTAAGCATAAAAAAACCCCGACAGTATCGTCGGGGTTTTGAACATGTAAAGATGTTTTTTAGAAACTATATCGTGCACTTACATTGAAAGTTCTTCCAAAACCAAAGAACACTTTGTTTCTTGTCGAAATGCCCTCATAGGTAGTATCCCCATCACCTACAAATGTATTTGTCAATGATTCTGCGATATACTCTGTATTAAATGCATTGTTTAGATTCGCCGCAATACTAATTGCATTGCTTCCTCCGAACTTGAATTTGTAATACGCTCCAAAATCGATAGTGTTATAACTAGGAAGACGTAGCGAGCCGTCATTATCGGCAGTATCAAAATCAGCGGCATTAATTTGAGCGAAAAGTCTAGAAGCAGAATAAAGGTTGGCACTTAACTTCAAGTTTTCGATAGGTCGTATGATCATTTCCAAATTCGTGGTAAATTGAGCAGCATCGCCTACTTTAACACCATCTAAATACAGGGTCACATCTGGATCAATTACATTCCTATCATCATCCAAGGCAGCTCCTGTTGCATTACCACCATATTCCCAATCTCCTAGAGAAACCATCCCTCTGAATTGAACGACATTGGAAGCACGGTAATTGGCTTCAATTTCTACCCCTTGGTGTACTTGTTCAATTCCTGTAATATTTGCGGTTCCTTCATCACCGTCAGGTGTTTCAATTCCGATTCGCTGAAATCTATCTTTCCAAGATGTTCTATATAAGTTGATCTTCGTTCTAAAATCACCAAGATTTAAGCCGTAACCCAATTCCAAACCAAGAATCTTTTCGTTTGTTAGATCAGGGTTCAGTTCATTTCGAAAATTGAGATACACCGCATCGAACAAGGGTTGTTTTGAATAGTATCCTGCATTGAAGAATACGTTGTTCGCTTCATTAAGATTAAAGTTAGCGCCCCCTTTGATATTCCCTCCCAAGATGTTTTCAAAATCTGTCTCTTGCTCTGGATCGGAATCTAAATAGTTGAAATAGTCGATTCGTTTGAAACCTTGTTGAGAAACGCCTCCTTGTACAAAAGCCGAAACGACGCCATCGGTATATTCGAGTTGGCCAAAAGCACCCAACCAGTTTACGATACCATCATTGTAGTAATCGATTTTTTCTTCATCGTCAATGCTCTTAAAAACATTTACTATAGAACCAAAATCAGAATCGATGACCCCGTTTGCCCTAATGGTATGGTCTGGGTCATTAATATCATCATCATCAAAGTATCCGTCAGCTCCCAAAAGATTATCTACCCTTCGATAGTGTATTCCTTTATAGGTTCTTAAATCAACTCCTACATCCCAATTCCATTTGTCATTGATCTGGGTGTTAAGATTGGCGATAAGTCCAAACCAGTTATGTGAGTTTACAGAAGCTCTTCTAATAAGACCATCACCAAAACTTGTAATAATTTGCTCACCGTTGGTAGGTGCTACTTGGTATTGATTTCCATCATAAAAAGTAACCTCTTCCCCACTATTGAACCTTGAAATCAAATCATAATCTACTTGACCGGTCTCTGGGATTCTATATCTGCTCGAGCTTGCAAACCCAAAACCTGGGCCAACACCTATATCACCTGTTCCACCACCTCTACCGAAAGAAGCATATGCAGACGATGATAAGGTAGACTTGTCACTCACATTCCACTCCCAGGTTAGGGAAGCGATCGGTTTATGATAAAAATTTCTTCTCCATCCGAATTCTTCTCCGTTCAAAGATCCCCCGTTAAAGTTGTAACGCTCACCATACTGCAAATGGTCCTCTAAAGTGGCAACGTTGAAAAAGCTTGAAGTTCGTTGGTTATGCACCTGTGGTGCTCCTGTTAAAACAAATTGAATATTGTTTTTATCGTTCACTTCATATCCCAAGCCGATGAAGTAATTGAAACCTTCAAATTTGGTTCCTTGTATATATCCATCACCTGCTGTTCTACCCAAAAGGATAGAGGCGGCGAATCCGCCTTCCGATTTTCCTGTGTTGTATGAAACAGTCGTTTTTAAGTAACCATCGTTTCCACCTCCAAAGGCAACAGTTCCTCCTTGTTCTTTATCTGTAGTCTTGGTAATAATGTTGATGGTGCCACCAACCGAAGAAATTGCCAGTTTCGAAGAACCTAATCCTCTTTGTACTTGCATAGCAGTGGTAACATCGCTCAATCCGGCCCAGTTACTCCAGAAAACACGTCCGTTTTCCATATCGTTTACCGGGATTCCGTTTATCATTATTGCCGTATTCCTTGAATCAAATCCTCTTACATTGATTCTACCATCACCAAAACCACCGCCTGTTTTAGTAGCATAAATCGACGGCGTCGACTTCAAAATTTCAGGAAGCTCCTGGGAACCAATTTTTTCCTGAATTTCCGTAGCATTAATAGTAGAAACCGCTACCGGAGTTTCACGATCTCTCGCAATATCCTGAATACCTGTAACTACAACACCTTCTAATTCCTCTGCATCTGGATTAAGGCTAACAGCCCCTATATTCCCGTAAGAAGAATAACTTACTTTTTTTGTGGTAAACCCGATGTAGGATACTACCAAAACTCCGGTCTGCTCAGTTACTTCAATAGAAAATTTTCCATCAAAATCGGTCGAAACACCGTTCTGAGTTCCTTCAACCATAATACTAGCGCCTGGAAGTGGCCCTCCCAGTTCACCATCGGTTACCGATCCTGTGATGGTACCTTGCGAAAAAGCGATGGCAGTCATAAAAAACGCTACCATTGCGAAATACTTCTGTTTCATTTGTTCTCGTGTTTTTTTGTTTGCTTAATTTGCGCAAAAGTGCAGTATTTTTCACCCTTTTACATTAAGCAAAGGTTAAATTAGATTGCGTAAATTTAACATAAATTTGGCACGTCATCTAAGTGAGGAACAGGAAGTTATTAGAGATTCTTAATAAATATTAATGCGACATGTTAATTCTTAAAAGCTTGCAATAAACGCAAAGTTGAGCCATCATGATCGCTAATTTGTGAACCCTGAATGTCTTGTAGGGTAGTACCTGCAAGCTGTTTCCCCAGTTCAACACCCCATTGGTCATAGCTAAAGATGTTCCAAACAACGCCCTGAACAAATATTTTATGTTCATAAAGTGCGATCAATGCACCAAGGCTATTTGGGTTTAGTTGATCTATTAAAATGGTATTGGTAGGTTTGTTTCCCTCAAATACCTTAAAGGGCATTAGCCTTTCTACTTTCTCTTCGGACATATTCTTGGCCAATAATTCGGAACGGACTTGCTCTGCAGTTTTACCGTTCATCAAGGCCTCTGTCTGTGCAAAAAAGTTGGCCATTAATTTGTTATGATGATCGGTCTCGCCATAAAGCGACTTCTTAAAACCAATAAAATCTGCTGGAATCAGTTTTGTGCCTTGGTGTATGAGTTGAAAAAAGGCATGTTGCGAATTCGTTCCTGGTTCGCCCCAGATGATGGTCCCTGTTTCATAACCCACCCGTTGGCCATTGCGATCAATACTTTTCCCATTACTTTCCATGATACCCTGTTGCAGATAGGCAGAAAATCTGCTTAGGTATTGTGTATAAGGAATTATCACTTCGGTCTCCGCACCATAAAAATTATTATACCAGACACTAAGCATTGCCAAAATAACCGGTATATTTTGATCGAAATCTACAGTTTTAAAATGTTCGTCCATATCGTTGGCGCCGGCCAATAATTTATTAAAATTATCATAGCCTACTGCCAAAGCTATCGACAGACCTACCGCACTCCATAAGGAGAAACGACCTCCAACCCAATCCCACATAGGAAAAACATTGTCCTCGGAAATTCCGAATTCCGCTATCTTTTCAGTATTGGTAGATACCGCTGCAAAATGCGACGCAATATCGGCCTGTGACCCATATTGCAAAAACCATTTTTTAATGGTTGTCGCATTGCTCAAGGTCTCTTGGGTAGTGAAAGTCTTAGAAACAACTACGAAAAGGGTTGTCTCTGCATTCAGATCCCTTAGTACTTCTTGTACATGATCCCCGTCTACATTGCTGACAAAATGAACTTTCAAATGATTTTTATAGAACTTTAATGCTTCGGTCACCATCGCCGGACCCAAATCGGACCCACCAATACCAATGTTTACCACATCGGTAAACGATTTACCGGTAAAGCCTTTTTTTGCCCCGGAAATAACAGCTTCGGTAAACTCCTTGATTTGTTCTTTAACTTGATATACTTCTGGAATCACATTCACACCATCGACCAAAACAGTATCGTTGGTTTTTGCGCGCAATGCCGTGTGCAATACCTCGCGGCCTTCGGTCTGGTTGATTGCATCACCCTCAAAATAGCTTTTGATCGCATCTTTTAAATGTACCTCATCGGCCAACTGTAGTAATAGGGCAAGTGTATCTTCGGTGATGTTATTTTTAGAAAAATCTACTAAAAAATCCTTCCATTGTATGCTAAATTTCTGAGCCCTATCGGTATCCGCTTCAAAGAGTTGCTTTAGATGCTGATTCTTAGAAGCCTCAAATTGCTGTTGAAGCTTTTTCCAACTAACAGTGGTCGTGGGATTAATAGTATGCAGTGCCATTTAGTGATTTTTTGAGATTGTGAGTTATATAGCTTTTTCCGTTTACGGAAGAGGCAAAAGTAACCATTATCCCCCAAAAATCGGGAACACATAACAAAATGGTACTAGGCTGTGTTATTGATTAAGTGTAAGTAGTTCTTCTGCTTCTTCGGGCATATCGGGGTAGATCATACAATCTAACTGCGACCGAATAGGTTTGATATACGCAAAGTACGCTGGCTGCAAAGTTTCTGTCAAGGGTTCTGCCTTCGGAAGTTCCTCTCTAAGAGGATCTACCTGTCGACCATTTCTCCAAAAACGATAACAAACGTGCGGACCACTGGTGTTTCCGGTCATTCCGATCCAACCGATTACGTCGCCTTGGCGTACAAATTCGCCTCGTTTTACCTTTTGTTTTTTCATATGAAGGTACTGGGTAGAATAGGTGCCGTTGTGGCGTATTTTCACATACCTTCCATTGCCTCCTTTTCTGGTAGACTCGGTAACCGTACCATCTGCCGTTGCAAGAATCTCAGTGCCTACAGGTGCAGCATAATCTGTTCCTCGATGCGGCCTTACCTTATTGCCGTAATAGCGTATTCGTCTTTTAAGGTTGTACCTAGAAGACATTCTGCCGAATTTCAAAGGTGCCCTTAAGAAAGTTCTGCGAAGATTGTTGGCTTCTTCGTCAAAATAATCCACGATACTTTTTAGGGAATCATTTTCATAGGCAAAGGCATAAATAGGCCTCCCATTGTGTTCGAAATAAGCTGCTTCTAATGGTTCGGCTCCTGCATAGATGGAATCATTTATATATTTTTCTTTATAAATCACCTTAAACTTATCTCCTTTCTGAAGTTTAAAGAAATCAACCGTCCAAGCGTATACTTGCGAAAGATTGTTCGTTACGTTATAATCGATACCTTGTGCTAAAATAGCCTCGGAAAGTGATGTTTCGATAATCCCAGAAGCCTCGCGCTCAACGTACTTTACTTTCTTCTTTTCTTTATAGGCAGTTACGTTTTCTCGAAAATCGACTACGGTATAGTTTATAGGATCATTTTGGTAAATGAATATTTGAGCTGTTTCGGAGGTGTCTTTTGACTGTAGAATCAGATAAGGCTTCCCCACACGAATTTTACGAACATCGAAAGTATCTTTAAAATCTTGGGATACCCGGGCAATTTTAGGATAGTCTACTTTATGCGAAAGCATTAATTCCCCAAAGCTGTCTCCTCTTTTAACGGTATCTATCTTTACCTTGAAATCATCAAAGTTGAACCCAAACTGTTTCGTAATTACCTTTTCAACTACCTGCTTTACCTCACTAATTTCTTTGGAAGGTACAGAAGTCCTGTCGTTTTTACAGGCTGTAAAAGCCACAAGCAATACGACAATGCCCCATAATTTATTCATTCTTACTTTTCACTTTATCAGGATTAAAGATATGGTCTACCCACTGCTTACCCCAATTATTTAACTCTTCTTTTGTATATAATTCCGGAAAAAAAATGACTCTTTGAAAACTAGGTGGCAAGTATTCTTTCCAATTCGTACCGCCAGTAGCGTCTATTTCCTGTTTGTCTTTGCCCAGATAACGATGGGCAGAACCCATATGCATCAAAGGCCAGTTTACGTTTGCATTAACATCTAGAGTCTTTAACGCCTTTCTTAGGGCTTTATTATCTTGTTTTTCTTTGGGTAATTGTAGGAATTTATGATAAATCGTGCGGCTTTCTACTTGTTTAGAAATTCGTATCAAGCGCGGCGTATATCGATACTCAAATTGCTTTAGAGTCAACGTCTTCTCACCCGTAGCCAAATCGGTGGCACCCTTTTTCCAATAAATATGTTCGTATAGTTCTTCAATACCATTTGTGGCGTCAAATAAGGCACGTTCTGTATGGTGCACCAAGTTCTCTAGTGGGGTTGAATAAATTTCGATCATTCGATACTGGGCAGATTGAAAACCACTTGCTGGCAACAGTGCCATTCGGTACTGCAGAAACTGTTCCCGTTCCATTCCTTTTATCATAATGCTAAAAGAAGAGATCAGGGCCTCGTAATAACTGTTGATCCTTCGTATTTTTTCAATTAAAAAATCGAGCTGTTGCGAAGTGTGATCTACGATTTGCTTTTGCTCATGTAAGATGAGCTTAAAATACAATTCAGTAATCTGATGGTACATAATAAAGATTTCCTCGTCGGGAAAATATGTACGGGGTACTTGAATACTTAACAGGGTGTCTAAATGTATATAGTCCCAGTAGGTGAGATAGCGTTGGTAAAGGAGACCATCTAGATACGAATTGAGGTCTTGGCCAGAATCTTTGTATTTTTCTTTTAGTTTTTCAATTTGAGATGCTATAAGCTCCTGTTCATCCATTGATTGCTAATCCATTATAATTTTAAACTGATGTTTCAGTCCATTATAAGCATGCAAATCTGCTTTGATCGCCCCAACGGCTAAATCTGCTTTTATTCGAATAGGGATTCGGTTGTCGTCTGCTGAAACCCATAACGAAAGGCTCTCTTTCTCTTTGAAAACCCTTCCGGACTGTACCAATGGCCTAAATTTATAACATTCTACCTTACCGAACTTGGTTTTTAAGATTTCTGTTCCTAAATATTTCAGTTTAAAATTAAAGACCCCATCGTCATCATACAACATTTTCATCTTAACAGACTCACCAACAACCAAGTCATCGGGATTGTAATTGTTTCGTAAGTAATAGAATGCAGAAATTAAATCCTGAATACCGTCTTGCAAGTCAAAGTCGTACTGTTTCTTATTTTTCTTGTCATTTAAAATGGCCTTGTCTTTCTTATGGTCAAAATTAATTTCGACATCTTTTTTATAACCTCCTTCATCTATTTTACGAATGAACTTGTAAGGTTTGCCATCTTTCTTGTCAAAATAACTTTCATAGGTATCATCTACATTAAAGAAAATACTGGCCCAACCGGTTGTTTTGCCTTTACCTACCACATGATATACAGGAACATTATCTATTTTATCCGACTTTACATGAAGAGTAGCATAACTGGCATTTAGCAACCCATAGTGCATCCTAAACTTTAGCCATTCTCCTGGTTTAAAAACAGATTCTTTGCTATCGCCACCATTTTGCGGCAATACTACTTGACTAGCCAATAAAAAAAGTATAAAGTAAATCTTTTTCATCTGTAGTTATTTAAACGGTCATTTCCAATTGGCCACGCACAGTATCTAATTAAACATAACCCTTTGTTATGTATTATATAATGCATTTGCCGTTAAAATTAATAAAACGAACAGCAAAAGTGTTTTAACGTACAGTTAATAAAACAAATTTTATTCCAAAGTATTGTATAAGTGTGAAACATCGGTAAATGGCACTCGTTTTACCACGAAAGATCTTTTTGGTGCTTTTCTAAGGAAAGGGTATAAAAATCGTATAGATTACAGCTATTGAAGGTAATTTCTTATGCAAAAAAAAGCCCTGACTAAAGCGTCAGGGCTTTTCCTAAATAACCAACCAAACTTTAAATTATGAAAAACCAATACTTAAAGTTATAAGGGAACCACCCCTTATGACAACGAATTTACTACATGATCTTAACTTGGTAAACCCTTTTAACTTACTTTAACTATT
>CALLVX010000044.1 GCA_938010765.1 uncultured Flavobacteriaceae bacterium | reverse complement strand
TCGGTTCCGATTGGGACAGTTTCTCGGGCACGGCCACGGTACCATCCGGGGCTACGACGCTCGACCTATGGCTTTTCCCCGGTTTCGCACTTGCGACGCCCTCGGTGTCGTATTTCGATAATCTTGTGGTATACAAGGTAGTTGATACCTGTGTCACGGAAATCGTTCCCCAGTATTTGATTGATGGAGTAACGGGCAGTGGTTACGGTCCTTTAATAGTAGAACAGGGACAAGAAGTGATTCTGGACATAACTCCGGAGAACTTGGCACAATCCATTATATTTCCCGACGGGAATACATTAAATGCCCCTGTAAATGTTTTTGCGAATACCAATGTGGTAAGCGGTACCTATACGTTCGTCACCACAGAAGGATGTACCGCTGAATTAGAAATACAGTTAAATGGTGCTGGTTGTACACAAAATAGTATAGTACCGGAGTATCGGGTAAATGGACAGTGGGCAAGTGGTAGCCAAGATCTGGTAGTAAATGAAGGTGCCGAGGTGGTCTTGAGCATGCTTCCCAACAATGTTCCTCTACAATCGATCGTATTGCCTAATAATTTTCAAGTGGGTGATAATTATAATCTTGGGAATGTTACGGTTGCGGATAGCGGAGTTTATTTGATTACTTCTAGTCTAGGTTGCAAAACCATTATAAATTTAACCGTTTTGCCGACCAATGAACCTTCGAAAGAACCTATCGATGACCAACAATCAAATGAGGAAGCCGTTACAGGAGCACGTTCCAATGTTCGTGAGTTGATGGTCTTTCCAAATCCAACTTCTGGCATTTTAAACTTGGATTTGGCTAATTTCATGAAGGAACCGGTAAGCGTCACCTTGTATAATGCGGTTCAACAAGCGGTTCTTAGTCAGAAATTTCATGAAGATCATAATAAAATAGAAACTATAAGCCTCGAGCACCTTTCGGAAGGAGTGTACATTTTGGACGTGAAATATATAGGAGGTACCGCGGTCAAGTCTATTCTTATTGATAGGTAAATACCTAAGAAATAAATTTTAATAGCTACATTCTTCTGTTTAATTTACCTGATTAAGTTTACGTAGTCTTTTGCGCATACTTTTTCAGGTAAAATCCAGTACTATTTTTTTTTCACTCTATTCCCTTAATTATTAGTACTTTGCGTAGATTTCGAGATTTTACATTCGAAACCAATCCATGTGGAATCTGGTAGTGTTAAAAATGTTAAATTTTCGAACGTTTCATCGAATAATTAACTTTTTTTTAGTTGCTCATAGACTTTTTAGGATATTTCAACGTAGTAAAGGTGTATTTAGTCGAAAATAGTCCGTATACATTATATCTAAGTCCCACAACCGCATGAAAAAAATTACTTTTTTAGTGCTTTTAATGAGTTTATTTTTTACTCCGTTAAAAGCGCAAGACCCCGTAACTTACGATCAGGCTTTCCCAAATTTAAGTTTTGAGTTTCCCGTAGAAATACAGAATGCGAAAGACGGTTCAAACAGAATGTTTGTTGTGGAGCAAGCCGGCAGAATCAAAGTTTTTCAAAACAATAGTGGCGTAACATCGCAACAAACTTTTTTGGACATTCGAAATGTGGTTAGCTTTTCTGCTGGCCAGGAAATCGGTTTATTGGGCCTTGCCTTTCACCCTAATTATTCACAAAACGGTTTTTTCTATGTATACCATACTAGAACCAGTAGTGTTGCGAATGTCGGAGTTGAAATAGTTTTAGCAAGATATCAGGTTAATGCGAATAATCCGAATCAAGCAAATACCTATAGTAGACTAGAAATTTTTAGTTTTGATAAGAATCAGGGAAATTCAAATCACAATGGCGGAAAGATAGGGTTTGGACCGGATGGATATCTATATGTTTCTGTTGGTGACGGCGGGGGCGGGGGCGATCCTCAAAGAAACGCTCAAAATCTTGATAATATTTTTGGTAGTATACTCAGAATAGATATCGATGTAAACGGAAATAATCCGTTAGAATCTAATCCAGATGCTCCCAACGGCAATTATGAAATACCTTCTGATAACCCCAGACGGGGACAAAGTGGTCTTGACGAACTGTACGCATGGGGAATTCGAAATACATGGAAATTTTCTTGGGATGGCGATCGAATGTGGGGAGCTGATGTAGGGCAAGCGAATTTAGAAGAAATTAATATTATTCAAAAAGGAGGCAACTTTGGCTGGAACCGTTTTGAAGGAAATTCAGACTATAATACGTCTACGGGCCTTGTAACCACCCCAGATATTAAACCGGTTTTTACCTATGGGCATAGTGCTGGTGACGTATCCATTACAGGTGGGTATGTGTATAAGGGGAGTAGTACCAATACAAACATAAAGGACAAGTATATTTATGCCGATTATGTTTCTGGCCGTGTATGGGCTTTAAGTTATAATGCAACTAACAACTCGGCAACATCAAAATTATTATTTCGTACGAGTGGCGAGTTTGTTTCCAGTTTCGGTTTAGACGAGTCTGGAGAACTATATTTCAGTGGTTATGGTACTTCTGCCAAAATATTTAAAATCAATGGAGGTTCCGGAACACCACCACCTCCTCCTCCTCCAGGACCCACCACAGTGGCCGTTGACGGAGTCGGAGTTTGGAAAGAATTGGAAAATGGGACGAATGGTAATGTAGAAGCTATTGCGGTAAATGGAGATAATGTTTACGTTGCAGGAAGTTTTTCATTGGCCGGTGGAATAGGCGCGAACAACATTGCCGTATATAATAAAAATACAGGTTGGTCAACACTGTCGAGCGGAGCGAACGGTACTGTAAAGGCATTGGCGGTTACTTCAGATGGGAAGGTATATGCTGGAGGTAGTTTTACCTCTATAGGAGGTGTGTCTGCGCAAAATGTAGGTGTCTGGAATGGAAACTCATGGTCTGCACTTAGCTCCGGAACCAATGGCACCGTTGCTAAAATAGGTATTGATGCAAACAATAACGTATATGTTGGTGGCGCATTTGAACTTGCAGGAGGTGTTTCTGTTAGTAATATTGCTAAATGGAACAACGGTTGGTCGGCATTAGTTGATTCGGGTACTTCGGGGAGAGGAACTAATAATGAAATAAGAGCGATTGCATTTGATACTGACAATACCTTATACGTTGGTGGTAATTTTGATAGTGCCGGTGGTAAAACAGCGAACCGAATTGCTACCTGGAATGGTAGTACCTGGGGTACACTAGGACAAGGTACCAGCGGTTTTGTTCAAGCCATAGAAGTTACGAATAGTTCTGTTTATGCGGGAGGTAATTTCAGTTTGGCAGATGGTAAAACAGTAAATAGAGTTGCTCGGTGGAACAAAAGTTCAAACCAATGGGAAGCAATGGGGAACGGTTTGAGCGGGAATGTCAATTCTTTAGCTTTTGACGGTAGCTACTTATATGCAGGAGGTAGTTTTGAGACTGCGGGTAAAGATGCAAGTACCAACTACATTGTTAAAAACATGGCAAGATGGAGTATTGCCAATGGTTGGCAAGCTATGGGCCCTTCAAAAAATGTGGGCACCAATAATATGGTAAATGATATTGTACTATCTGCCGATGAAGATAGGCTGTATACAGGAGGTACTTTTAGTACAGTGGCAAATACAAGTGCCAACAGGTTGGCGGTTTGGGCCCAGTCTTTTGATTGCTCTGATGAACGACTTATAACCGAGTATCGCATTAACGGGGAATGGTCGAGTGGGGAG
The DNA here is from genome assembly GCA_938010765.1 of uncultured Flavobacteriaceae bacterium. Taxonomy (GTDB): domain Bacteria; phylum Bacteroidota; class Bacteroidia; order Flavobacteriales; family Flavobacteriaceae; genus Pelagihabitans. The sequence goes on along the minus strand of CALLVX010000044.1, from coordinate 38,777 downwards.
CCCGAAATTAATTTAGAAGCGGGAACCACATTGGTACTTAGTTTACTTCCTAATAATGTCCAATTTTCCATAACGCTTCCGAATGGCTCTGTGGTAAATAATGACTACAGTCTGGGGCAAATAACTACAGAAGACGCTGGGGAATATGTTTATAGAACGCAGGATGGTTGCGAAACTACCTTAACGTTAACGGTCGACGATGGTTCGGTTGAATGCAATAATGACAGTGTAATTCCTGAATTTAAAATTGGGAATGGCGATTGGGTCAGGGGAGAAGATCAAATTACCGTAGATGAAGGAACGATACTTTCCTTGAGTATGTATCCAGACAATTTACAGTTTACAATCAAATTACCAGATGGGAGTGAGGTGTCTAACGACCTAAATTTAGGTGCTGTTACGCTCTCTCAGAATGGGGTTTACGTATTTACTTCCGAAGAGGGATGCAGTGATTCTTTTACTGTGAACGTAATAGAAGATGAAGAGGTATGTCCTGAAGGTAGTATTGTTCCTGAATATAGTGTAAATAATACTGTATATACTGGAGCAGGTAGTGTAACCGTAGAGGCCGGTGATGATTTGGTACTTGGGTCTGTAGCAGATGATCCTGGTTTAAGAATACGATTGCCAAATGGTTCTGAAGTTGGTGATAACTATCAATTGGGTAATATTACGACTGCCCAAAAGGGAGTGTATACTTTTATTTCGTCGGCAGGTTGTGAGGCAGCGTTGACAATTAACGTAAATGACACTATTGAAGAGGCAACCTGCGATATTGAAACAGAATATAAGGTAAATGATGAAGCTTGGGTAGAAGGGGAAAGTACTGTTACTGTTGATGAAGGAGATACCATAGTGCTAAGCATAATACCAAATGGTGTTGCATTTACGATTACCGCACCAAGTGGCGAAATAAGTTCCAGTGATTTGAGTCTTGGAGATATAACATCTGAACAAGAAGGTGTATATACTTTTGCTATTTCTGAAGATTGTTCAACAACTCTGACGATTATTGTAAATGAAGACGAACCGTCCGATTGCGAAATTATTCCTGAGTATCGTTTGAACAGCGTTTGGTATAGTGGAGAATCGAATATCGTCGTGAAAGAGGGAACCGATGTGATGTTAAGTATTTTGCCGAATAATATATCTTTAACCATAACATTACCAGATGGCAGTATCGTAAACGATAATTATTCTTTAGGACTTGTTACCTTGGCCGATAGCGGTACATATATGTTTACTGCAGAAGATGGTTGTACGGCTGCTTTGAACCTAACCGTTGAACAAAGAACAGAATGTACGGGAATAATAATACCAGAGTATCGAATCAACGGAAAATGGTTGAGTGGTGAAAATAGTATTGAGGTAAATGAAGGAGCGGAGCTGATTTTAAGCATGTTACCGAATGGTGTGGGCTTAAATATTACATTACCCGATGGTAGTGTGGTGGGTGATAACTATAAATTCCCCAGCTTCACTGCGGGCCTAACAGGAACCTATATTCTTACATCTGAAGAAGGGTGTGTTGAAACTTTAGAACTTAATTTAGCCAATGACTGCAAGGATACGGTTATTCCAGAGTATCGTATAGATGGGAAATGGTTTAGTGGAGATAACGATGTGACCGTAGATCAAGGAACTAATGTTATGTTGAGTATGCTTCCGAATTCTGTAGGGCTTACAATAACCAAGCCCGATGGGTCGGTTGTTGGAGATAATTTTAATCTTGGAGGTGTGACTACCGCTGATAGCGGGGTCTACATACTCAGGTCCGAAGATGGTTGTACCAATACAATTAATATAAAGGTCGAAAACCTTCCAAATTGTTCCGATGACTCAATTGTAACCGAATATCGGGTGAATGGTGAATGGAAAAGCGGGCAGAATTATGTAAAACTTGAAGAAGGGACAGAGTTTATTTTAAGTATGTTGCCGAATAGTATTGGAGTTACTATTACTCTTCCAAATGGAGAACAAGTAGGGGACAACTATAACTTTGGAAATCTGGTAAAAGCAGATTCTGGTTTTTATATCCTAACATCTTCACAGGGTTGTAAAACCGTACTAGAGCTTTACGTTGTTGAAAATGGAGAAGGAAACAGCGGTTTTGACGAGTTCGGAGTAGATTTCGAGAATCCTGAGCGGGCAACTGACTTAATTACGGCCTATCCAAATCCTACGGCCGATATGGTGAAAATCGACCTATATAGTCTCAAAGGACAAAAAGTAGATGTAGTCGTTTCCAATATGCAGCAACAACAATTAGTGTTTAAAGCACTAGAGGAGAATCATCCATCAGACTTGGAGCTAAGTCTTGGGAGCTATAGTGCTGGAACTTATTTTGTTTCCCTTAGAGTAGATGGGGGGGAGGTCATCACCAAAAAAGTGGTGAAGAGATAATATAGCAACAGCGCTTAAAGAATGTATAGGACCCTCTTTGAACTTTAGTTCAAAGAGGGTTTTTTAATAAGATTGGCATAACAATTGTCCTTATAGTACGATAAAAAGCCTGGACTTCCTTGATTTACAGTTATATGGGAAGTTTAAATGACCAGGGAAAAATAAACTACAAATGATTTCTGTTTTTTTAATGACAGAATGACCGAAATATTATTATGGACGATTCCAATTTTTCAAATTTTGACAATATGTCGTTGCATACCTTCGATGAAGATGCAGAACTTATTCCGCTATTGACCGCAGAAGACGAAGCACAAATGAATGATGAAAGCCTTCCCGAGACACTGCCAATTCTTCCATTGCGAAATACTGTCTTATTCCCAGGGGTGGTTATACCTATTACCGCTGGTCGGGACAAATCGATCAATCTTATAAAAGATGCAAACAATGGCTCTAAGGTAATTGGTGTTGTATCTCAAAAAGATGAGAATACCGAAAACCCTGATGTGAAAGATATCAATACTTTGGGTACAGTCGCTAGAATTCTTCGGGTACTGCAAATGCCAGATGGGAATACCACTGTGATCATTCAGGGTAAAAAGAGATTTGAAATAGCAGAAGTACTTACTAGAAAACCCTACATGACGGCTACTGTAAGGGATACGAACGAAGAACGCCCAGAGAATACCGATAAGGAGTTTTTAGCGATTATTGATACCATTAAAGAACTATCCCTTAAGATTATCAAGAACAATCCGAATATTCCCAGCGAAGCTTCATTCGCTATAAAAAACATTCAAAGTAATTCATTTTTAATCAACTTTATTTCCTCTAACATGAACCTTAGTGTAGAGGAAAAGCAAGAACTATTAGAAATAGGAAATCTACAGGAGAGAGCACTGGCGACTTTACGATATATGAACGTTGAGTTGCAGAAATTAGAACTCAAGAACGATATTCAGTCAAAGGTTCGAAATGATATGGATCAGCAACAACGAGAATATTTCCTGCATCAACAAATGAAAACCATCCAAGAAGAGTTGGGGGGTGTTTCGTACGACGAGGAAATTCAAGAGATGAGAGTGCGGGCCAAGGATAAAAAATGGGATAGCAAAGTTGCGGAACATTTTGAAAAGGAACTTTCAAAAATGCAACGTATGAATCCGCAGGTGGCGGAATATTCTATTCAAAGAAATTATTTGGATCTGTTTTTAGACCTTCCATGGAACGAATTTTCAAAAGATAAGTTCGACCTTAAGAGAGCCGAAAAAATATTAGATCGTGACCATTATGGTCTTGAAGATGTTAAACGCAGAATCATCGAATATTTGGCAGTGTTGAAATTACGGAACGATATGAAGTCGCCCATCCTTTGTTTATACGGCCCTCCCGGAGTAGGGAAAACTTCTCTTGGAAAATCTGTAGCCGAAGCGTTAGGACGTGAGTATGTGCGAATGTCACTTGGCGGATTGCGCGATGAAGCTGAAATTAGAGGACACCGAAAAACCTATATTGGCGCCATGCCCGGGCGTATAATCCAAAGCCTTAAAAAAGCGGGTACTTCAAACCCCGTTTTCATTCTTGACGAAATAGACAAACTGTCCAATAGCCATCAGGGAGACCCTTCATCAGCCATGCTAGAGGTCTTGGACCCAGAGCAAAATGGTGAGTTTCATGACAATTTTCTTGAAATGGGTTATGACCTTTCAAAAGTAATGTTCATCGCTACGGCGAATAATTTGGCTTCTATACAACCCGCTTTAAAAGATCGAATGGAGATTATCAATGTATCTGGTTATACGATCGAAGAAAAAGTGGAAATAGCAAAAAGACATTTATTGCCAAAACAATTAAAAGAACATGGTCTTGGACAGGAGCATTTGAAAGTTGGAAAACCACAATTAGAAAAAATTGTTGAAGGGTACACCCGAGAATCGGGTGTGCGTTCTTTGGAAAAGCAAATTGCAAAAATGGTTCGCTATGCCGCGAAATCAATTGCTATCGAGGAAAATTATGATATAAAAGTCAGTTCGGCAGATATTGAAAAAGTATTGGGCCCTGCTCGTTTGGAAAGAGACAAATATGAAAATAACGATGTGGCGGGCGTAGTTACCGGTTTGGCATGGACGAGTGTAGGGGGTGATATTTTATTTATTGAGTCTATCTTGTCAAAAGGGAAAGGACAGTTGAATATTACCGGTAACCTGGGCAAGGTCATGAAAGAATCGGCAACGATTGCCATGGAGTACATCAAATCGAATGCAGATCGGTTTGGCATTGATTCCAATATCTTTTCAGAATACAATGTGCATATCCATGTTCCGGAGGGCGCTACCCCAAAAGATGGTCCAAGTGCAGGTATTACTATGCTCACGTCTTTGGTTTCGCTCTTTACTCAACGCAAGATCAAAAAAAGTTTGGCGATGACAGGAGAGATTACCCTAAGGGGAAAGGTGCTGCCTGTAGGAGGTATTAAGGAAAAGATCCTGGCGGCCAAACGGGCGCGTATCAAAGAAATTATTCTATGTGAGGAGAATGAGCGTGATATTTTGGAAATCAAAAAGGAGTATTTAAAAGGGTTAAGCTTTCACTACGTATCCGAGATGCACGAGGTAATCGATATTGCGGTTACAAAACAAAAGGTAAAGGCGGCCAAAAAACTTTAAACAGCTCTTTTTTTGGTTGGTTGGCTAAATTTTAAAATTTGAAACACCTTCTGGTTGTTTTTCTGGTTATTTTTGAACAATGGGAAAAATTACCATAGCCATCGACGGGTACTCCTCTACAGGAAAAAGTACTATAGCCAAGCAGCTTGCCAAGTCCTTGGGTTACATATATGTAGATACGGGTGCCATGTATCGCGCGGTTACCCTGTTCGCAATGCGAAATGGTGTTGAAAAAGATGCAGAAAAATTGGTTCAATTACTTCCAGAAATTCATTTAAAGTTCATTTTTAATGAAGCTTTAGGGTATTCTGAGATGTACCTGAACGGGGAACATGTAGAAACCCAAATACGTAGTTTGGCCGTTTCTGGTGAGGTAAGTAAGATATCTGAAATAGAACAGATACGCATTAAGCTGGTCGATATACAAAGAAGTATGGGGAAATCGAAGGGCATTGTGATGGATGGTCGTGATATTGGAACCGTCGTATTTCCGGATGCTGAGCTAAAAATTTTCATGAATGCTTCGGCCGATGCCAGGGCGGCTAGAAGATATAAGGAGTTGCTGGACAAAGGTGAAGAGGTGACCTATGAACAGGTTCTGAAAAATGTTCAGGAAAGGGATTATATTGATTCTCATCGAGAGTTCTCGCCATTGATGAAAGCTACCGATGCTATTGAGTTTGATAATACAGATATGGGGCTAAAAGAGCAATTTGAACGTATGTATGGTTTTGCGCTGCGAGTTATTGAAAAGACGAAAACTTAGTCATAAAAAAAGGGACGAATTTGCGTCCCTTTCTTATCTTTTATATTTACTCTTTTACGGATTTGGAATCACCAACACTTGATCCGGATGAATTACATCTGGGTTGCTCAAGATATTTGTGTTGGCCGAAAAGATTTGGTTGTATTTCATAGCATCACCATAGTACTGCTTGGCAATCTTACTCAATGACTCACCGCCTTTTACCACGTGTCTGTGGTACACAGAACTATCAGAAACAGTAATGTTAGCTTGTATGTCAGAAGCATTTTCCCCACCTAATTCTTTGATCTTATCCCACATAAGATCTTTTTCATAGGGAGTATTCGCTTCCCCTTTTATTTTAAGTACGCCACCGTCCTCGGTAACATTTCCGTCTTTAATTCCTAATTGCTCACCAAGGTTCAAAAGCCCTTGGTACTTTGCTTTGACACTCATACTAATTTTATTTATTCGGTTAATATTTGAATCTGAAAGATACGGATTCTCGCCCTATTTTTGCTTAAAAACGATAAAATAGTGGTTCGGTGATCAACCTTAAGGGCGTTTAGATTGTTAAAACCGTAAATATATTGTATTTTTGCACTCCTTTTTTGCAAAGAATCAAGAGAAAAAAGGAATTAGAACAAAATAGATAAAAACAGCTTCCCTGCATATTGCTTTACTCTTGTAACAGCACGGAATACAAATTAGAATCAGCAAATGGCTGAAGAAAAAGCAACCGCCCCAGTAGAGGAAACTACAGCGGCACCAGTAGAAAAAGCAGCACCGGTACAGGACCCACAAGAGTTTTTAGAAAATTTTAATTGGGAAAAGTACGAACAAGGCATTGAGCGTGTTGAAGATTCCAAATTAGAAGAATTTGAGAAGTTAGTAGCTGAAAATTTTGTCGATACGGCAGATGAAGAAGTGGTTACAGGTACCGTAGTGTATTTGACCGATCGCGAAGCAATTATCGATATCAATGCAAAATCAGAGGGCGTAATTTCCTTGAATGAGTTCCGTTACAATCCTGGCCTTACGGTCGGTGATAAGGTGGAGGTACTCATAGATATCCGTGAAGATAAGAGTGGCCAGTTGGTACTTTCTCACAGAAAGGCCAGAACCATCATGGCATGGGAACGGGTGAACAAAGCGCACGATAAAGAAGAAGTAGTGAGCGGTTTTGTGAAATGTAGAACCAAAGGTGGTATGATCGTAGATGTATTTGGCATCGAGGCGTTCTTGCCAGGTTCTCAGATCGATGTGAAACCTATTCGGGATTACGATCAGTATGTAAACAAGACCATGGAATTCAAGGTGGTAAAAATCAACCATGAATTCAAGAATGTAGTTGTTTCACATAAAGCGCTGATCGAGGCCGATATTGAAGAACAGAAAAAAGAAATTATCAGCCAATTAGAGAAAGGCCAAGTATTGGAAGGCGTTGTGAAAAACGTTACTTCTTATGGTGTCTTTATCGATTTAGGTGGCGTCGATGGTTTGATCCATATTACAGATCTTTCTTGGAGCAGGATCAATCACCCGAACGAGGTGGTAGATTTAGACCAGAAATTGAACGTGGTAATCTTAGACTTCGATGAAAATAAATCTAGAATCCAGTTAGGGTTGAAACAATTGGAGAAACATCCTTGGGATGCTCTTAGCGATGAAATCAAAATTGGGGACAAAGTAAAAGGTAAGGTAGTGGTAATCGCTGATTACGGTGCCTTTATCGAAGTTGTTGAAGGCGTTGAAGGATTGGTACACGTTTCTGAAATGTCCTGGTCTACTCACCTGCGTTCTGCGCAAGATTTTGTAAAAGTAGGAGATGAAATAGAGGCAGTGGTATTAACATTGGATAGAGAAGATCGCAAAATGTCATTGGGCGTTAAGCAATTGAGCCCGGATCCATGGACCGATATTACTACCAAATACCCTGTAGCTTCTAAGCATACAGGTATTGTTCGAAACTTTACCAACTTTGGTGTATTTGTTGAGTTGGAAGAAGGTATTGACGGTTTAATCTATATCTCAGATCTTTCTTGGACCAAGAAAATTAAACACCCATCCGAGTTTGTAACCGTAGGTGATAAACTAGAGGTTGAAGTTCTTGAGTTGGATGTTGAAGGGCGTAAGCTAAGCTTAGGGCACAAACAGACTACCGAGAACCCTTGGGACAAGTATGAATCAGAGTTTGGTTTAGGTAGCGTTCACACAGCTTCAATTACCGAGATTGTAGACAAGGGCGCTACTATCGATTTCAATGAGGATATCACTGCGTTTGTACCACAACGTCACCTGGAAAAAGAAGATGGTAAGAAACTTGGGAAAGGCGAAGAGGCCGAATTCAAGATCATTGAGTTCAACAAAGACTTTAAGAGGGTAGTTGCGAGTCATACTGCTATTTTTAGAGAAGAAGAAGAACGCAATGTAAAGGCCGCTGTTAAGCGTGCCAAAACGAGCAGTGACGAGGCGAAACCTACCTTAGGAGATGCCAATGAACAACTGCAAGCATTGAAAGATAAGATGGAAGGTAAGAAATAAAATTTCAACCTTTTTATCGAGTTTTATAAAACAAAGCCCTGGCCTTCATAGTCAGGGCTTTTTTATTATATAATAGGCTTAGTTAGCGTCTTGGTAGTTACAGATTTTTAAGAAAGCAGTGAATCGGATATGGACGAATCAAAAGAAGAGACGAAGTTTATTTGAGAGAATTCCCTATTTTTGTCCTTCAAAAGTATTGATGTTAGAGCCCATGGGTCAAAAAGTATTGCTTTCTTCCAAAGAAATAAACATTATACTTCATCGTTTGGCTTGCCAACTTCTTGAAAACCATTTAGATTTCAAAAATACGGTTTTGATCGGCTTACAACCCAGAGGCACTTTTGTCGCCCGAAGACTTGATAAGATTTTACGGGAAGACTATGGCGTTAAACATATTGATGTCGGTTTTTTGGATATCACTTTTTATAGGGATGATTTCCGGAGGGGCGATAAAACACTTTCGGCCAATCAAACGAAAATTGATTTTTTGGTAGAGGATAAAAAAGTAGTGCTAATTGATGATGTGCTATATACCGGAAGAAGTATCAGAGCTGCTTTGACGGCAATTCAATCTTTTGGTCGACCGCTAGAAATTGAACTTTTAGCCTTAATAGACAGAAGGTTTAGTCGGCATTTACCGATTCAACCAAACTATAGGGGTAGACAGGTAGATGCAATTAACGATGAAAAAGTAAAAGTGATGTGGAAAGAAAACGATGGCGAGGATGTCATATATCTAATAGATAGATAAATGATAGCAAACCAAGGCAGTTTATAAATACTTTAAAAAACAACCTAATATCCACTAAAAATGAGCGAACTAAGTGTAAAGCACTTGTTGGGAATTAAATATCTGAAAGAGGAAGATATTCAACTCATTTTTGAAACAGCTGATAATTTTAAGGAGGTCATCAATCGATCCATTAAAAAGGTGCCTTCACTTCGAGATATTACCATTGCCAATATTTTTTTTGAAAACAGCACTCGCACACGGCTTTCTTTTGAACTTGCCGAAAAGCGTTTGTCGGCCGATGTGGTGAATTTCTCGGCTTCACAATCCTCAGTTAAAAAGGGAGAGACGCTCATAGATACCGTAAACAATATACTTTCAATGAAAGTAGATATGGTCGTAATGCGACATCCGAATCCCGGTGCCGGGATTTTTCTATCAAAGCACGTAGAAGCTTCGATTATCAATGCAGGAGACGGTGCACATGAGCACCCTACCCAAGCTTTGCTCGATTCGTATTCCATTCGGGAAAAACTAGGCGATGTAAGTGGTAAGAATGTGGTAATAGTAGGTGATATTCTGCACTCTCGTGTGGCTTTGTCAAATATTTTTGCACTAAAGCTACAAGGAGCCAATGTAAAAGTTTGCGGCCCAAGAACCTTGCTTCCAAAATACATAGAAAGTCTCGGAGTAGCGGTTGAGACCGATCTACGAAAAGCACTAAATTGGTGCGACGTTGCCAATATGCTTCGAATTCAAAATGAACGACTTGATATTAGCTACTTCCCGACCACTAGGGAATATACACAACAGTTTGGGGTAAATAAAGCCCTATTAGATAGCCTTGACAGGGAAATCGTAATAATGCACCCCGGACCAATCAATAGAGGAGTTGAAATTACGAGCGACGTGGCCGATTCAAAACAGTCGATCATTCTTGGGCAAGTAGAGAACGGTGTGGCTATTCGAATGGCGGTGATGTACCTATTGGCCTCAAAAATTAAATAAGATACCCTATGATCTTTGATAAAGATGGTACTACAACCATTGTATTTCAGGAAAATATAGATTTAAAGACATTTTTGGAGAACTTGAACAAAGCGTATCCTAAAATTGAAAACGACCACATCATTGTGAATCTTTTTTCATTCGCTAAATTAAAAGCTGGTGATGTTCTTGAATTTCTTCAGATGTCAGACTCGCATAGAAATGCCAGTAAATCATTCGTTTTGGTGACCGATAAGGTTAGCTACGACGAGGTGCCGGATACTATCATGGTAGTTCCCACGATCCAAGAAGCTAAAGATATTATTGAGATGGAAGAAATTGAAAGGGATTTAGGAATCTAAATATACGATAATGCATCTTGCACAAGTAAATATTGCCCGTATGTTGGCACCTATAGATGATCCGGTAATGAGTGATTTTGTTAATAATTTGGACCGAATCAATGAAATTGCCGAAAGGAACAAAGGTTTTGTATGGCGATTGAAAGGAGACGAGAATAATGCAATCGCCTTACGGGTATTTGCAGATGATTTTCTAATAATCAATATGTCTGTTTGGGAGTCAAAAGACTCCTTGTTTGAGTTTACCTATAGTTCTGCTCATGTAGAGGTGCTCAAAAGAAAGAAAGAATGGTTTCAAAAAATGACCGATATGCATATGGCGCTATGGTTTGTAGAAATAGGCCACGAACCTACCCCTGAAGAAGCCAAAGATCGACTCCTTTATTTAAACGAACATGGGGAAACACCCTACGCATTTGGGTTTAAAGGAGCCTATATTGCTGATGATGCGGTCGCCTATAAACCTTTGAGTTAAGTCTATGAAATTACATATTTTGGGTTGTTATGCCGCTACCCCTAGGACAATGACCAACCCTAGTTCGCAGGTATTGGAAATAAGAAACCACCTTTTTTTAATTGATTGTGGCGAAGGTACCCAGGTGCAGCTTAGAAAAAATAAAATAAAATTTTCTAGGATCAACCACATCTTTATTTCCCACTTACATGGCGACCATTTCTTTGGCTTACCGGGCATGATTTCTACCTTTCGTCTTCTGGGTAGGGACAAAGAAATGCATATCTACGGACCAAAAGGAATTAAAGAGGCGATAACGCTCTTGCTGAAATTAGGCGATTCCTGGACCAACTATCCACTAATTTTTCATGAGCTGGTCAGTAAAGATTCAGAAGTTATTTTTGAAGACGCCAAGGTTTCCGTTGAGACCATTCCGCTAGATCATAGGATATATACGAATGGATTTTTGTTTAAGGAAAAAGTTACCGATCGCACGCTTAATATTCATGCGGTGACTAAGAAGAAGATCGACAAGGCGTATTTTCAAAATATTAAAAATGGAAAAGACGTAGTGCTCGATAACGGTACCGTTGTGCCAAACGCTGAACTTTCATTTGATCCGCCTGCCCCTATGAGCTACGCCTACTGCAGTGATACCGCCTTCAAAGTAGAAGTGATACCACAAATTTTGGGAGTTGATGTATTGTATCACGAATCTACTTTTCTAGAATCTGAAAGCCATTTAACCGAGAAAACCAAACATTCTACGGCCAAAGAAGCGGCTTGCATTGCAAGGGATGCGAAAGTGAGTACTTTGCTATTGGGACATTATTCTACCAGATACAAGTCGATAGAACTTTTCAAAGAAGAAGCCAAAACAATTTTCGATAATGTTGAACTTGCAGATGATGGTAAACTATTTGAGTTTTAGAGTTTAGTTGTTGGGAATGATCACGGGTACCGATTTGGTCTTGGAAACTTCAACCATGATCGCTATCTTAAAAAGTACAATCTGTTTTAAGGAGTATGCTGTTTTACCGAACTTTGTCTATCTTCATTAGACAAAAGATGAGCATGCAAAAAGACTTAAGTGATTATCGAAAATCATATGATAAAAGCGCATTGAATGAACAGTCTATTTCTGGGAATCCGATAGCGGTTTTTCAGAAATGGTTCCATGAAGTGGAAGCAACAGAGGGTGTCGAGGAACCTAATGCGATGACGGTTAGTACTATTGGCCCCGACGGATTTCCAAAAAGTAGGGTTGTCTTACTTAAGAAATATACACAAGAAGGCTTTATTTTTTATACCAATTACAAAAGTGAAAAGGGTCAGGCGATTGCACAGAATCCTCGTACATGCATTTCTTTTTTTTGGCCAAACCTAGAAAGACAAGTAATAGTAAAAGGAACTTCAGAAAAGATTTCAACCGATTCGTCCGACGAATATTTTGAATCGAGACCAACAGGAAGTAAACTAGGGGCGATTGTTTCAAGGCAAAGTGAAGTAATTACTTCACGAAGCGAATTGGAGGCCAAATTAAAACTATTAGAACAGGAATACCAAAACAAAGAGATCTTACGTCCCGATTATTGGGGTGGTTATTTGGTACGCCCAATGACCATAGAATTTTGGCAAGGTAGGCCCAATAGGCTGCATGATCGTATTCTATTCACGCTCCAAGATGATAAAAATTGGAAAATAGAACGATTGGCACCCTGAGATATGATTGTTATGCACGGCCTTTTATCATAAAATAACTATAAGTGCCAACTTTTTTAATAACCATAAATTGGAAATACCTTATGAAACAGCTAATACTTGTACGTCATGGTAAATCTTCTTGGGAATATAGTGTAAGCGACAAAGATCGTCCCTTAATAGAACGGGGCATCAGCGATGCTATTCTAGTGTCGAATAAATTGAATGAGCTGGCAATTTCCATTGATGCCGTCTTTTCAAGCTCGGCCAATAGGGCGTTGCATACCAGTACAATTTTTCTACGTCAACTTTTCTTTCCTTTAGAGCAATTACAAGTAACCGATCGTTTGTATGACTTTTCTGGAGATGAGGTGCTGCGCATGATTAACGACTTCGGCGATGATCTAGAAAATGTGCTTATTTTTGGTCACAATCATGCCTTTACACATATTGCCAATTTGTTGGGAAATACCTATATTGACAACGTTCCTACGAGCGGACTTGTTTTAATTCAATTCGGTGAAGACAGCTGGTCGAAAGTAGCAAAAGGAACCACTGTACAAACCATTTTCCCAAAGCATATTAGATAAATGATCAAGGCAAAAAATCAATATATAAATCGTGAAATTAGTTGGTTGCGATTTAATGAACGCGTTTTACAGGAAAGTGCCGACCCCAATGTACCATTGATAGAGCGACTTCGTTTTTTAGGCATATTTTCAAACAACTTAGATGAATTTTTCAAGGTACGCTACGCAACCGTAAAACGTATAGTTGAAGCAGGAAAAAAAGGCAAAAGTGTCTTGGGAGGTGAAAAAGCAAAAGACCTTTTAGCCGAAATTACCAAAACTTGTATTGGACAACAAACACAAAGCTTGCAAATTCTCCATGATATTGAGAAGGAACTGGAGGCGGAGAATGTCTTTATAATTAGAGATACGGAACTTACTGAATCGCAATCGATTTTCGTTAAAAATTACTTTATTCAAAATGTGAGTCCACAATTGATGACGATAATTTTGAACAACCTTGCACGGTTTCCCACGCTAAAGGATACCGCAGCGTATCTAGCCATTAAGATGGTGCTAAGGCCAAATGAGAGTGATACCGATGGTGATAGAAAAATAGCGGAAAAAAAATATGCACTTATTGAGATTCCAAAGGGAATTGACCGTTTTGTAGTACTTCCCAAGGAAGATGATAGAAACTACATTATTATTCTAGATGATTTGATCCGCTACTGTTTGGACAGTATTTTTACAATGTTCGATTATAGCTCCATTTCGGCACATATGATTAAGATTACCCGAGATGCGGAACTCGATATGGATAATGATTTGAGCAAAAGCTTTATCGAAAAAATATCGGCAAGTGTCGCCCACCGCCAAATCGGAGATCCTGTTCGCTTTGTGTATGATAAAGGTATCGAAGAAGATACCTTGGTTTTCTTGAAGGAGAAAATGAATATCGAAGATACCGATAGTGTCATTCCCGGTGGTCGATATCATAATCGAAGGGATTATATGGGATTTCCTAGTTTGGGCAGGCAAGACCTCTTGTATGATAACATTACTGCCTTGCGGGTAAAGGGACTTGCCTTAGAAGGAAGCTTGTTCGACCAGATTGCAAAAAAGGACTATTTGCAATACACACCATACCATACCTTCTCCTATATCATTAAATTCCTTCGAGAAGCGGCATTAGACCCAAAAGTACGCAGTATTAAAATAACGGTGTATCGGTTGGCAAATAATTCACAAGTGACCTCCTCGCTGATCAACGCAGTGAAAAATGGCAAACAGGTTACGGTACAGATAGAGCTACAAGCACGATTCGATGAAGCTGCCAATATTCAATATGCTGAACAACTGCAAGCCGAAGGGGTAAAGCTTATATTCGGAGTACCTGGCTTAAAAGTGCATAGCAAAATATGTGTAATCGAAAGAGAAGAGGGCGATGGTATTAAAAGATACGGTTTCGTTAGTACAGGGAATTTTAATGAATCTACGGCCCGTATTTATACAGATTATACTCTGTTTACTGCTCATGAAGCCATTTTAAAAGAATTGAACAAAGTATTCGATTTCTTTGAAACTACCTATAAAATCAATAAATACAAGCATCTAATCGTTTCTCCTCACTATACCCAACGAGCGTTTGAAAAATTAATCGACAATGAAATTGAAAATGCACTAGCAGGAAAAAAAGCTTTTATAAAACTAAAAATGAACAGTTTTACGTCATATAAAATGGTCGATAAATTGTATGAGGCAAGTAAGGCAGGTGTAAAGATACAGATGATAGTGAGAGGTATTTGTTGTCTTGTGCCAGGCGTACCGGGTATGAGCGAAAATATAGAAGCTATAAGTGTGGTGGATAAATTCCTGGAACACTCTCGTCTTTTTGTTTTTGGTAATAACGGGGATACCAAAATGTATATTTCCTCGGCAGATTGGATGACCCGTAACCTTGATTATAGGGTTGAGGTCGGCTGCCCTATTTATGATGAGGAAGTAAAACAAGAATTGCTAGAGACCTTCGATATTTCTTGGAACGATAATTTGAAAGCGCGTATTTTTAATGAAGAACAAGACAATGCCTATCGAAAAAACGACCAGAAAGCCTTGCGATCACAGTTTAAAAAATACGAGTATTATCTTAATAAAGTGAATTCTTAAAAGATGTCTTTAAAAGTTCGAAAATTTGCTGCCATTGATATTGGCTCAAATGCAATTCGTTTGCTTACCCATAACATAATCGAAGAACAGGACAAAGAAACCCAGTTTCGCAAGAGTGCCTTGATACGCGTTCCTGTGCGTCTGGGAGAAGATTCGTTTACTATAGGAAAAATATCGGAACGCAATGAGAAACGTATCCTTGATACCATGAAAGCCTTTAAACTTCTTATGGAGGTTGCTGAGGTAGAAGCATATATGGCCTGCGCTACTTCGGCAATGCGGGAAGCCAAAAACGGCCTTGAGATTATTGAAAGAATTCGAGCGGAATCTGGTGTTGCCATTGAATTGATCGATGGTAAAAAAGAAGCGACTATCATTGCCTCTACCGATTTGAAACAACTCATCAAAAAAGACAAGGCATATCTATATATCGATGTTGGTGGCGGTAGCACCGAATTCACTTTTTTTAGAGATGGTCTTATTAAAGCTTCAAAATCATTTAAATTGGGTACGGTGCGCCTGCTTCAAGATAAGGTGGGTGCTTCCATCTGGAGAAACTTGGAGCAATGGGTTAAAGAGCATTCGGTAGATAGTACCGAAATTGCAATTATTGGTTCTGGCGGCAATATCAATAAATTACATAAAATGTCTGGAAGGAAAGAAAATCAACCGCTCTCGTATATTTGGTTAAATGCGCAGTACAATTTCTTGAATGGCCTGAGCTATGAAGAAAGAATTTCTGAGCTGGGCTTGAATCCCGATAGGGCCGATGTTATAATTCCTGCCAGTAGAATTTTCCTGTCAGCGGCCAAATGGTGTAGGGCAAAGAAGATACATGTCCCAAAGATCGGGCTTTCTGATGGGATTATAAAGACCTTGTATAATAGTACCAAAAAGCCTTAAGACAAAGAGCTCCTACCCATGAATCGTTTCTTTATTACTTAAACCTTTCATGATTTCTGCCTCGAATTCTAGCAGGGCCTGCCACTTTTTATCAACTTCCGCCTTGTTGCCATATTGCCGGGCAAACGTTAGGAACATTGTATAATGTCCAGCTTCACTGACCATTAGTTTGTGATAAAATTCGGCCAAATCCTTGTCTTTTAAAGCTTCTGAAAGCAAACGAAAACGTTCACAACTACGAGCTTCTATTAATGCGGCATATAAAAGGCGATGTACCAATTGGGTAGTTCTGCTTCCCCCTTTTGGGAAAAATTTCGTCAATGCTATAACATAGTCGTCTTTTCGGTGCTGGCCAAGTGTCTTCCCACGGGCCAGAATTCGGTCATGCACCATCTTAAAATGCCCCATTTCTTCCCTAGAGAGGGCGATCATTTCAGTAACCAGATCAGTATACTCGGGAAAACTCACAATCAATGAAATTGCCGTGCTTGCCGCCTTTTGCTCACAGTGGGCATGATCGGTCAAAATCTCATCAATATTTTTCTCGGCAAGATGTGTCCATCTTGGGTCGGTAGGTAGCTTTAGGCCCAGCATACTTTTTTTTTGTAAAATTAGGAAGAATCTTTTAGATGCTCATTGGTAATTTGCACGCTAAAATCTCTTGGTTTCCCTTATTATATTTAATTTTGTAAAATCTAGCCATCAACAAGTAGCTAAATACTTGAAAATCAAGGGTAAATTAGATTACTACCTATGGAGTTTACCAATAGTACCCGAAATCTTGAAATTGTATTGCAACATAACTTGGATAGTACAGTAATTGGCTGGCTACAAGAGAAAATTGAGTTAATTTGCAAAACTACTTCCACGAAAGATCTTTACCTAACGTATAGCTTGTTGGCAAGTAAGATAGCACCGATCGAAACTGGTGTTGCTCAATTAGGGAATAATGTTTTGGCAATCTATTTGAAAAGTCAAAAAGCAACCACACTTGAAGTTGGAAGAATTTATCTGCTGTCGAGGGTTTTGGAAGTAAATAGCTCATTTTTCGAACCCAAGGTGGCTAACATTATTCAGGTGGCCGATACCGGCGAGATGATTACTTTTTTAAAGTATTTAATACTCTTGCCAAATGCCGAGAACTATAAACAGGTTGCCGTAGAAGCGCTACGAACAAATATTGCGACGGTTTTTGATGCAATCAGTGCCCATAACCATTATCCTGCAGCTTTTTTTAACGAGCAGCAATGGAATCAAATGTATTTAAAAGCGGCTTTTATGGAAAGGGATTTGTCCGCTATTTTGCAAGTTGATGAACGAGCGAACAAGGAGTTGGCGCGAATTATTTCAGATTATGCACATGAACGATGGGCAGCCTCTAGGACGATAGACCCTCTTTTCTGGAGACCGGTGGCCAATTTTTTAGACCAAGCCCTTTTAAACGATATGCAACGACTGTTAGAGAGTACTGATAGTACAGAGAATAAAGCTGGCGGCTTATGTTGTTTTGCTTCGAAAAACGTTGCAGCTCAGGAATTACTCAACAACTATCCCGATATGTTAGAACAGCTTCAAACAGGGGCCGTTACATGGGGAATTATAAAAAATAACAATGGAAGATAAACTACTATTTATTGATCCGCATGTACATATGACATCGCGTACCACAGACGATTATGAAGCCATGGCCGAAGCCGGCGTAGTTGCGATTATAGAACCTTCCTTTTGGTTAGGGCAACCAAGAACCCAAGTAGGTTCTTTTCAAGATTACTATAGCAGTCTTGTGGGTTGGGAACCTTTTCGTGCGAGCCAGTTTGGAATTAAGCATTATTGTACAATCGGTTTAAACTCCAAGGAAGCGAACAATGAGGCCTTGGCAGAACAGGTAATAGAATTATTGCCTTTGTACGTGCATAAAGAAAATGTGGTAGCCATAGGTGAAATAGGCTATGATGACCAAACCCCAGCGGAAGACAAATACTTTCGTATGCAATTGGAAATGGCAAAAGAACTGGGGATGGTCGTACAGGTTCACACGCCGCACCGTGATAAGAAAGCAGGAACGATTAAAAGTATGGAGGTCTGCTTAGAGCATGGTCTTGACCCATCGATGGTGGTAATTGACCACAATAATGAAGAAACGGTACAAGAAGTTTTGGAACGTGGTTTTATTGCAGCATTTACGATTTATCCCAAGACAAAGATGGGGAATGAACGCATGGTCGAGGTTGTGCGAACATATGGTAGTCATAACATTATAGTAGATAGTTCCGCCGATTGGGGGGTCAGTGACCCATTGGCAGTTCCAAAAACAGCAGGTTTAATGCTCAGAAGTGGAATTGCAAAAGCAGATGTGGTAAAAACCTGTTACCAAAATGCGCTTGATATTTTTGGTAAAAACGGCAAAATGAAGGAAACGGACTGGTTGAACCCCAAGGGAGTTAATCAAACACAGCTCTTCAACGACAATAGTGTGCTTAGGGGACAAGAACCCAAGATAGACTCTGATAAGATCGTATAATGAATGCAGTACTGAAAGGGTATTTGCGTCTAGCACGACCCGCAAATTTACCGACCGCTGCGGCCGATATTTTTGCCGGTGTAGCGATAGCAGGTATTTTTGAAAGCCAGGAGCTTTCGAATGCACTTTTAATTTCGGTGGGCGTATTAGTACTTGCGTCGGTTTGCATGTATGCGGGCGGCGTCGTTTTAAACGACGTGTTCGATTTTAAGTTAGACCAGCTAGAAAGGCCGGAACGACCGATCCCCAGTGGATTGATCTCCCGCAGGTCGGCAACCATATTTGGCGTATTATTATTGTTGTTAGGTGTAGTTCTCGCATGCTATGTTCGCCCTATTTGCGGCTTAGTGGGGGTGATTTTGGCTACTTTGATTGTTTCATATGATGGCTTCTCAAAGAAATATGACTTTTTAGGCCCCTTTAATATGGGGCTTTGTAGAAGTGCTAATTTACTGCTGGGGATTACCATTTTAGGTACGTTCAATGGTTGGGAGTATGCTTTTATTCCTTTGCTGTACATTTATGCAATTACAATGATCAGCAGGGGAGAAGTACACGGGAACAACAAAAAACATTTGATTTGGGCAGGGGTATTATATGCTTTGGTCATTTTTGGCGTTCTTGGTATACATATGTATAGTTCAGGCAGTTATTTGGAAAGTATACCCTTTTTAGGACTTTTTGTCTTTTTAATATATAGGCCCTTACTAAATGCATATAAGGCAAATACGCCCGGAAACATTAAAAAGGCAGTAATAGCAGGCGTATTATCGCTAATTGTACTAGATGCTTCGATAGCCGTTGGTTTTTCGTTTTGGTGGTACGGATTACTAATTTTATTGCTACTACCCTTATCAATGCTGTTATCAAAGTTGTTTGCCGTTACTTAAGTTATATTGATGCAATTAAAACCTATAGAACAAACTTTTTCGGTTGCTTATGAATATAAGCTACATTTTACAGAACATCTTTTTGATATTCGGAACCCGCTCTTCAAGGATGTTTTGAACACCTATAAAAAGAACGGAGCTGTTAAGTTGTTGTTCGTAGTAGATCAAGGTGTAGCCGATTTTCATCCAGATTTAATCTCGCACATTGCATCGTACTGTGCGCATTATTCCCAAAATGTGGTATACACTACCAGCATTCTTGTACCGGGAGGGGAGCGCTGTAAGAACGATTATGAGCAGGTAAATCGTGTACTGCAGGGAGTGAACGAAGAACATATCGATCGGCATTCCTTTGTTATATGCATTGGCGGCGGCGCAGTAATAGACATGGTCGGCTATGCCGCGGCTATTGCCCATAGAGGTGTTAAACTACTACGCATTCCCACAACCGTACTTTCTCAGAACGATTCTGCGGTGGGCGTAAAGAACAGTATAAACACCTTTAGGAAAAAGAATTTTTTGGGCACATTTTCCCCTCCGTATGCGATTATAAACGACCGTCATTTTTTGACCACACTTAAGCAAGTCGATTGGATATCGGGCGTTTCCGAAGCTTTAAAAGTAGCCCTAATAAAAGACTTTTCTTTTTTTGAGTACATAGAAACCAATGCGCTAAAGCTTAAGGATAGAGACATGGAGACCATGCAATATGTAATCTACAAATGTGCCGAAATGCATATGGAGCATATTGCGAAAGGTGGAGACCCATTCGAAAGTGGTTCTTCCAGACCCTTGGATTTTGGGCATTGGGCCGCCCATAAGATGGAACAAATGACTGGCTATAGCTTGCGACATGGCGAAGCAGTGGCCAAGGGAATTGCCTTGGATGTTACCTATTCGAAATTAGTAGGTCTTATCCCAGAGACGGTTCTTAACCGTATTTTAAAAGTATTTGTGACCATCGGTTTTGATCTATGTATTCCCGTTCGAACCGATAAAGATATGGATATGCTGTTAGAGGGAATCCAGGAATTTAGAGAACATCTAGGAGGGGAGCTTTGCATTACTCTCATCGATGCATTAGGATCAAAACACGATGTTAATTCTATTGATAACAGTTTGATGAAGCAAGCAATTGAGACTTTGAACGAGCACTGCAAATGAAAATTAAAGACACTTTTCAACTAACTTACTGCACGAACATTCATCCCGGTTCTGACTGGGAGCATACGTTCAATAGCCTTCAAGAATATGTTCCCGGTATAAAGGAACGGGTAGCTCCCGAGGTGCCTTTTGGGTTGGGATTGCGCTTATCCAACAAAGCCAGCGAAGAACTAAATGAAGGTGCTAATTTTGCGGAATTCAAAAAGTGGCTTTCGAAACACGATCTATACGTGTTTACAATGAACGGCTTTCCATATGGAAATTTCCATGATGAGCGTGTAAAAGATAAGGTACATGCTCCCGACTGGACAACTTCAGAAAGACTGGTGTATACCCAACGTTTGTTCGGGCAGCTGGCACAATTACTTCCTGAGGGAATGTCAGGAGGTATTTCTACCTCCCCTATTAGTTACAAATACTGGCATGACACGGAAGCTTTAAAGCAAAAAGCCTTTGAAAAGGGAGCCGAGCAGTTGGCAGAAGTTGTATTGCAATTAAAAGAAATAGAAGCATCCACCGGCAAATACCTCCATTTAGATATAGAGCCCGAACCTGATGGCTTATTGGAAAATAGTGATGAGGTGCTGACTTTTTTTGAAACGTATTTGGTGCCAATAGCAGTGAAAACTCTTCGGAACAAAAGCAATGTGGAAGAGCGGCAAGCAATCGAACTCATTAAAAAACATATAACCGTTTGCTACGATATCTGCCATTTTTCATTGGCCTATGAAGAGCCGTTGCATACCTTTCAAAAATTTGCCGATGCCAATATAAATATTGGAAAAATTCAGGTGAGTGCCGCCTTAAAAATCTTGTACAATGAGGAGAAAGAAGCCGCAATTTGGGAAGCGCTTGCCAAATTCGATGAACCTACCTACTTGCATCAGGTGACAGAACAGGTCGGCGGAATGGTGAAGACTTATAATGATTTACCGATTGTACTAAAGGAACAAAAAAAATTCACAGAACTACGGGCACATTTTCATGTGCCGATTTTTCTTGAAAAGTTCGATCAATTGTTTTCTACCCAAGACCACATACTAAAGGTCGTTGAAGAATTGAAGAACCAACCCGTTTCCGAGCATTTAGAAATAGAGACCTATACCTGGGATGTGCTTCCGAAAGGATTGAAAAGGGAATTATCCGATTCGATCGTTCGTGAAATCGACTGGCTAAAAGACAGACTATAAATTGCCATGCAAAAAACAGTAGTAATTAATGTAGTAGGTTTAACCAAGCGTTTGATAGGGGAACATACCCCTTTTATCAAATCGTTCCTTGAAAAAGGAAAGTTCGCATATATTATTCCGGTCTTACCTGCGGTTACCTGTGCGGCGCAATCAACCTACCTTACAGGGAAATACCCTGAGGAACATGGTATTGTAGGGAATGGCTGGTATTTTAAAGACGAATGCGAAGTTAAATTTTGGCGACAATCTAACAAATTGGTACAAGGCGAAAAGCTATGGGAAAAGCTAAAAAAGCAAGATGCAAACTTCACCTGTTCCAATATGTTTTGGTGGTACAATATGTATGCAAGTACAGATTTTAATGTAACGCCGCGCCCTAACTATTTGGCCGATGGCAGAAAAATACCGGATATTTACTCGCACCCGGCATCCCTACGAGATACACTACAAAAAGAGTTGGGTACCTTTCCATTGTTTCAATTTTGGGGACCCAAAACTTCGATCAAATCAAGTAAGTGGATTGCCGATGCGTCGATTCGAACAGATGAATTGTACGACCCAACATTAACCTTGATCTACCTGCCCCATCTCGATTACAATTTGCAACGACACGGGCTCAATTTTGATTTTATTTCAAAAGATTTGAATGAGATCGATGCTGTAGTGAAACAGTTGGTGCTGCATTATCAAAAGCAAAATGCAAAAGTGGTGTTATTATCCGAATATGGCATTACCAATGTAAATCGCCCGATTCATCTAAACCGCATGCTTCGGGAAGAAGGCTTGCTTAGCATTCGTATTGAGCGCGGGTTAGAACTTTTAGATGCTGGCGCAAGCAAAGCTTTTGCAGTGGCAGATCACCAAATCGCACATGTGTATCTGAATGACAAGTCGGTTAAAATGAAAGTGAAAGGGCTGCTTGAAAAAGTTGTTGGGGTAGAAAAAGTACTATGTGATAGCACTTTGGAGGAAGCCAAGCTCTCACATGATCGTTGCGGTGACCTGGTAGTGGTCGCCGATGCGCATTCATGGTTCACGTATTACTTTTGGTTAGATGATGTAAAAGCACCCGACTATGCGCGCATGGTAGATATTCACAAAAAACCAGGCTATGACCCTGTAGAAATGCTTACCGATCCAAAAGATAAAATGGTGATGCCAAAGGTTATTGCGAAATTGCTAAAGAAAAAAATGGGCTTTCGAACGGTAATGAATATTATTCCGCTAGAAGCAGAATTGGTCAAGGGATCCCACGGAAGAATACCTGAAGATACCCAAGACTATCCTCTTCTTATAACAGATAGTGAAGGTATGGAGGAAACTCATTTGAAACCAACCGAAGTATTCCGTATTTTAGAAGAGCAAATAACCAATTCTTGATAGTATGAACCTAGTTTTTAAAAGTATTGGATTTCTTTTTGCCGCCCTTTTTTTTGTTTCGGCCGCTCTGCAATACAATGATCCCGATGCATTTGTTTGGATTTTAATTTGGTGCGCCGCAGGGCTACTTGCTTTGGGATTTGCCTTGAAAAAAGTGTCTTATGGTGTTTTGATGATAATAGGGCTGTTTGCGCTCGGCGGCTTTTTTTATTGCTACCCCGAAAAGTTCGAAGGTTTTGAAATTGGAAAAGGGGCTATTAAAAATGTGGAAGAAGCCAGAGAAGCTTTTGGGTTGCTTATCATCTCGATAGTGTTACTGACATTGGGTCTACGAAAACGCTTTTCTATATCAAAGGTCTAGGTCGAACTCTTTTCTCAATAGGTCGATAGCCGGGTTCTTTTCCCGTAGTTTTTCATATTTTTCCTCTGGTGTGAAAGCAAACTTTTTAGCAGTTTCTTCGTTCACAGTTATCTTCAGTTCAATAAACCGGTTGTTTAAATTTGCCCTAAGGTGCTCCATAAGGTCGAACTGTTCGCGTTCCACCTCTTTTTTCATAGTGCCATTTGGAAGTTCGATCCAGATAACATGATCCTTTAGCAGTTTAGGAACATCTGTAGCTAAGTTAGAAGCTAATATTTTCTGTCCTTTAGCATCAATCGTTTTTACGAATTCGTCCCAGTGTTTTTGCATGACCTCCTCTGTAAAGGGTGCCCTAGGTAAATTTTCTTGGTCGATAACATCATCTTTTTTTTGAAGTTGATGCTCTTTTTTAGCCTTAAGACTAGAAATAGACAGGCCCGATACTCTTTTAGAGGGTGTCTTGGGTGCTAAAGTTGTCGCTGCAGCGGGTTTTTGATTAGTTGTTATTTCCTCTTGTGGTGTTTGTGCCACCGCAGGTTCTACCACAGCGTTTGTTTCAACGATGGGATCTTCTAACGGTGGCGAGCTATCAAGAGTAGCTGTAATAGTCAGTTCCTGATTAGTAGTTGTTATTTGTTCTACAATGGGTTTTATTACAGGATCTGCTGCAACCGCCGTTTCCGCCGAATTTGAGGTGGGCATTGGTGTTTCCAAGGTATCCTTTTGAACTATGGCTGTTTTTTCGGCAGGGAGTACTACAATGGCCGGTTCAGATGTTATTGAGGGCGTGTTGGTCTCGGCAGGTATTAAGGGAGTTTTAGAAGCTGCTTTCGGTGCTTCTGTAGCAGCGGGTAAAATGCCTTTTTTATCTTTGTAAAAAGAGGCGGGCGCAATGAAATCAACTGTTTTATTGGCCAGGGCTATCGATTCAGGATTTTTTTTTTCTCCCTCAAAATCGAGAGAGGCCAACTTCATCAAGGTAAGTTCAACAAGCAAACGTTGATTCTTACTTGTTTTATATTTCAAATCACAGTCATTGGCCATATCCAAGGCCCTTATCAAAAAGGAGCTACTGGTTATCTTTGATTGCTCTAAATAGCTTTGTTTGGCAGTATCACCAACCTCTAAGAGCGAAATAGTTCCTTGGTGTTGGCAAACCAGCAGGTCCCTAAAATGAGAGGCGAGGCCACTGATAAAGTGGTGGCCGTCAAAACCAAGTGACAAGGTTTTATTTAATAGTAACAAGAGCGATGGAATGTCATGCGATAAAATAAGATCGGTGGCTGAGAAGTAAGTGTCGTAATCCAATACATTTAAATTCTCGGTCACCGCTTTCCTAGTGAGTTGTTTTCCAGAAAAGCTAACCACCCGATCAAAAATAGATAGCGCATCTCGCATAGCCCCATCTGCCTTTTGGGCGATGACGTGCAAGGCGTCATCTTCTGCGTCGATTCCCTGGTTTTCGGCAATGTATTTTAAGTAATTGGCTGCATCCTTAACGGTAATTCGTTTGAAATCAAAAATTTGGCAACGCGAGAGAATAGTGGGTATGATTTTATGCTTCTCGGTGGTCGCCAAAATAAAAATTGCGTGTTTTGGGGGCTCTTCCAAAGTCTTCAAAAACGCATTGAAAGCCGATTGCGAGAGCATGTGCACCTCGTCAATAATATACACCTTATATTTCCCTACCTGGGGAGGTATACGTACTTGATCAATGAGGTTCCGAATATCGTCTACCGAGTTGTTGGAGGCCGCATCGAGCTCAAAAATATTAAAGGCAAAATCTTCATCGGGCCTGTGCGAACCATCTTCGTTTATCTTCTTCGCCAGAATTCGGGCGCATGTGGTCTTCCCTACGCCTCTCGGGCCACAAAACAAGAGTGCTTGTGCCAAGTGGTTGTGTTCAATAGCGTTCGTTAACGTATTGGTAATCGCTTCTTGTCCCACCACGTCTTTAAACGTCTGGGGTCTGTACTTACGTGCCGATACGATAAATGGTTCCAAACTGGCTCTTGCTTTTTAGGATAAAACTTCTGTGATTACAAATATAAAAATAGCGTACTATGATGGGGGTGATTTGAGCATAGGAAAGTTAATTTTTATCAACAATTAGGATACCTTTGCAATAAGCAGGCTACCTTATCGCTCTGGCGGTGAACGTCAGAGAGGAAAGTCCGGACACCATAGTGCAGTATAGCGGGTAACGCCCGTCGTTCCATTTTAATTTCTATTAGGATGGAAAAGGACCAGTGCAACAGAAAGCAAGTACAGTTCGGCTGTAGTGAAACCAGGTAAACTCTATACGGTGAAACGTCACGTAAATCGGTGTTTGAGGGCTGCACGCCCGAATCGAAGGGTAGGCGGTTCGAACCTTTGGGTAACTAAAGGTCTAGATAAATGATAAGGAGCCCCGATGTATTTCGAGGTGTACAGGATCCGGCTTATTGGCCTGCTTTTTTAAGTGAAAGTCATTCCCATGAAGCTAGGAATCCTTTCAATTTAACATAATCGTGCCGACCGATTTATTCTTTACTATGGCTCTGTGCGCCAATACCTCAAATTGTAAAAGCAATTTTTCACCACTTTCAAGATGTACCCATTGCTGCATATAGTTTTTCAAGCCCTGCAACATAGTATTGATCGTTTCTCGAGTTGCTCCATTAGGAAATTCCAATTGTTTCTCGATAAGGATCTTGGTTAGGTTTTCTAAAATGAGGTCGACAGAGGTTGGTTGCAAATACGGCATTTGCAGCAGGTTGACCAAGTGTTCTGTCACCAAAGCTTCTTGCAAAAGGTTTTTAGGAAATAAGGCGGTTGGTCTTTTATTTTTCGGAAGTTCAAAATCTGAAAATGTCATGTCCTTGGGATAGAAGGCCATAGAACGCATTCGAAAAATTTAAGTGTTGTTCTACAACATAATGCGTTATATCATGTATTTCAAGATTTGGATGTAGTTTGGCAAAAGTGACGCTGCCATCCTCGCGGGTGCAATGTAAAATAGATGGCCTCTGATCGTTCTTCCTTATTTCAATCGAAAGCTTCATACGACTACGTTTTGGTTTTTAGCTTCAAAAAAACTAAAAATACTTCCCCCGTATTTACGACAGTTTTTGAAATAGGGGAGGCCAGACAAGTCGGTTTTGTCAGAGTGTTCAACAACCAACCAACCATCGGATGTCAGCAAGTTTCTTTCAAACACCAATTGCGGAATTTTCTCAAAGGCTATCTTATCCATAGCGTAAGGGGGGTCTGCAAAAATCAAATCTGCCTGCATGCCTGTTTTTTCCAAGAATTTAAAAACATCACTTTTGATAGTGGTAATGGGTAAGGCAAGTTCACTAGCTGTATGGGCCATAAAACGAACACAACCGGCGTTGCCATCAACAGCAGTTACCTCGGTCGCACCTCTTGAGGCAAACTCATAGCTAATGTTACCAGTTCCGGCAAAAAGGTCAATAACGGCTAGTTCATCAAAATAAAACTGATTGTTAAGAATATTGAAGAGTGCTTCCTTGGCCATATCGGTCGTAGGGCGAACCGGCAACTTTTTTGGCGCATTAATTCGCCTTCCTTTATGTTTTCCTGATATAATTCGCATTAGAGAGCGTTGAGTACGGTAAAATCTATTGTTTCCAATTCTTCGTTAGCCAACGGAATTGCAAAATTAGAGTTAGGATAAAAAATAGTCACTCGCTTCACATATTCATAGCATAACTTGAACAGTTCATCATCTTGTTCAATGGTGCCCAACAATTTTAAGTCAACAGTTTCTGTATCTAATTTGAGCTGTTCTAGCGTGAAAAGTAAATAGTACAGAAAGTCTTCTTGCGTTTCGTATTCAAAGTTATTGAAGAACAATAATTGTTTATTAGAGACCACCGTAATGTCTATTTCTTTCTCAAAAACATGCACATATACGATTGGCTCTTTAGCGTTAAGGTGCTCATTTAATAAAGATTGCACTAATACGGTGCTATGATGTTTGTAGATGAAGGCACCAAAAAGCTCATATACGTAGTTATTGATGTTCACAAAGGGGACATATACATTTACAAGATCGTGTTCCTCCAATTCGTCATATGCAATATGGTCGTTCGCCAAAATTCGAGCATTAAATTTTAGATAATTGGCTAGTTCATCAATATTGAAAAGCGGTTTGGGGACCAGGCTAAAGAGTTTGTTGCGATGTATCACGATAACTTCGGCAAAACGCTCTTTGGCAATTTCATGCTTGGCGAAAAGCTGCCGAAGCTCCTTCAAGGTTTGATAGGGTGTAAGCTCTTTATGAAAAGTAACTCGATCAGAAGAAACGACCGTGTGCTGCACTGTATCAAGAATACAAAAAGAAAGTCCATTCAAACTAATTTGAATGGACAGTCTGTAAAAATATTTTGACGAAGTGTCTAAGTCGCTATTGTTCGTTTTTGTTATCATAGATTGGGGGCCAGTTACCACTGGTGCTCACTTCTTCCAATGACCCGACCAATATAGCAGGTCCGTTAACTTCTTCCACACTTGCCTCTAGTTTCTCTTTGGCCAACAAATCTTTTGGCTGATCGAACAAGATGGTTTCTTTCGCGACTTTGGCTTCGAAAACCGGGGCTTTGTACCCGCCTTTGTCGATTATTGCGGCTTTCATCTCTACTTTTTCTCCGTTCGCCGCTCCAGGGATTTCCATCATACGTTTGTAACGATCATCTTTCTTAAAAAGTGAATCACGTACAGACTCGACACCAAGCGTATCTATAATAATGGTATCTACCTGCATATCAATTTGGTAGTTCTTATTGAATCGCATGAACGATGAATCTCTTTGCTGAGTAATCGTGTATTTACCAGTGTCAACAAAACTAACCAATTTGTTGAAATCTGGCGCGTATTTTCCATTGACCGTTTTATAGGCTTCTTGTGCGTTTCGAATGTCTTTCAATTTAGCAACGACCTTTGCATAGCGTTCTTGTTTCGTCTTGTTAAACTCAATAGGGCCGGTCACCGACTTGTAGATGAGATATCCAAAAACGACGCAAGCTATCCAAAGTACAATTTGTATTATGGTCTTCATTTTCCTCTCTGTGTTAGTTAAATTTAGTGGTACACACAAATCTACAATTTTTTTGGAAACTGCCTAATTTTTTATAATCGTAATTCCAGTACTTTTCAATGGGTGCAGAATTCCTGTTTTATAACGCCTTTGAGAAAGTTGATTTCTAATAAAATCCATATTTACCCCCTATAGGATACCTCGTCTTATTTAAGTGTATTTCCAAAGAAATGATCAGTATCTTTGGCATTCTATGGCCACCCTTACAGACGCAACATTCTATAAATTATTAAAGGAGAAATTTCCCCATGTACCTACGGTGAATCAGAATATAGCACTGCAACAATTGGCGCAATTCCTTTTGTCGAAGGAGAAAGACCGGCTATTTTTATTAAAAGGTTTTGCGGGCACGGGAAAAACGACCTTAATAGGTACGGTGGTGACCAATTTATGGCAGGGCAAGTTAAAGGCGGTGTTAATGGCACCTACAGGTCGGGCGGCAAAGGTAATGTCTAATTATTCAAAAACCCGAGCGTTTACGATTCATAGAAAAATTTACTTTCCAAAGAAACAGCAAGGCGGTGCGATAAAGTTTGTTTTGGCACCCAATAAACACCGCGATACTATTTTTATTGTAGACGAAGCCTCCATGATTCCGGACACGCCTGCAGACTCTAAGTTGATGGACAATGGGTCTCTTTTGGACGACTTGTTAATGTTTGTGTATTCAGGTCATAATTGTAAATTGATATTAATTGGGGATACGGCCCAATTACCACCGGTTCGTTTAGATTTGAGTCCGGCACTTGATGCCGACAAGTTATCCTTGTTATATAATAAGGAGGTAACCAAGCTCGAATTAGATGAAGTTGTGCGGCAGGCCGAAGATTCGGGAATCCTAATGAATGCTACGAATTTACGAGCGCAGTTACAGAGTGAATTTTATGAAGGTTTTCAATTTAACGTCGATCCATATAAAGACATTGTACGACTTATTGATGGTCATGAAATCCTAGAAGCCATTGAAACTTCCTATGACGAACACGGGAGGGAAGAAACGGCGTTTATAGTTCGTTCAAACAAAAGGGCCAATTTGTACAATGAAAATATTCGCTCTCGCATACTATACCTCGAAAATGAACTGGCCGTTGGGGATTATATGATGGTGGTGAAGAACAACTACTTTTGGCTAGAACCTACTACTGAAGCAGGTTTCATTGCGAATGGTGATATTATTGAAGTTTTGGAAATTTTTGCCATTAAAGAAATCTATACCTTCAAGTTCGCCGAGGTGAAAGTGAAAATGGTCGATTATCCAAATCAAAAACCCTTTGAAACTGTTTTATTGTTAGATACGATTAAGGCTGAGGCCCCCTCATTACCATACGAGGATTCCAACCGCTTGTATCAGGAAGTGATGGAGGACTATGCCGATGAAAAATCGAAGTACAAAAAATTCCTATCCGTAAAGAGCAACAAGTATTTTAATGCCTTACAAGTAAAATTCTCGTATGCGATTACCTGCCATAAATCCCAAGGAGGGCAATGGAACACCGTATTCGTAGAGCAACCTTATTTGCCGAATGGGGTAGATAAAGAATACCTGCGGTGGCTGTACACAGCCGTTACCCGTGCGAAAAGCCAATTGTACTTAATTGGTTTTAAAAGTGATTTTTTTGTTGGGGAGGAATAGACTAAATTCGTTCTAGTAACTATAGACAAGCATTCTTTATATAATGACCTCGGATACCATTATTAGTGTTTTTTTGGGTATTGGCCTGGCAGCTTCGGTTGGATTTCGGGTATTTTTGCCCTTGTTCGCACTTAGTTTAGCATCCTATTTTAATGTATGGGAACTTAATGATAGTTGGGAGTGGATCGGTAGTTTGGCTGCCGTAATTGCCCTGGGTGTAGCGATGTTGGTTGAAATCTTCGCCTATTTTATTCCTTGGGTAGACAACATACTTGACAGTGTTGCAGTACCTTTGGCCGCGATTGCAGGAACGGCGGTTATGGTCTCTACCGTGGCCGATCTAGACCCGATTGTTACCTGGGCCTTGGCCATTATAGCAGGTGGTGGAACGGCAACTGCTATCAAAGGGGCGGGTGCAACCGGTAGACTTGCCAGTACGGCAACAACGGGCGGCTTGGGAAACCCTATTATTTCTACAGTAGAAACAGGCACGGCAGTAGTGGTTTCAACCGCTTCTATTTTTGCGCCCATACTTGCTGCAGTTCTGGTCATAATAATATTGGTTATCATTTTTACTATATATCGAAAATTACGCCCCGCGAGAAAACAAACTAACGAAAACTGATGATACGTTGAGAGCTATTGCTATGATACCCGCCCGCTATGCGGCTTCTCGATTTCCTGCAAAATTAATGCAGGATTTACAAGGCAAACCGGTAATTTTACGTACCTATGAAGCAGCCGTATATACGGGGTTGTTCGATGAAGTATATGTGGTAACAGACAGCACGGTAATATATGACACTATTGTGAAGGCTGGTGGAAAAGCAATAATGAGTATCAAAGAACACGATTGTGGTAGTGATCGTATTGCAGAGGCCGTTACCGATATGGAGGTAGATATTATTGTAAATGTACAAGGCGATGAACCCTTTACAGATAAACAAAGTCTAAAGGCGGTGTTGGAGGTTTTTGAAGATGACCACGAAGAGGAGATTGATCTAGCCTCCCTAATGGTCGAAATTAGCGATTGGGAAGAAATAAATAATCCAAATACGGTAAAGGTAATCGTAGACAATCGAGAGTTCGCCCTGTATTTTTCCCGATCTCCGATTCCCTATCCGAGAGATCGGGAAACCAAGGTAGCCTATTACAAGCACAAAGGGATCTACGCTTTTCGAAAGAGGGCTTTGATGGATTTTCAGCGATTACCAATGCTATCTTTAGAAGCAACCGAAAAAATAGAGGCCATTCGTTATTTAGAGTATGGAAAAAAAATTAAGATGGTAGAGACCCATGTTTCTGGTATAGAAATAGATACACCAGAAGATTTGGAGAAAGCACAACGTGCATGGAAATAGACTATGCTAGTATTAAGGTAATCGGTTTTGATGCCGATGATACCCTTTGGGTAAATGAGACGTATTTTAGGGAAACCGAGGAGAAGTTTGCCGAATTGTTGAAAGCCTACGAGACCAAAAATAAGATTGATCAAGAGCTCTTTAAAATGGAGATGAAAAATCTTGAACTCTATGGGTATGGAATAAAAGGTTTTATGCTCTCGATGATTGAATCGGCGCTTGAATTATCGAATAATGAAGTTTCGCAAGCAACGCTTTTAGAAATTTTGAGTCTTGGTAAAAAGATGATTTCCAATCCGGTAGAGTTATTGGATGATGTGGAGGAAGTTTTGGACAAACTTGCTCCGAAATATCGTTTGATTGTATTAACGAAAGGCGATTTGTTAGATCAGGAGCGTAAGCTCGAACGTTCGGGCCTGGCACGTTACTTTCAGCACGTTGAAGTATTAAGTGATAAAAAGGAAGCAAATTATAGCGGTTTGTTGGCGCATTTAAAAATTGATGTTCAGGAGTTTTTGATGATAGGAAATTCATTAAAATCAGACGTGCTGCCATTGGTAAATATTGGAGCAAGAGCAGTACATGTTCCATTCCATACCACATGGCAACATGAAGAAGTGTCAACCGAAGAAGACAATAGGGATTATTTGAAATTACCTAAATTAAAAGAAATACTAGCGTACCTCTAAGTTGTTTTATGGAGATAAAGAAAGACATACGAACCCAACAAATTTCAAAAAAACAGGTCACAGGGTATAGAAACTTCCCAATGGTCCCAAAAGTCGTCTATGGCAAGGGTAGTTTTGATCAATTAGGTGAAATTCTGATGCCTAGACGCAAGAACGCCGATGCCGCATGCATCTTTTTAGTTGATGATGTTTTTGAGGGAACACAGTTGATTACAAGACTTCCCTTAATTTTTAACGACCAGATGATCTTGATCAGCGCGGATGAAGAGCCAAAAACAAATCAGGTAGATGCCTTGGTGGCCAAAATAAAGGAAGAGCATTCCGAACTTCCTTCGGGAATTATTGGTATCGGTGGAGGAACGTTGCTCGATTTGGCCAAAGCGGTGGCAATCATGTTACAGAATGAGGGGAATGCTTCAAAATACCAAGGTTGGGATTTGGTACACAAGCCATCCCTTTACCACGTAGGAATACCTACAATTAGTGGTACAGGAGCCGAGGTAAGTCGTACTACGGTGCTTTTAGGCCCCGATAAAAAGCTGGGAATCAATTCGGATTATACCATTTTTGATCAAGTAATCTTAGATCCAGATTTGACAGATGGTGTAGATAAAGAACAGTGGTTCTATACAGGAATGGATTGTTTTATTCATTGTATCGAATCTTTGAATGGTACCTACCTGAATGCATTTAGTCAAAGTTATGGGGAAAAAGCCCTCGAACTTTGCAAAGAAGTCTATTTGGGATCGCTTTGTGATTCCGAAGCAAGAGAAAAGCTGATGATGGCCTCTTGGCATGGGGGTATGAGCATCGCCTACTCACAAGTAGGGGTTGCACATGCCATGAGCTATGGCCTTTCGTACCTTCTTGGTGTAAAACACGGTATTGGGAATTGCTTGGTATTTCAACATTTGGAAGAATTTTATCCGGAAGGGGTCGCCCTATTTCACAAAATGAGAAATAAACAGGGCATACAATTGCCTACAGGAATATGTGCCCAACTATCCGATAGTGATTACGATACAATGGTGAAAGTGTCTTTAAGTATGGAGCCTTTGTGGGAAAATGCTCTTGGTAAAGATTGGCGAACTAAAATCGGTCCTGATCAATTGAAGGAAATTTATAGGAAGATATAGGAGTCAGAAAAACTACCAGTTTAAAATGAGAGCCGGATTGTAGCCTACAATCGAACCATTGTCTAAAATATATTTATGCTACAGGCGATTGCCAAATTCATTTATTTTAAGTTATTGGGCTGGACCATTGAAGGAACGTTCCCTTCGCATCTCGAAAAATGTGTCATAGCGGTGGTGCCCCATACAAGCTGGGTCGATTTCTTTTTGGGCTTGTTGATTCGTAGGGTTTGGAACGAAGAAATCAACTATGTGGGGAAGAAGAGCCTTTTCAAAGCGCCCTTTGGATGGTTTTTTAGGTGGATGGGCGGTGCGCCCGTTGACCGAAGTAAAAACAATGATACGGTAAGCGCTACCGCCGAGGTGTTTAAAAATAGAAAAAAATTCCGTTTGACCCTGGCACCAGAGGGTACACGTAAAAAAGTAATAAAATGGAAAAGTGGCTTTTATTATATCGCAAAATCGGCTGATGTCCCTGTTCTTTTAATCGCGTTCGATTTTGGTAAAAAACAAATAAAAGTATCAGAACCTCATTACACTACAGATGATAAGGAAGTTGATTTTAAGGTATACGAAGCTTTTTTTAAGGGAGTAGTGGGCTATGTACCCGAATATAGTTACTAAATCTTATTCTTTTCTATTAGTTTCTTTGCGCCAATTTCATCCCTCTTTTTCGTGTTCCCTGGGAAAACCAAACTGGTACTGGAATAGGTTGTGCCAAAAGTGACACTCGCCGCATATACCTGATCAATAGCATCCAATACCTGATGTTCCGTTAGTTCTTTTAGCGGGTGTATAAAAACCGACCAAATAACTTCATCGCTCAAAGCGTATTTTACATCCAAGGCCGAATGAAAGTTTGCCACCAAGGCATTTAAAAGTTGTTCCTCATCTATTTTTTCCCTTTCAACAATGGGAGTAATTATTCGCATGCGATTGGCATTTTCATCATACACGCAGATCAAGAACGCTTCTTTGTAGACAAAACGGAGAGAGTTACCATTTGCTTCGACCGTATCGGCTACTTGGGTAATGAGTTGCTCTAATTTGGTCGGGTTCATTTCTTGGGCCACCAAAAATTGGGCGAAAAAAAACAATGTCAATATTGAAAGTAGGATGGTCTTTTGCATGTGATGTATTTGTAATTCAGTCGTTTTTTATACCACTTGTTTACAGTATATTTAAGGAAAGATACAGTAAGAAAGGTAAGAATTCAATTTTCACAGCATTTGATGGAGTTTCTTACGGGAATGTAGTCGTGGGAATGTGTCATCTTTTCAAATAACTAAAATTTTTGAGATAGTTGACTTTATAGTCCTTTTTATCGAATTTAACCTTGCTTGGGGTAACATAAAAATACCTTGGAACATTACCTTTCAAAACCGAACCCATATGATTACATTTTTACGTTTACCGCTCTTCCTTTTTTTACTTTTTACAACCATATCAAGCAGTTCAGTTGCACAAGACACCTGTGGTGATTTGTCCAGTCAATGGCAAAATCTAGATATTGGCGCCGTTGACCTTACTGGTGAAACTTCCGAGTTGAACGGTGTCTTTGAAGTAAGTGCTTCTGGTGCCGATATTTGGGGAACTAGAGACGAGTTTCATTTTGTATATCAGGAAATCTCAGCAGATGCGGAAATCGTAGTACGCGTGAATAGCCTTGAAAGTACCAACGCTTGGGCGAAAGCCGGTATTATGATGCGTAATGGAACTGCTGACAATGCGGCGATGATTTTACTATCCTTGTCACCAAATCCTAATGGTTTGAGACTCGGGTATACATTACAGGACAGGCCTTTTGATGGGGCTTCAATGAATTCTGCCCAGAATAATATTGGCCCGGAACCAATTGTTGACTACCCTTTTTATTTACGATTGGTACGTGAAGGAAATACTTTTTCAGGATATGGGTCCATTACAAATGGCAATTGGTCTTTGTTGGGATCTAAAACGGTTTCGATGAACGAAACAATTTTGTTGGGGATGGCGACTACCTCCCATAACAATCAGGAACTGACAACCGCTAGTTATAGTGAAGTCAATATTGAATCGGAATCGCTGAATCAGGAACGTCCTTTTATAACCACGTGGAAAACGGATAATCCGGGCGTTTCCGAGGATAACCAGATTACGATTCCAGTGGCCGAAGGAGAGGTATATAACTATACTGTTGATTGGGGAGACGGCACCTCGGATTCTGGAGTAACGGGAGCTATCACGCATACCTACGAAATGCCCTCGACTCCCACAATTTCTATAACTGGAACATTTCCAAGAATTTATTTTGATGATGAAAACGGATCTAATCCAACGGATAAGGATAAAATTTTATACGTAGATCAATGGGGCTCAAATCAATGGAGTTCTATGGAGGGGGCATTTTCAGGTTGCACCAATCTCGATGTAGAGAGTAGCGATACTCCGGACTTATCCCGGCTAACTTCTTTAAATCGTATGTTTTTAAAATGTACAAATCTAAAGGGAACGGAAGCTTTTAATTTTTGGAATACCACTACTATTACTAGTATGCGCAGTGTTTTTGAATTTGCCGAGCAATTCAATGCCCCAATCGGTTTTTGGAATGTGAGCAATGTAACCGATATGTCACGAATGTTCTTCTTGACACGTGATTTCAATCAGGTTATTGGTGATTGGCAGGTAGGAAAGGTGTAAAACATGAAAGAGATGTTTTTCTTGACCGGTTTTTTTGATCAAGACATAAGCCAATGGGATGTTCGCAGTGTTACGAACATGTCGTATATGTTCTATAATTTATTTGCCTTTAATCAAGACATAGGAGATTGGAATGTATCAAACGTGACCGATATGTCGGGAATGTTCTCTAACAATAGCGGTTTCAACCAAGATATTGGTGATTGGAATACGTCCAATGTAACCAACATGGCCTATATGTTCTTTAACTCTAGAAATTTTAATCAGGATATAGGAGATTGGGATGTAGGGAAGGTCATTGATATGACATCTATGTTTAATAATTCAATTGAATTTAATCAAGACCTTGGCTCTTGGAACGTAGGTCAGGTAACCGATATGTCGGGGATGTTTACCAATGTGTTTCTTTCCGAACCTAATTATGATAGTATTTTACAAGGATGGGCCGCGTTGCCCGAGCTTAAGAACGGTGTTGCTTTTGATGCTGGTTTTAGCCGCTATTGTTTGGGAAGTAGTGCAAGAGAATGGTTAGCAGAAAATTACGGTTAGACGATTCTTGACAAAGGGGAGAATTGCCCACTGAGCAACGATGAAATTTGGTTAGAGGCCGAATGCGCTGAAATTGGTTCCGAATGGAGCATAGTAGATGATGTGAATGCCTCCAAAGGTAAATATGTGGTTACCGGCGCTAACAACTTAGAAGTTCCGCCATCAAACCCAAGTGCTATTCTTTCGTTTCGCTTCACCGCAGAACAGGGTGCTTACAAATTATATGGGCGCTTACAGTCTGCAAGTACTGAAAGCGGAGGCTTTTGGGTACGGGTCAATGAAGGAGAATGGATGCAATGGGAAAACATTTTGGCCAATGCAACGTTTAGCTGGTTTGGATTTTACAATGGTGTAGATGCCAACGATTTTCTTCTCCTGAATCTAATGGAAGGTGAAAATACTATCGAACTTGGTAGTCTTAAAGAAGACATCGCAATTGATAAACTTTTTGTTTTTAATACAGATAGTATTCCCATTGATTTGGGAGGTACTTCGGCCAACTGCGAACAACGGCCCTTTGTGACAAGTTGGAAGACCGATATTAGATTTGACGGAGAAACCAGAATTACGATTCCTACTTTTGGAGGAGGGTTTGACTTTGAAGTGGACTGGGGAGACGGTACCTCGGATCAAGGAGTTAGCAGTAGCATAGAGCACTTTTATGATTCACCGGGTACCTATAGTGTCTCAATTACTGGTAAATACCCGCGGTTTTACCCCAATGAAACAATTGATGTAAACAAGCTTGTCTCTATCGATAGTTGGGGAGATATCGAATGGTTTACGATGGCAGATGCATTTTCAAACTGCAACAATGTCGACGTGAAGACCACCGATGTCCCAGACCTTTCAAAAGTCAATTCTTTGGCAAGAATGTTTGTGGCTTCCTACAACCTAGTAGGGAATGAATCCTTTGAACGTTGGGATGTCAGTTCGGTGAGCGACTTTAATGCAATGTTCCTGCAAGCAAATCAATTCAATCAAAATATTTCGAGTTGGGATGTTTCCAATGGAGTTAACTTTAGTTCCATGTTTTTAAATACCCATGCTTTTAATAAGGATATCGGAGAATGGAACATGGGAAATGCACAGAATATTAGCTATATGTTTTTTGAAGCGAGAAACTTTAACCAAAACCTGAGCACTTGGAATACGTCGCAGGT
This sequence comes from uncultured Flavobacteriaceae bacterium, assembly GCA_938010765.1. Lineage (GTDB taxonomy): Bacteria > Bacteroidota > Bacteroidia > Flavobacteriales > Flavobacteriaceae > Pelagihabitans. Next base: position 790 of record CALLVX010000044.1, on the reverse strand, counting down.
AACGGTCATGAACAGTATGTTTCAAAATGCGACAGTGTTTGACCAAGACTTGGGTGATTGGGACGTATCCGGTGTTACCAGAATGGATGATATGTTCTTTGATGCAAGTCTATCTACGGCGAACTATGATGCCACGCTCAGAGGTTGGGCAAATCTTCCAAGCCTACAGCAGAACGTAATTTTTAATGCAGGCGATAGTATGTACTGTGACGGCAAAATCGCACGTCAGCAATTGGTCAATACCTATGGCTGGGAAATAAGCGATGGTGGTGAAACGAATGATTGTAGTGAATCATCAGCCTTTGTAACCGTTTGGAAAACGGATAACCCAGGCCTTTCGAATGACAACCAAATAACGATTCCTGTGGCGGAAGGAGAAATTTATAACTATACGGTTGATTGGGGAGATGGGAACGTAAGTGCATCCGTTGCCGGAGGGGCAACACATACATATGCCACTCCAGGGACCTATGAAGTTTCGATAACAGGGGATTTCCCCAGACTGTCGTTTAATGGCTTCTCAGGCCCACCTCAAGATTTCGGAAAATTGTTGGAAGTAAAGCAATGGGGAGATATCGCATGGACCTCCATGACCGGTGCTTTCGATGGTTGTTATAATCTCGATGTAACGGCAACCGACGTTCCGAACCTTTCGGGCGTAACAAGCCTATTGAATATGTTTATTACATGTTCATCTCTTAAGGGCAACTCGAGTTTTAATGACTGGGATCTTAGCACTATTACCAACACGGCAGGGATGTTTTTCGCCACCAGTTTTAATAACAATATA
>CALLVX010000043.1 GCA_938010765.1 uncultured Flavobacteriaceae bacterium | reverse complement strand
TTTCTACTATCGCATAATGCCCATTCGCCTAAGACGATATTAGTCACATCGACCCGTAAAGGGGAGGGTAAGTCGTTCGTAGCCTGCAATCTCGCTATTACTTTAGCACGTTCAGAAAAGAAGGTCGCTTTATTAGAAATGGATCTTCGCTCTCCAATGATTCGTAAGCACTTAGGAATCAAAGCAAAAACTGGGTTGACCAATTTTATAAAAAATCGTAATCTGACCCTTTCAGATATTACCATAAGCATGGAAGGGCTCCATAATTTAGACGTCATTACTTCAGGAAACACGCCCCCAAACCCTGCTGAGTTACTCAAGAGCAATCGAGTAGCAAGCATGTTTAAAGAGCTAAAAGAAAACTACGATTATATAATAATTGATACCCCTCCCGTAAGTTTGGTCGCCGACACTTTATTGCTTGGCGTTTATGCAGATTTATGCGCCTACATAGTGCGTTTTAACTATTCGGACAAACGAATGTTGGATTATGCAAAAAACCTGTATCAAGAGAAGCGTTTTAAAAAAATGGCCCTCTTGGTCAATGATGTTGACTACAAAAAAACCTATGGGTATGGGTATGGTTACGGATATGGCTATGGATACGGGAAGAAAACCAAAAAGTCGTTCTTCTCCCTTAATTAAACTTATCTAATCGCAAGTTGTACAGGTAGTTCTTTGCGTAACATCCTGATCAACTTCTCGGTATGGGATTTTCTTCCCGCAGCATTCAAATGATATACATTATCAAAAAACATCGCATTGGGATAGGTAAAGTCCTCTAAAGAAGTAATCAGTTTTATCTTCATCTGTACCCGTAAGTCTTTGTCCAACGATTTCAATGCCTCTATATTCTTCTGATACTCGTCTTGTTCATAAGGGCTGTAGGCGTACACCACTTTGAACCCTTCCCTTTGAGCATATTCGTAGAAGGCATTTAGGACTTCGATTTCCTCATCCTTGTTAGCATCGATTACATAACGACTTCCTTGAATCGACGGGTTTTGCATGCGCAAGTGTTTGATGCCATCACCGTATTTGTTGAAGTCTGTTCTGGCATAGGTTTCCTGATTCTTTGTTGTATGGGTAGTTACAAATTTTTTAAACATCATATGACGATAGTCTAAAAACAAACCCAAGCCCTGTTGGTGTTCGGTGCAATAGTCAATTGCCGAAGAATGGTAGTATGAACTCAAAAGGTGTAAGTCGTGCTCCCCTTCCATATCCATAAAATATTCTAGCGATAAGACCACAATGTCTCCTTTTTTAACCACATCTTTTACTTCGTTCAATATAAAGTTAAGCCCCAAATGGGCCCTTAAGCCCAGATTGGTGACCGGCATATGTAGGTTTTGCTCCAATTGTTCACTATCGACACCAAAAACTAAGTTAGATCCACCTGCCAAAATCAAAGTGGGTTCCGCAATACTTTCAAGTCGCCGATGCTTATCGACCATCGCCGCCATAAATTCAGTACTATTTTCCCGGTCTTCTTCAAGAAGGACCAAGAGGATTATAGCTGTGATAAATATGCCTATAAAGAGGCCTGTTTTGTATATGAAATTTTTCATCTAAAATTGGAAATATATAAATTGTTGTTCTTGTCCCGCGTAATAAAAAATGGTTGCTAAGAGCAAGCCGTATGCCACCCATCTAGGGTATGTATGAAAACTCGTTTTTATATTCTCTATGGCGTATTCACGTTTTCTACCGATCCATTCTACCCCTATAAAAACAAGCAATAGCACTAACATCTTTTTAGGAAATACTTCGGGGTAGGTTATGATTGATGAAGAGAATATCTCTCCCAAATAAGATAATGCATGGGTCATGTTCTCGGCCCTGAAAAATATCCAGGCAAGCACTGTTAGCACAAAGGTACTTCCCATTTGTAATAGTTCTTTGAGAGATGGCAACCAGGTATTCTGCGCTACAATGTCCAAATTTTTTCGATTGTTGCCCAAAAGTAAAAGCGGTAGAAAATAGATTGCATTCAGCGCACCCCATACAATAAAAGTCCAATTGGCGCCGTGCCAAAACCCACTGACCAAAAAAATGACGAAGGTATTGCGTACCTTCATCCAAGTACCGCCCCGGCTTCCTCCTAGAGGAATATACAAGTAATCGCGAAACCAGGTTGATAACGAAATATGCCAACGCCTCCAAAATTCAGCAATATCCCGAGAGAAATAAGGAAACGCAAAGTTACGATTTAGGTGAAACCCGAAAAGGCGCGAAGTACCTATTGCGATATCGGAATATCCTGAAAAGTCGCAGTAAATTTGAAAGGTAAAGAATAGGGCCCCAAGTACCAGGGTGCTTCCAGAAAACAGTTCGGAGCCATTGAAAATGGTATTCGCATAGGTGGCGCAGGTATCGGCGATCACGATCTTTTTAAAAAGTCCCCATAAAATTTGACGCAGCCCGTCTACCGCCTTATCGTGCTCAAAAACTCGGTTTTTTTTAAACTGGGGCAATAGGTTCGTAGCCCTTTCGATCGGACCCGCGACCAACTGCGGAAAGAAGCATACAAAGGCTGAAAAAGCCATGAAATCTTTTGTCGGCTCAAGTTTACGACGGTAAATATCGATCGAGTAACTCAGGGTTTGAAAGGTGTAAAAACTAATCCCTACCGGCAATATAATATTCAAGGTATTCGCCTGAACACTTGCTCCAAAAAATGAAAAAGCGGAGACAAAATTTTCTAGAAAGAAATTGTAATACTTAAAAACACCTAACAACCCTAGATTCACGGTAATGCTCGTCCAAAGTAACAGTTTTCGCCTGCGGGGGAGTTCATTTTTCCCCAAACCGATTCCCACAAAGTAATCTACGATCGTACTAAAAATGATAAGTGAGAGAAATTTCCAGTCCCACCAACCATAAAAAATATAGCTAGCTGCTACGACTACCAAATTTTGAAGTCGAAGGTTTTTGTTTACAACGAACCAATACACCACAAAAACGATGGGTAGAAAAATCGCAAAATCGAGGGAATTAAAAATCATATATCAAGCTTTTACGAAAAAGTGTTGTTTCACAACATTTTTAATATTTTGTAAAACCAATTCTTTTCCCCATCCTATTGGGTTGTTATGCCAACGCTGCGGATGAAAAGTGAACATCGCATTCTGGGGAAACAAACCAGCTTTCAAAGCATCGATGATATTCTGGGTAGCATGAAACCGCTCGGTAAAACGCGTCTGCACCTTATCGCGTACGCTGGTTGCATGACCATCCCACTTTCTCCCGGTATCGGTCAGATAAAACATGGTATTGTAGTCTACGTCAAAATAGGGTTCTCCCAGCAAGGCGTAGTCTTTATAATTGTAGCTATTCCAGAGGTCTTTGGAGTCGAATTTTGATAATGGGCTACCATGCATGCAAATAGTGCTCACAGGTACCAATGCGCGTAGGGCCTCTAAATTTTTTTCAAAATCCCGAATTCCTTGTTCCATATTGCCCTTACAGGTTGTCAAACATTCATAATGGTAACCTACTTCATGCCCAAGGGCCGCTATTTGACGTATACAATCAACATCCCAACTTTCTGGTACCGCTCGAAAGTAATAGGTACCTGTTATTCCGAACTCGGCCTGTATTTTGGCAAAGGCCAACGAATTATATGGTAAGAGATCTACATCATGTCGCAACACGATACTCCTTTCCTTAGGATTCAAAAGATATCCTTCGAATGTTTGAAAATTGTACGATTGCCATATCAGGGTTTCCAATAATGCACTATATGTTTTAATGGTAAAATCGGTCATTTGAATTGGTATTGATAATGAGGGTTCTTTAAAAGGGTATTTTTACTATTTGGATAGTTTTCTACAAACCATACCATAAGGGCCGTGAGGTCTATTTTATCAGCAAGCATCTTAGTACGTCTTTTCCGAAAGGTTTTTTTAAGGTCTTTTGTCTTTTCAATTTCTAAGATTTTGTCCAACACACCTTCCTCACTTTGGAAATTATAAACGAGCCCGTATTTCTCTTGATCCTCATTATAGGATCTCCGAATTGTATTTACATAAATAGCTGCCGTGCCCAACACACCTGACTCTGCAGCCATGGTCGCTCCTTCACCTACGAAAAACTCCGCCCCCGATAGTACCTCGTGAATCTGCTCTGGCGCTATTTTTATTTTATAGTGTTCATACTTTGGCGGCAAGCTGCCTTCCGCAGTTATGAATACGCGGTACTTCCCAGCGAGATAATCGATAATTTTAGCTTTTTCTTTTTCCGAAAACCCGTTCTGCCCTTTATCGTGCGAGGCATTCCATGAAACAAATCGCAAGATGACATACTTTTCGTTTTCTTTCAGGTTCAGTATAGCCGCAGCGTTCCCCTCGGCTTTAAAATAATTGGGGTGTAAATAGGCCAATTCATGATACGACTGGTAGCGAATCTGCTTTTTCCCTAAATCTTCAAAGAGCACATCGGGGGTGAGCACCGAACTAGTAAAGGGTAAATAAATTTTCATTTGCTCCCAATTCCCAGAATCTTCTAAAGACACGTGAGGCTTACGAAGTAAGAATGCCGCATGTGCAGCATAGGGCGACCCATGACTTAAAAACAGATCTGGCTTAAATCGCAGGGCATGTACCCATTCTAAAAAGTCGAATTTCACCAAGCCATATAGCTTTCCTAGAGTTGTATTGAATTTTTTTCCAAAGGAAATGTAGTCAAAGCCCTCAGCTTTAATCAACTCAATTTCAAATTCCTTTTGACGGCAGGTAAATAATATTCGGTGCCCATTGCCTATCATTTTTTTTGCAAAATGCTTAAACAGATGCACGTGACCCGGATGACCTATATCTATTAAAATTCGCATGATTAGCTTTTTAAAATTTTTACGGCGGTCTTGCCAAGTTCGTACAAAAAGGGTTTTGTTACGTAACAATAGCGACCGTGTTGCACCAATTCCCCGCCAAACTTTGATTTGAACTCCCGAACACCATAGTCTTCATCTGGTTTTCCCGCTCCCATAAAATCAAAACGGGCTATTCCGTTTTCCGTAGCATACTCCATCGCCGCCCAAGTAGCTAGTATACTTGGATAAATATTTTTATAAACCCCATCTTTTCCGCAGACGAACCATTCATAGATTACTTTATCCTTTAATATAGGCGCTACGATTCCTCCAATGATTTCGTTTTGGTATTCGACCAATAAGAATTTTACGTTGCTCGACCTCCATAGTTCTTCAAAAAAATGCAGTGCCGGCAATGGCGTTTTTACTTTCGTCTTGTAGAGGTGAAGCAAAATTTTATAGAATTCAGCAATTTGTTCTGCAGTAATTGCTTCGATGATTACAGCACCTTCCTTCAAACTTTTTTTAACCTGCCTAAGTTTACTACTGCTCATTCGTTTTTTCATTGCAGCCGGGTCGGTGCAGTCTAAATGAAAGTTCAAATGTGGGTGGTAAACAAAACCAACTTCTTCAAAAGCAGCGGAAAAATTGCTATAATCGTTCAAGTTTCTGAATTCGATATAAATAACTTTTTCCTTTAAATCGGCAATCAGTAACCGAAGCAATTGCACGGCTTCGTCATGCTCAATTTTTGCGCTAAAAATAGGTCCACCATATACAATGGCGCGACTTGTAAAAGTAGACTTGATTCCTTTTTCCTTTTGAATGATCCCGGATAGTGAAGCAACTATGCGTTCATCATTTTGCTTTACCAGCTTAAATGTTTCAATTCCTATTCGCTCGAAAAACTTCAACGCTTCTGTTGTTTGAAAAAAGTTTGCGGTATTCGATTTAAAGAGCTCTTCCCATTGAGAAGGCGCAATTTGTTCAAGGTCTCTATGTACTATAAGTTCTGTTGTCATTAGTTCAAGATGTTATTGTAAATAGTGGTTAATTTGGAGGCGATTACCTTTGCATTTAGGTGCGCGATTTTAGCTCTACCGGTTGTTTTATTCGTATACTCCAAGGCCTTGCGAATCTGATTAGAAAAGGTATTTGAGTCGAAATTGGAAATGAAGCAGCCGGGAGTATCGGCTATGACCTCTTTTATGTCGCCAACATCTACTGCCACGATCTTACAATTACAAGCCATAGCCTCTTTGATCACATTGGGAGAACCTTCCCAAAGGCTGGTCAGAAGAATAACATCGGAAGCATTAAAATAATGGGGCATCAACTCATTGGGAATGTCTACTAACGTATGTAGTTCAATCCCTGAATCGCCCAAAAGTTCAAAAGCGGCTTCGGCCAATGGAAAGTTCTTTTCCGGGCGTTTGGGGTTCGCGGCGAAGAGTATATGTTTTTTCTTCGGGTCCCAGCCTGTTACCTCAAGGGCTTCACCTCTAGAAATCGGTTTGAATTTTTCAAAATCGACGCCGTTCGGGAGTATTTTTGCTTTTGTTATTTTTGAGGAAGCCTTCATATCGGCCGATTTCACGATCACCTTTTTCCAAAATATTGTTTGAAACAGTTTAATGAGTTTGCTCAACAAAGGGGAAGCCTTCACATCGCTTCCCATAAGCGATACCACCAAGGGGCGTGCACCGGCCAAGGAAGCGGTCATTGCACTTAACGAGTAGTGCGCATGCACAACATCATACGACTTTTTTTTGAGAAATTTTCTCAAAATAAAAATATGGCGCAGGTATCCCTTAAGGCCTTTTCCCTTAATGGTAAAAAAAGACACATCATGTCCTAGCTTTCTCAAAGAAGTTCCTTGATTGTGTATTATGGGCGAAATTCCATTCTTGGTGTTGCCGCTGCTTACAAATAGTATTTCCATAAGTAGGGTGTTTTTTAGATTAGTTGATGTCTTTTTGAGGCATCTACATTTACAGCTTCATGGCTAAGGTAGCGAGCAATACTATCGGCAAATACTTTCTCGACCTCAAAACGCTCAGAAACAAACACCCATCCTTTTTCTTTCTTTACAAAATAGCCTTTGGAGTATGGAATACCGGCTGTTCCAAAATAAAGTGACTGAAATTCGATCAAATAAAATTCGATGCCATCGTAGGCAATATCAATCGATAAATGAGGAACTTTGAGCTTATCGAAAATGGCTTTGGCATAGTCAAAAAGTCCCTCCGGCGCTTCCGCCTCCTCCCCGTAAAAGTAGTTATCATACCCGCCCCCACTGGCTTTGATTCCACGACCACCAAGAATAGGTCTTTTAAAAATATAGAGTTTTTCGCCAAATAGGTATACTTTCCAGTCGTTTACAAGATCTGGAATGAACTCTTGTAGAATAAACTTTTCCCGATATACCGATTCCTTGATATAGCCTTTATGTCTAAGAGATCGAAGATGATCCTTCAAATCCATTTTATAATTGCGATTGTTCACTTCTTTTACCTTTGCAAAAAGTTCTTGCTGATTCCGAACCAACGAAACTCCTGTACCCGATGCTCCGGACGCCGTTTTGAAAACAACCGGATATTTGATGGCCTGTAGCCGCATTTTTAAATCTTTCATAGAACCAAAGACCATAGAATGCATATTGTGAGTGATCCCGGCATAATCGCGCATCATCTCCATAAAGGCCTTATTATTATTCATGTGAAGGTGTTTAAAGGATGGAATCACATTCGCGCCGGCCAATTCCAAGGCAAGAATCAAATCCTCGATATAGGACTTGTAGTGGTATCCGATGTCTTCGGATGAAGTATAAATAATGTCTTGCCCGTTATAATCCTCATTTCTAAAATCGATCTCATTGAGAAATTTAAAATCGATCTCAAATCCCAATTCTTGAAAGTAATCGCTTAACTTTTGCTTATCCATACCACTACGATAGGGTGTATCGAAGTGTTTTGATCCGAATTTACTTTTGTAATCTATTAATGCTGTTATAGGTTTCATACGATCTGTGGTTTTTGTTGCTGTTGTTTTTTTTGGAGATTGAATACTATTGAAAGTGACATTGCCAACAAGTCTCTTTCTTGCTCTGGTGTATAGGGTGTAAGTCCCAAAAGCAGGTTTTTTAGTTCTTTTTTCTTAAAAAACGTCGTCTCGGAAATAAGTTCTTCCATCGCTTTTGAATTGTGCAGCATTCCCGAAACGATTCCTAGATTGTCTAGATACGTTTTAGTCAGTTTTCGTTTAAAGCGTTTTTTTAGGAAAGGCAGGAAAATTTGATAACTAAAAAGCACATTCCTGACCGCCCTCGGGGAATATCCTTTTCCTGTTTGCTGCCTGTAAATGGCATGATTGGTCTTCTTGATAATATCGGCATAGACCATTTGGCCCTTTCTTCGTTTAAGCGGATGGCTCGTGAAAAAGTCATTATTTGCCCCCGCATATTCGGTCTGCAACAATGCTTTTACAAAATTGAAATCGAGAAAAGGAGTACGTACTTTTAGGTAGCGCTGTTGCGCAACTATCCATTGTCCAAAAAACTTCCGGAAAATCTCTTCGAATACAAATAAGTAAAACTGTTGATTCAGGGAACAATTTTGGGGTATCTTTCTTTTATACCGAATTACATCAAAGACCAAGGAATCTAGTTCTTCTTTAAAATCTTCTAGACATACCACCTTAAGCACCTGAGAGGACGTGAGTTTTTCCCGAATCATCTGTTCGTCTTCTGTGCTAAAAATATCTACCAGGGCTGTTGATGTGACGGCTCCCCGAATATGAAGGGCCCTAAACAATTCGCTCCCGCATGCACCTGATAAAAGGTAATCGGAATGCTCACTTACTTTTTGTGCGTTGTAGCTAAAATGCGCATATAACAATCCATTCCCGATATTGCCTGCCTTGGAAAATTTAGTAGCGTGCTCATAATACTGTTCTTCTATATACTCCTGTGCTCCCAAATCGTCAAATCGATACGGGATACCCAGTTCGTCTGCATTTTTAGAGGGTATTGAGACATCACTATTTTCAGGTCTTCCAAACGAAAATGTATCGAATCTTTTTTGGTGATTTAGGGCGCAACTCACCAAGGTTCTTCCATCAAAACCACCTGTAAAAGCGATTGCGAAATTTGTGGCGGGAAAATAGTCTTTTACCGTATCAATAAAGAGGTCGCTTAGATCGTTTACTACTTTTTTACCGCTACTTGGTATTTGGGTAAAAAGTGAGGTTGTCTCAAAGTGCTTTCGCAAACTAAGTTCCTGACCAGCTAATAATACATGGTGATGACAGGGTACAAGCGCTACTTCATTATACTTCGTGTCGTTAAAAAGGCTATAATTAAATAGTAAGTTTTCAAGTATAATACGCTTATTAACCGTTAGTTTAGCGTGATAATTTGCTTCAATCAATTGAAGCGACGAGGCGACCATTGTTTTATCTTGCGTGCTGTATAAGGGTAAAATATTAAAGAAACTACTATACACTTTTACGGTTCCCTGATTGAGCACTAACGCATAAAAATTCCCTTTTAGTTTGGGAATATCGTCTTCTTTGGTTGCCAGTAGTAATTCTGCCGTACCGATGAAGTCTCCGAAAACAAGAATGCTTCGTTCATCATTATCATCATCATATTGGTCATAGTGATCGTCTGTTATTAAGAACCAATCCTCGCTCAACATGGTACTATTGAAAGGTACGCCTAGTACGTATGCTTTTTTATTTAGAATAATAAAATTGTTCATGATTGTTATATTAGTCCTCTGTTAGATAGTTTGAATACATTCCATAACAGAATGGCGAAAAAAATGAAAAACAAGTAGGTAATCCAATGTTTCTCTTTCTTTGAGTAATTGGCCACTATCCCATCTGACATGAATACGATTAAGAAAGGAAGTGATAACACCTGAAAACGATCTTGAAACGAAATACCCGATACTGCCAATATCATTATGTAGATTACTGCAAAACTGCCCGCGAATATGGCACCTACTTTACGTTGTTTTATAAATCTAAAAAGCCCTATAAAGACAAAGAAATACATGACATTTCTTATGATCTCATTTTGAAAATGTGCATAAATCCCCAGTTGGCGTTCCTCAAAATCCAGCAAAGAGGGAAAGGGTGTTATAATTGCTCCCGCAATCAACAAAGGGGCTACCACCGCCACGGTATAATTAATACCCCGATCTTGGGAAGCCTTATCCAATTCGGACCCGAACTGATCACTACTTGCTTCTATAGCGGCTTCTATATGTTTATCCATAGAGAGTTCGTAGGTGACCCATAAACTACCTGCAATGAGTACCATGGTTATGAAACCTGCGAAAAGTCGGTAGTTTTTGTTCTTTGTCTTGTAGAATACTATTTGCAGCAGTACGCACCCCAGCAGTAGCGGAACCAATACTGTACGGAAATAAAATATAGACCCCAACAAACACAAAACCAGTATGGTATTGGGAATCCGAAATTGGGTTGTTCTAATGACTCTCGTGGTATAATAACCAATATTGGAGATTAGAAAAATAAGTAAGGTCTCTTTAAGAAAAATACCACTAAACCATAACAATGGTGGCATCAACATGGTAATAATACCTGCTATTCGAGCTTGTTTTTCGCCATATGCGAACTGGGTTATTTGATATATTCGCAAGACCGTAATACTGCCTACTACCGCATTCAGTATTTTAATAATGGTCGTGCTCTTCCCAAAAACGGAATATAAGGATCCAATGACCACCGAAAAGCCGTAATCTGCTTCGTTCTTCCAAAAATGGGAAAGAGATTGGAAAATGTTTTTTCCCTCGGCAATGGCATCTGCAACGATTACGCCAGAATAGTGATAATTCCACGCATCGGAAGCCGCCAATTCAAACGGAAGATTTGCAGGGTCGTACCACATGGTCAATAGATACATGGCGGCAATTGCCACCAACCGATAAAAAAGGCTGTGAATTACCAGTCTTGTCTTAAAATCCTTGCAATTTTCCCAAGCATTCGCATAGCCTAACATTCCAAAAAAGAAGAATAAGATTACAGCAAAACCAACTAGGATAATTGGCAAAGGCATGGCGTATTGCGGAAAAAACACAAGATGACCGACCAATGTAAAAATGGCAAAAAACAGCGCTATTTCGGTATGTTTTTTAGTCCAAACCATAGCTCATCATGTATTTATCTTGTACCGCACCAATTTCGTAATGGTCTGCGAATGCTTTTTGCGCACCAACTTTCAGGGCCCGTTTATGATCGTTGGGCATTTTCAAGAAATCTTCAATGGTTTTCTTGAAGGAGGCCACTTGCAGATTTTCTGAAATCAAACCATTATTTTCGTTGACCACATCGGCCATTCCCCCAACTGGAGTGGTAATTATGGGAACGCCCATTGAAAGGGCTTCCAGTGCTACGATCGGCATTCCTTCCTGTCTAGAACTTATGATCAAAGCATCGGCTTCTGCCAGAAAATCAGCAGCATTTTCCATAGGTCCCGCCATAAAAAGGTTCGGGGTATTTATTTCCTCAAGTTCAAAGGCCAAATCGGCCTCGATCTGCCCACCGACCTGAACACACATGAGGCCAGGGTAGGTAGTTGCCAATGACTCTAACGAAAGCGCCAGTAATTTGTAATTTTTGTGCCCACAGATATTACCGATTGCCAGCAAACGACTGCCCACTTGCGGCTTTTTGGGAAAGTTGTTCCAAAAATCCTTGATCGTAGTTAGGTTTCGTTGTGGGTAATGTGCATTAATACCATTCCCGATTACTTGATAACGTAATTTCGGAAAGGCCTCTTTTACTTCGTTTAGAATTGATTGCGTGAGACATATATGAAGCATGCGATTATTTAAAAATCGGAGTTTATACATGCGGCCCAATGTCTTTTCCCAGTTTTGAAAGCTGCTATGAATGGTATGAACATAGGTGGTATTACCTTTGAAGAATGAAAGGGCAAATACATAGTAAAACGGATTGTGCAAATGGGCATGCACCACTTTGGGCTTCCACTTGCCGATCAGTTTATAAAATTGTAAAAGCTGTTTCATTTTGTATTTTTTGGTCCATTTTAATTGAACCACTTCAATGGTTGTATCAACCTTTCCTAAATAGTTTTTATGCTGATCTGTACTACTTAGTACCACTAGCCCTACTCGATGGTATTTGGCCTGTTCGTTGGCAAGTTGCACTACAAAGTGCTCTGCGCCACCGATATTCAAGGTCGATATGACATGAACTATCTTCATTTATCTTCTTGTTCCGTAGATCCAACTATCGACCACTTGGTGCCCCGTACTGTTATAAAACACATCGAAATTGTTCTCTTCGAGAAACTGTGCCATTTTTCGTTTGATCTGACGGTCATCTTCAAATAGAAAGTCATGGCAAGAAATTGCAATGTGTTTGGTAATCTTGATCGCTTTGCGCATCCCATCGATCATCGGAAGTTCCGACCCTTCGATATTCGCTTTTAAAAAATCGATGCGTTCAATATTTTTTTCGACGACCAAATGATCCAGTGTTATCCCATCTACCTCAACACCTTTGGCGGCTTTGTTTACAGCATCTACCTGGTAGGTCTCCGATTCTTCGATCCAAACCTTCTGGTTACTATCTGTTATCGCAACATTTAGGTTCTCAGAGTTCCGAATGCTATTTTTTGTACAAAGCTCCTCTAACTTCTCATGGCTGGCCTTGCTTGCCTCTATAGAATAAATTTTACCTTCGGCCTTTACCTGCTCGTTAAAAAACAAGGTTTCAGTGCCGATCCCGGCCCCTACATCTACAATTACATCTCCTTTTTGTGGTACATAATGTTTGCAAGCAATTCGCTTAATTCCTTTATACAGTTTTGATTTACTAAAGTAGAAATAGGGCTTTTTTACCATATACAAATGGCTGCCGTTACTCTTTAACCAATACATATCGTATTTAGCATCGTATTCCACGGTATTTTTTGCTCCCATTAAGGAGCTACTCACCACTCCCAAAACATGGGCTTTTGACTTTTTTCCTGGAATGAGGAATAAGATTGAATTGATGAAAACCTCCGCTAGCTTTCTAATTATTTTTTTCATTTTTTTGTTTAATTGAATTGGATTATTAATTTGAAAATTTTCCTTGTAATACTTTTTTAATTTCAAAGAGTTCTCGGAACTTCATGAAATAAGATCCTAATAGGTAGCTTACACCACCTATAATTATGCCTATAATTAATTGCCATAGCATGCTGGGAATCAACAAACAAATTGAATAACTAATGACACCGGCAGCGCCACTGACCAAAAAATAGGGCGATAGATCACGTAATTGGTTTAGTGCCGTATAACCAACATATTTTCCGGTATAGTATGAGTTGATAAAGAAGCTTACGAGCGACACCAGAACATAGCCAACTGTCATCGCTACCACTCCCCATTGGTAGGTTAGTAGAATAGCCAGTATGGTAAGACTATTTTTAAACATTTCTAGCTTTAAAAAGAGATCGGACCTTCCCTTGGCGTTTAAAAAATTAAGATTGATGTATTGGATCGGATGAAATATGATATCTAAGGCCAGTATCTGTAACAATACAACCGTCGGAAGCCACTTTTGTGTCAGTAATATCAGGATCAAAGGCTTGGCAAAGATCAACAACCAAACAATTACCGGACAGAGTATAAAACCACTTAGTCGAATGCTTCGTACCAAGAGGTTTTTAGTTTTTTCATCATCATCTATTACTTTGACCATCAAAGGAAAAGTGACGCTTTGCAAAATATTCCCTATCAACGTACTCGGTACTTGTTTAAAAAGGGTGGCCCTAGTGAAATGCCCAAGCTCCTCTGCCCTATAAATTTTACCGATGATTATGAGATACAGGTTCTGAAAAAATATTTTCAGAAGCTCTGAGAACATTAATTTTGAACCAAAACCGAACAGTGCCCGAAAAGAGGATTTGCTAAAAACAAAACTTGGAATCCAACGGTTTAAGAACCAATACAACAACGCCACTACGATACTTCGTGTGAGATAATGTGCTACCAATGCCCATACACCATAACCGTTTAAGGCTGCATAGATTCCAATAATACCACTCACGACAGAGGCAGATATATGAGCGATTGCCTGCGTTTTAAAATCGATGACCTTCGCCATCCTGGCCTTATGTACTACCGTAGTCGAAAGAATAATGATATTGATAGAAACTACCTTGATCAAGTCGGTCAATAGCGGTTCTTCATAAAACCGAGCTATATAGCCAGAGCAGGCAAAAAGAATTAGGTACAACAGTATACTAATGCTAATATTGAAGAAAAATATGGTTGAAAAATCGCGTTGCCCTGCATCTTTCTTTTGGACCAAAGCAGTATAGAAACCGCTATCGACCAATGATTGTGAAATCGCCATGAAGATGCCGATCATCCCTATAAGACCAAAATCTTCGGGCATTAGAAGGCGAGCCAGAATAATGCCTATAGCGAATTGTATGAAGAGTGTTGAAAATTTATCAATACTACTCCAAACCAACCCCTTCTTCGCTTTATGTTCTAGTGCCCCCACAAGTATTAAATCTTTTTAAGTTTTTTTTTATTAGGATACCCTATACAGGTTCTTATCGGGTTTCATAAGCGGGTGGTAATCTCCTTGTAGGGGAGAAATCTGTGCATTTCGAATGTCATGCACAATTTCAATTGACTGTTTTGACTCGAGTAAGCCAAAGCCTTCTCCCTTTAAAATAGCCTTATAGCTTTTAATGTGGAGTTCGGTAAAACCTTGGCTAAATTCGATTTCTTCCCCATCTAGTTTTATTGAACGATATGTTCTTTGACCCTGTACTTTTAGTGAGTCTGGTATGTTGTTGTAATCTATAGACAAGAACCAACGAACCCTTGCCTTCTCAAACTCTAAATAACCAGAAGCGCTTTCAGTACTTAAAAGATGTACTTTGTTTGCGGTCACCTTGCCAAAAATCCAGGAGAGCATGTCGTAAAAATGAACACCTATGTTGGTGGCGATCCCACCTGATTTAGAAGTATCCCCTTTCCAAGAACTATGGTACCAATTACCTCGTGAGGTCAAGTACGTAAGATCAATATCATAGATTTTATCTTTGGGGCCCTCTGCTACTTTTTTCTTCAAAGCAATGATTCCCGGGTGTAATCGCAATTGCAAAATAGAACTCACCTTTACGTTCGATTCTTTTTCTATTTCGACCAGGGGATCAATATTCCATGGGTTGACCACCAGTGGTTTCTCACAAATTGCATTGGTTCCGCGGCGAAGTGCCATTCGAATATGCGCATCATGTAAATAGTTGGGCGTACAAATGCTTACATAGTCGAGTTGTACATTGTCCCTTCTTTTGATTTTCTCTATGTGCCGATCGAACCGTTCAAATTCAGTAAAGAAATGAGCGTTCGGAAAGTAACGATCCATGATACCCACGCTGTCCGATTTGTCGAGTGCCGCGATCAGATCATTATTTGTTACTTTAATCGCCTCAATATGTCTGGGAGCTATATAGCCCCCTACCCCGATTATAGCAAAGTTCTTTCTGTTCATGGTTTTTATAATTTGATGACTTTGTCATTTAAAAGTTCGTAGGTATCATTACTTTCCTCGCAGATTGCTAAATTGTCTTCATTAAAATTCAAGCGGCAACCATACTCGCTCATCCATCCGATTTGACGTGCCGGGTTTCCGACTACTAGCGCGTGGGGTAGAACCGTTTTAGTAATTACAGCGCCAGCACCAATAAAGGCATACGCTCCAATGTCATGGCCACAAACTATGGTAGCATTTGCACCGATAGTGGCGCCTTTACCAACAAATGTTTTTGAATATTGTCCTTTACGGTTTACGGCACTTCTAGGATTTATCACATTGGTAAACACACAGGAAGGGCCTAAAAAGACATCATCATCGCAGGTGACCCCGGTGTAGATCGATACATTGTTTTGCACCTTTACATTGTTTCCTAAAATTACCTCTGGAGAAATGACAACATTCTGCCCAATGTTGCAACGTTCTTTAATATGACAGCCACTCATGATATGTGAGAAATGCCAAATTTTAGTCCCGTTTTCAATTGTACAGTTGTCATCTATGACAGCCGTCTCATGTGAAAAGTAAGTGTCTGGTTTTTTGATTGGAGCATGTAGTTTAATTGTTGTCATATCCATTTGATTAAGGTTATTGAATGTTGAATGTGATTTGCATTGCCAGAAGTGGCACTGTCTATCGAAAATTTGCCCATTGTTTGCAAACTGATCCGTAGTTCGTGGTTGATTTTAATATTGAGGCCTAAACCAAAATTCAAGGTTTTTGCCAATTCTCTACCTATTAGATTCGCGCCAAAACCGCCAGTAAAATAGCCCTCATAAAAGGCCCGTTTTGTATTCTGATAGTAGTTTGTGGTATAATTTTTTACCATAAAATCTAGCGACAAGTAGTTCAGATCACCATCATTGGTCTCGCTGTTGATTTTTTTTCCTGAATTGAACTTATTTAGCGACAACGCTGCCTCTGCGCCAAAATCGTATTTGAACCTCTTTTCAACGGCCACTTTTATGTTTCTGGCTACGTTCCAATTTTCAGTTACGTTCAAGAGTTCGTTAAATCTACTTCCGGAATTATCAACGATATTGAAGCCGGCACTTACCACAATAGGGTTCGATTCTTGGGCCAAAAGGGAGAGCTGAAAAAAAAGCACAACAGATACAAAGAGCCCTACTGTTCTTTGATTTCCAGGTCGTTTGCAATCTGCTACTTTTGTTAGCATTGGTTCGTTGATAATTTTAACTTCAGCGGTACTATTGCCTACTAGTTTCAATTCCTCACAAAGAGGGTATTTCGTTATTTGTAGTAATAGTACTACACAAGTTGTAAAAATTTTAATTTTTGTTGTGTAACCCTTTCTTTCTGTGGAGAACCTCGTTATTCGTTAGGTTTGTAGGTTGTCGCTTATCGAGGAACGGCCTCTTTAAAGGGAGTGGAGTAACCAAGGGAATGGCATTCGAAAAGCGATGAAACCTACAGGTAGGAGGTAAACGTAGCTGTAGTCTATGCTGGTCGGTTATTTATTGGAAAGCACAAAGCCCGGCTTGTGGCCAGGCTTTTTTATTTATGAATACTGCTATTTTATTGTTTGTATTATAATCTCCCGTCTACCTCGCATTGGAGTACACTTTTTACATCATAGAGAATTCCCGCTGGTTTCAACATATCTCGAAGTTCTAGTGCAAGGAGACGCTCGTGTGCTACCGTCAGTACAATGGCATCGTACTTCTCGCTAGGGAGCTCTTTGGTAAGTGTTAGTCCAAATTCTCGCTGTACCTCTTCCTTTTCTGCCCAGGGATCATAAACGGTAACCGCTGGGCCATAGCTCTCAAGGTGTTCTATAAGGTCTACCACCTTTGTATTTCGTACATCGGGGCAATTCTCTTTAAAGGTAATACCGAGTACTAACACCTTGGCAGTTTTTATCTTGGTGTCTTTCTGTATCATTAACTTAACCACTTCTGAAGCAACATATTGGCCCATACCATCATTTACCCGTCTACCGGATAATATTATTTCTGGATGGTAACCATATTGTTGCGCCTTCTGGGCCAAGTAGTAAGGATCTACTCCGATACAATGCCCACCTACCAATCCTGGTTTAAAGGGTAAAAAGTTCCACTTGGTGCCCGCAGCGCCAAGTACTTCACTTGTATCGATATCCATCAATTTGAAAATCTTGGCCAATTCATTTACAAAGGCGATATTGATATCGCGTTGTGAATTCTCTATTACCTTGGCGGCCTCTGCTACTTTGATAGACGGTGCCAAGTAAGTCCCTGCCGTAATCACCGATTTATAAAGTGCATCTATCTTCTCCCCTATTTCCGGGGTTGATCCCGAGGTCACTTTCAAAATTTTATCGATCGTATGTTCTTTATCGCCCGGATTAATTCGTTCTGGTGAATAGCCCGCGTAAAAATCAACATTAAACACGAGGCCACTATGTTTCTCTAATATAGGAACGCATTCTTCCTCGGTTGCGCCGGGAAAAACAGTAGATTCGTATATCACAATATCCCCTTTTTTCAGTACCTTCCCAACAGTCTCACTCGCCTTTCGTAAAGGTGTTAGGTTCGGTCTGTTGGTAGCATCTACAGGGGTAGGCACGGTTATCACGAAGTAATTACAATCATTAAGGGCATTCGAATCTGTTGTACAGTACAGACCTGTACCATCGGGAGAGGTAGTTTTTAGCACTTTTAGCAAGGTTTCGCTATCGACCTCTAATGTACTGTCTTTCCCATTTTGGAGTTCCGTGGTTCTCCTTTCATTGATATCGAAGCCTACTACCGGATATTTAGTCGCAAACAACCGGGCAAGCGGCAAGCCAACGTAACCCAGCCCGATTACGCCTATTTTAATTGAATTCATTTAATTTTTGATTTGGTATAGTTCTTATTTAGTTCATATTGCCCCACCCTGTTTTTGGTTAAACAAGTCTGGATCATATCTAGAATCGATACGATTACTATACAACTGTAATTTTGTATTTATAGTATTTTTCTTACATTAAATATTTATCAACCTCCTAAAAGTAGTTGTGAATGCTATGTAAACTATACCAAAAAGTAGTAAAACGTGCTGCTAATTCAAATTTTCAATGAGAATTTCAGATGAAACCAAGCCGTTTACTTTGCAGCACGTTATGGGTGATCGTTATACGGTATGCTTAAAAAATTTAAAGTTAATCAGCGTCAAACTTCCTGTAGATTGTCCCTTAAAGAGTTATCTTAAAAATTGAGGCGATTCCTGTTGGGTACACTAAAATGAACCCGAATAGTGAATCGGAAGATGCTTAACGCCTTAGACCGTCACCGCCTGGTTCAAATACCGGCGAAATGGGAGCATTTCAAAGTAGACTTGCAGTACTTTTTCCTTAAAATCATCTTTAAATACCTCTTCGTTCGAAAAGTGATGGCTTACCGCAAACGTTTTGTTCCGCAATAATTCTATACGGGGGTGGTCGTTCGGAAAGCCTTTGGGTGCTTTGATTAATTTTTCATCTTCGTAGAGGCCGCCAAAAGTTTTTTGAAACGAAGGTTTGTTCATTATTTTCAAAAGTTCTTCACCGTCATAGTCTATCGCATCTCGGATGCTGCGTAAGGTCTTGGGCGCTGGCCTCCAGAGGCCTCCGGCAAATATGGATTCTTTGATTCCGATTTCTAAGTAGAAATCTCCGGTTCCTGGGCGTTTATCCAATCCCGCACCAAAATGATCTTTGTAAACAGGCTTATTCGGATGAAACATCAAATTATTATTGATTCTATTGATCCCTTTTTTACCGGGCGTGTCGTAATATTCATCATCCAAGTCTGCTAAGACTGCATTTAACTCGTTAAGCCATAGAATATACGCATTGCGGATTTCATGATACCGTTTGCGGTTCGCATCCATCCATTCCTTGTTGTTGTTCCGGTTTAAATCTTTAAGGAAACTAATCAGAGCATGAAAGTCCATTGTTGCTGTAAAAGTTGAAAAGCGTTCGTCTTATGAAAACATAAAATTGGCACATTCGAAGCTCCTCGTATGCCTAATTTCATACTATACTATTTTCTAATGGTATTTAAAATCTATTATCCCCATCTAAAAGGTCTCCCAGGCCGCCAAGGAGGCTGCCTTCTCCTTTACTATTACCGCCTCTGGGAAGTGCTGCCAACACACGCCCCGCCAATCGGCTAAAGGGCAAGGACTGTACATATACGGTACCAGGGCCACGAAGAGTGGCGAAAAATAGGCCTTCGCCTCCAAAGACGGTGTTTTTGATACCTCCTATAAATTCAATATCATAATCTACAGTTTGGGTAAACCCAACGATACAGCCCGTATCTACCTTTAAGACTTCTCCCGGTGCCAGTTCTTTTTTTGCCAAGGTACCACCTGCATGTACGAAGGCCATACCATCCCCTTCCAATTTTTGCATAATAAAGCCTTCCCCTCCGAAGAGCCCTCTCCCCAATTTCTTGGAAAACTCGATACCCACAGTCACGCCTTTGGCGGCGCAGAGAAAGGCATCTTTTTGACAAATAAATTTTCCTTGTTTTTCCGAAAGGTCGATGGACACTATTTTTCCGGGATAAGGCGATGCAAAGCTTACCTTCTTTTTTCCGTGATCCGTATTCAAAAAAGCGGTCATGAACAAACTCTCGCCCGTTAGTATTCGTTTACCTGCCGAGAAAATCTTTCCTAAAACCCCTTTTTCTTGATTAGAGCCATCACCGAAAATGGTATCCATCTTGATGCCATTATCCATCATCATAAAACTACCTGCCTCGGCTACTACGGCCTCTTGAGGGTCTAATTCAATTTCAACCTATTGCATTTCTTCCCCAAATACCTCATAATCTATTTCGTGTGCGTTCATTTATCTTAAGTTTATAGTTGTCATTTGATTAGTTGGCAGATTTTTCGATTTGTTACAAAATAGGTCCTCTTTCACCTATACCGCAAATGTCGATGATCGAGCAGGCTTTTATTTCTTAACTCTTTAAACGAACCGTCCATTCAAAATTAAAGGTAGAAACTACGACCCCATCTTCATTGACACCTACCGATTTCATCCAAATGGTTTGCCCCTCTCCTGTGGCGATCGTTTTGTCCAATGCTTCCTTAATAAGATGCCCATCCGTACAAGTGAAGGTGATTTTACCGGTTGCTTTTTTTGAAAAGTTCGCATTGTTGTTCGCGACCAACATCGATATTTTCTTCCCGGTTTCACGTATTTGCATCGTAACCATAATACCCGTAGTAAACTCCGCAGCCATACCCTGTACTGCCCAAAACATAGATTTAAAGGGGTTTTGATTGATCCAACGGTGCCGTACCGTTGCTACCGCCCTTTCATTATCCATGGTACGTAAACGAACACCACACCACCAAGCGGAGGGTAATTTTAAAAAGGTAAAAGCGTTGATTTTCCCAATAGATACTGCCATTTTCATAGATATTTTGTTAAAAGTATTGAAAATATTTTGATTTATATTTGTTAATTTTATGTTAAAAATTAGTACTATGTGTTGCATAGTACCTTTGTTTGGCTATATATTTGTATAAGAAAATAACATGCCATGACTAATACCTTATCAAAACATGAACGTAATTTATCATCACTGATACATGCGTCGACCTTTTCAAAGTTCTTTATTCCGTTTGGGAACTTCATCATTCCCTTGGTACTTTGGACGGCCAATAAAAAAGAATATGAGTTTGTAGATTATAATGGAAAACAAGCCCTGAATTTTCAGATCAGCATCCTACTCTACTCCATTCTTTTGGGAATTATCAGTATTCCATTTTTCATTGGTTTTATTCCCGACCTATTTCATTCGGGAAGTTTTGGTTTTGATCGTTTGAGCAACTTTAACAACCTCAATATTCATTTTGATAGCGACGATTTCAGTTTTGGACGGTGGTGGTGGCCAGTAGGTATCACCGGCTTGTTACAAGGAGCCTTGGTAGTCGTAAATATAGTATACACGGTGCTGGCCACCATACGAACCAATGAGGGACAAGAGTTTAAATACCCGGTTACAATTAATTTTATCAAATAACCAACTAGAAACATCGGGGGCCTTCATCACCCTCCCGAATAAATTAAGGAGTTTATCATCAATCAAAAACCCGCTTGTGCCGATTTTGTTTCGGTATCCGCTCCAGCAAGAAGAGACGCTGAATCAGAAACGGCACAGGTACGAACAGTTAACCCATGCAGAAGACCATTTCAGAAGAAACCAAAAAACGATCGAAAACATCGGCACTGCATAAAAAGCAAAAAGACGTTATGAATGTAGAAAATACGAAGGCGCAAATGCGTAAAGGGGTTTTGGAGTATTGCATCCTATCTATATTAAATGGAAAAGACAAATACGCTTCCGAAATTCTCAGCACCTTAAAAGATGCCAAGATGCTCGTAGTGGAGGGCACCATTTACCCTTTACTGACAAGGCTTAAGAACGCCGGGCTACTCAATTACCGTTGGGAAGAATCTACCTCTGGCCCCCCAAGAAAATACTATACGTTGACCGAGACCGGCAAGATGTTCCTCAAAGAACTCGACACCACTTGGGACGAGCTAAGAAATGCCACAAACCTGGTAACAAAAAATAAATAGCCAACAACAAGACACTGATCGCAGATCAGTACAAAAAATAATCAAAAATGAACAAGACAGTAAATATAAATCTCGCCAACATCCTTTTTCATATCGATGAGGATGCCTTTAACAAAATGAGGCGTTACCTAGAATCGGTCAGACGCTCTTTCGCCAATACCTCGGGAAGCGACGAAATTCTTGCCGATATCGAGGCACGTATCGCCGAGTTGTTTCATGAGAAATTAGAAAACGAGCGACAGGTAATTTCGAACAAAGAGGTAGACGAAGTAATCGCTATTATGGGGCAGCCCGAAGATTATATGGTCGATGAAGATATTTTTGAGGACGAACCTAGGAGCAGAACAAGTTCGGAACCTAAGAAAGGAAAAAAACTATACCGTGATACCGATAACAAATATGTTGCAGGAGTATCTGCCGGTTTGGCACACTACTTAAGCATTGATCCGCTATGGGTACGTTTGTTATGGGTAGTTCTAACTTTCGGGTCTGGCGGTGGCTTCATTCTCTTGTACGGGTTGTTATGGATCCTATTGCCCGAGGCCAACACAACGGCCCAAAAGCTCGATATGCGAGGAGAAGCGGTAAACATTAGTAATATAGAACGAAAAGTAAAAGAAGGCTTCGACGATGTTACTGAACGCATCAAAAACGTTGACTATGATGAAGTGGGAAACAAAGTAAAAAATGGCGGGAAAACTTTTTTCGATACGCTAGGTGATATCATCATGTTCTTTTTCAAAATATTTGGGAAGTTTATCGGAATCATCTTGATCATTACAGGGGCTGCTACCATCATAGGCATGTTCATAGGCATGTTGACCGTGGGCACTTTAGATTGGATTCATTTACCTGGTTTGGATGGCTTTTTGGAGAACGTGACCGAGTCACCGGTTTGGTTAATGTCGATGTTATTTTTCTTCGTAATCGGAATCCCGTTCTTTTTCTTACTGTATTTAGGCCTAAAAATATTGGTCACTAATCTAAAGTCGATCGGGAATATTGCCAAATTTTCGCTGCTAGGGCTTTGGCTAATTTCATTGATCTCGTTAATTGTAATTGGTGTACGTGAAGCCGCATCCCATGCGTTCGATGGGAGTATAAAAGTAAAGGAAGAACTTTATATGCCAAATGCTGCCGACACCCTAGATATTCGATTGGTCGCTACCGATCTATGGGAGAACAGAGTGCACATGCAAATGGACGATATGGTTATGACTTATGACGATGATGGCCAAAGTATTCTCCTTTCTGACGATGTGCGATTTCGACTTAAGAAATCGGAAGATTCGGTCATGCGAATCGAGATTCGTAAAGAAGCTAACGGACCTTCGGTCTTGGAAGCTCGTGCCACTGCCGAAATCATTAATTACAATTACAAGGTAACGGGAAGCACTATTATACTAGATGATTTTCTGACCACATCGGGAGAAGCCAGCAGGTTTAAGGGACAAGAAGTACGGGTGAATCTCTTTATTCCTGTAGGAACCTACATAAGGTATACTTCCGCGCATAGCAGAAATTGGAGAATGAATGCGGAAACGGATCGCTCTTCTGATGATATAGAAGGGTATCTTTGGAAAATGGGCGAAGACGGAGAGCTTAAATGCCAAGAATGTCCGGTCGAAAAAGATTCCGATGACGACGAGGATGAGGGAAGAATCATCATCAACGAAGATGGTATTAAGATAAACATCAACGATGAGGACGGTGACTCCTTTAAAATGAAGTTAGACGAAGATGGTATCGATATCAAAGCAAGAGATGAGAATGGAAATGAAATCAACAGGGTTATCATTGACGAAGACGGGGTCGACATCGATGTCAAGGACAATAACTAACAAATCTGTGCC
>CALLVX010000042.1 GCA_938010765.1 uncultured Flavobacteriaceae bacterium | reverse complement strand
GCCATTTTTATAACGGTTCGTCCTGTAGCCGTCATGATTGTAAATCTTATCGATTTCAAACCCTATTTCTTGTATTTGCTTTTCTGTTGGATATGTAGATTGTTTCATCTTAATAGTTCTTTTACTGTTGTGTTAAAGTAGTTTGCAATTTTTTCAAGTGTCTGCATTGATATGCTGCCCGTCAATCGTTGGGATAATGCCGATGGGGACCAGCCCAATTCTTTCGCAAGCTCCTTGTCGTTTTTAAGACCTTTTTCATCCATGAATAGGTCTATGTTCGTTTGGAATCTTTTCATTCCGCTAATATCACTCATAACCTCTAATTTTAATCAAAGATAATCAAAAACATTTAATAAATCAATATTATTCTAAATATATTTAGGTTTATATTAAATTTATCATTACATTTGTATCAAACAATAACAAATAGGAATTATGACAACAATTAAAGCAACAGCAAACCAAAGCAAAAGAACATTTACAATTAGAAAAAATTACCCAGACGGCACTATTTTAAAATACAGAACGGGACCAATGAGTAAAGAAGAATTTGAAAATTGTGAGATGAACACCGAAAACGATTGGAAAGATTTTTTAAGAACTGACGGTAGCTATTACGAGGTTTAACCCCACCACCTAGACATTAACAAAAAAAGCCCCCTGTCCATCTGACACGTAAGCTAGCTGTAAGTATACGGATACGTAATGAGCCGATAAGGTTTAAGTGGAGGGGGCTAGTTAAAACAATAACGATGACCAGAATAGTAACAACACATGAATTCCCTCCCATCCCTATTAGAGATTATGATTGGTCGGCATCAAGATCTGATTACGACGAAGGCGACTTGATAGGCTACGGAAAAACCGAAAAACAGGCTATTGAGGATTTGAAAATGCAAGAATCTGAACAACACTAATAACCCAATAGAATGGAACTAACAATAGAACACATGCTACCATACGCAGCGCATAATCTCAAAATGAGGTTTATGCATCCTAAAGAGGAATTTCAAAAGGACGGTATATTGAGCAGTATCCACTTGGGAAGCGGAAGCTATGAAGATATTAAGTTGTATATTGATTTTAGTGAAGGAGAACATATTTGGATGTACAAACCCCACTTACACCCCCTATCTGATTTAACCAAAGAGATAGAGCATAACGGAGAGAGGTTTGTGCCTATTGAGGAATGGACTGAAAAATATTATACTTTGGATTTTGATAAGCAAATGAAAAATATAATCAGTGATTCAAGATGGATTAACCATGTTGATTATTTGCTAATACAGATTTTACATGAACATCATTTCGACACCTTCGACCTAATAGAACATGGTCTAGCACTAGATAAGAACAAACTAAAATGAAAAGAATGGTAAATCTTATTATGGGTTTTATTTTGATTGTAATGGGTTATTTAATGGCTTGTGGTTTGTTTAGTCAAACAAATCACTACTCCGTTTTGGTCGATGTGAATAAAGAGGTAAGACATAGACTTACCTTTACGACAGTTGACGAACCTTTTACTATTGACCTACTAAAGAAAAAATTTAATTTTGATTCAAATGACGAAGTGATTATTTTGGACGTCAAATCAATTACTCAAAGGGAGAAAGATGAGGCTTTAAAAAAACTAAAACAAGGGGCATGAAACCAAGTAAGATATACCTAAGAAGATTAAGGGACAATGATTTTGTCGATAGGTTTGAGGGAGGGCAAATCATTAACTGGAAACCACTTGAACCATACAAGATACATGAGATATTTGTTATGGGAAGGGGAATTGGAAAAACATACAAAATAGGAGAAGGGGCATCTATATACAAAGTGGGACAAGAAACCTCAACTAATTTAAAATAAGAATATTATGAATTTAGAAAATGATTACACAGATTCTTTATTGAAAAGCTTTAGAAAAATAAAATTCCCTTTCCCTAGGGCAGAAATGACACTAGAGCAAAGGGAAGAGATAGAAAAGGAAATATTTGAAATAGAAGACCAATTAAAGGCTTATAAAAAGTACTTAAAGTCTTTTAAAGTACAGTAGCTTTCATCGAAACGGTTTTCTTCCATTTAGATACTAAAAGTTTTTGACCTCCGCTGAAATGCACAACTTTCATCATGTTGTAAATTACATCTTCATGAATTATTAAGTCCCCTTCTTTTGGGGTAATCTTGAGGTCGATACTTCCTAAACTTGAAAGTTGCATGTTGATTAGTTCAAATTTCATTGTTGTAGTGTTTTTGGTTTCGATAAATATATAACTATTCCTACAATTTTAAGAGAATCTAATTTTTCTATCTTTACGGTATGACCGTAAGACTACCCAAAGGAGAGCAAGACCATATCAATGATGCCGAAGACGTTGCGCGTATCATGCAGAAAGTGTTGATGCGCCAGAACAAGCACCACAGGGCCAAAGAATACTTTTGGACTATCGGCATAGGCACTACCAATAATATCGAATACATCGAATTGGTGAGCATAGGAACGAAGAACAGGAACATACTTGCGCCTGTAGATGTTTTCAGTCTAGCGGTTTCCAAAAAATGCACAAAAATAATTTTCTGTCACAACCACCCGTCCGGCAAAGTGGAGCCTAGCAAAGCCGATAAGCAGTTTGCAGAAGATATGCGCGACGCGGGAACTATTCTAGGAATAAAGTTGCTCGATCATATTATCATTTCCGAGAGCCAACACGCGGTTGTTTAGGGTGAAAACCCAATAGGATTTCTTTCTTAATGAGTTTTTCTTCGTAAGTATTCTTACAAATTTTCAAGCTAAAACTTAAAACCAATGGGTATATACTCGAAGATACTTCTTGGTATGTTAAAAAAAGATGCATTTTGTCGATTAGATACTGAAATCATTAATAGTTCTTGAAGGTAAGGCACATCACTTGGGAGCCTACATTTCAACAGCCCATGTTAAAAACTTTGTTACTTGTAAGCTTAAACATTCCGTATTCGATCCGAATGTATTTGTAATTTTGAGACATCACAACGAAGAGTTAAGTTATGGGTACAGAAAAAATTGTAAAGACTTTGAGATTCAGTCCGAGCCTTGTAGATAGGGTTCAGGAGTTGGCAGATAAAAACAATAGAAGCTTTGCTAATATGGTTGAAACAATTCTGTTGAAGTTCAATCCCGAAGAACATAGGGATTTGGTATAAAGAAAAAGACCACTCTCGCGAAGTGGTCTTTTTGGGATTAGGAGAGTCCTAGTCCGACATTGTTTAATTAAATACACTTTGGTTATGCGACGTTCCGTGAGAACTAGTACAAGAACCGTAAGAGTTAGAGTAAAGACCAGAACAGGCACTAAAACCGTTCCTGTGAAAGTCAAAACTCGGACTACTACAATCACCAATTAAGGTGAAAGTAAAAGCTGATTAATTGAACAATAGTATTTTTTTCAGCTTGCCTAAAACGTGGTGAGGTCGAAGGTGGTCTCATTAGCCATTCTTAGATGGGTCGTGGCAAACCTCAACTCCCACACTTTTTAAACGTCAGTATTCCCGTACTGGCGTTTTTTTATGCCGTAAATGTAATGAACGTTTTTATATTTTTCAAAACAAAGATAATGCGTAAAAATTAAATAAGTGCCTATTTGATTAAATATAATTAATTAAGCACTTATTTAATACTTTTGTTCGTACTTACTTGAATTTATGAACAATCGTATAAAGCGAATCTACGTTGCGGTGAACGACAATTACGTCGTTTCAGCGTCTACATCTTTGAGCGATTTTGTGCGAACCATGAGTGGTATTGCAACTGGGATGAAAAAATACACTTATTACAGCACTAAATTTAAAGACCAAGATGTGATAAAGCACGTAGATATGCTCGGTGAAGTATATTACTTTCAAAAAATAGAGAACAAGAATTAAAAATATTAGGTATTTAATGGGACAAACATTATATTTGAATATCTAATTAAATCACAATGCAATTCAAATCATTACCACAGCTTTTGGATTACTTTAAGGAAGAATCCACGGGTATCGCTTATTACGAACAAATCCGTTGGGGTAACGAACCTGCATGTCCTCATTGTGGCGCATTAAAACCATACAAGACCAATAGAGGTTGGAAGTGTAGCGATAAAGAATGTAGAAAAAAGTTCACTGTACGTGTTGGTACAATCTTTGAAAACTCAAAAATTCCTTTCCGTATTTGGTTTGCTGCTATTTGGTTATGTACTGAACACAAGAAAGGGATTAGCAGCGTCCAATTAGGGATTGATTTGGGAATCACGCAAAAGACCGCTTGGTTCGTTTTGCACCGCATTAGAGAAATGCTGCGAGAAAAAGCCCCGCAAATGTTGGGTGATAAAAAGATGGTAGAAATTGACGCGGCCTATGTTGGTGGTAAGGAAGGAAACAAGCACTTTCCAAAAAGACGTTCTAGCGAAGATAAGAACTTGACCAATGAAGGGAAACCATACAAAGGCAAGAAGGCCATTCTAGGAATTATTGAGCGCGACGGAAAGGTGGCTTTGAAATATGTTGATGGTGAAACCACGAAGAATATGGTAGAATTTGTTAAAACGCATGTACCGCAAGATTCAACCATTTATTCGGATGAAGCACCCGCGTACAAGCAGTTGAAGAAAACCTATAAGCACGATAACGTTAAGCATTCGCTTAATATTTATGTGGAAGGGCAAGTACACACCAATACCATAGAGAACTTTTGGAGCGTTCTAAAACGTGGATTGTACGGAGTGTACCATCAAGTATCGGATAAACACATTAGCCGTTATTTGGATGAATACGCAGCGCGGTTCAATAATCGTAGTTTAACTTCGAATGAGCGTTTTAATCAGTTTTTGGAAGGTTCAGAGAGTGTTTTGAGCTATAAGGTTTTAATCGATAGCGAAACACCATAATAAAAATCTATTAAAAATACAATTACTATAGATACTTAGTGTTGAGCACTTACTTTTTTTTACTATCTTTGAATTGTCGTAAGACAACAGCAACCTATAGCATTTATTGCTATAGCCAGCCTCTTTTAAGGGGCTTTTTTTTTGTTTTAAATTAGATGATGACTACTAAATCGAGTAAGAAAAAAGTTAACTTTTATATAGACGGATTCAACTTTTACTTTGGGCTTAGAAGAATAGCCTTGATGAAGCCCGATTGGAGGAAATTTTACTGGCTCGACATTGTTAAATTTTGTTCTGGTTTTTTAGAGAAAAACGAAGAATTGGGCTTGGTTACATATTTTACATCTAGACCAAACAACAGGGAAAAGATGCTTAGGCAGAATTTGCTTTTAAATTGTAACAGAAAGCTATATCCAACCAGCTTAAGAGTTGTTTATGGCAGGTACGCTAAAAAAGAGCTTAAATGCAATGCGATTGGAGGTTGTAAAAGAATTTATGATGATTTAGAGGAAAAGGAAACTGATGTTAACCTTGCTATTCAAATGATTATAGACTGTTACGAAAAAAGTTGTGATAAAATGGTTTTAATATCTTCCGACACGGACTTTGTTCCTCCTTTAAAAATCATTAAAGACTATCACAAACATGTTGAAACGATGATTCTATTTCCTCCTGCCGGACAGCATTCAGCTCATCTTTCTCAAATTTGTCCACACAATAAGGATTTGGAAAAACAAAAGCCAAAGTGGAATAAGGCTATTTTAAAGGATCAGGTGACTGTTAATGGAAAGACCTATACTAAGCCAGAAAGCTGGAATGTAAAGAAAGAAGTTATTGCTTAACTTTGTGCTATGACACAAAAGAAACCCACAAAACAAAAAAAGGAACGCTCTAAAAAGTACGAAGAGAAGGTAAAGGTAAACACCTCTCTTGACGATGTACTGAAAGCCTCTGTTCCCAAAAAGAAAAAGTAGCGCATCGTTTTTGACCGTAGGTCGGGGCCAACGCATCGACCGTGTGCAAATGTTCCTTGAAATGCAATAAGTACTTAGCGGATCTATTCCCTATGCTCTGGTCGCTGAATCAGTGGCGGCACAATCATTGAGTACCGAACTTGCAAAAAAATTACTTCACGGTAAAACCTGTTTTTTATTTTCCTTCTTGTCCCACTTTGTATATAGATGCCGGAGAAGGATTAATTATTGATGAAGCCTGAATTAAAAAGCCAAACCATGAAAAAAATACTTTTAACAACACTATATCCATTTTGGTTTTTCTTTGCTAAGACTTGGTTTGGAAACGTAATTATGATTCCAATTGCTTTGGCCCTGATTCCCATACTTATCTACTTAATTTTTAATGACTCCCTTATTGAATCGCCTGAATATGTACAATCTACTGGAATTGGCGCAACAATACTAACACTATTATCCAGTCCCTTTAGTATTGTATTCTTTATGTGTATCTCAGGTAAATTAGAATCCAACTACCATAGATGGAATTATAAAACGGAAATAAAAACGAAAATGTTTTAACCCCCACCCGCTAAAAAGGAAAGGGCCGCCAAGGCGATACCGCCAAAGATGATCTTAAGCTTTTGGCCAAAACCCAAATCTTTCCAGGTTCTAGGCTTATCACGTTCATAGACAAACTGACTAAACCAAACCTTCCCGATATCAGAATTTATTTTAATGGCCGCGCTATCGTTCACCACAACTTTGTTAAGGCTTTCGATGATTACTTTTTGGTTTTTCAATCGCCTCGCTTGTAGTTCCGCTTTATCCGCGCACTCGTCACAATAGGAAATAAACCTATCAATTGCCGTAGAGTCGAGAAAAACGGTTGTTTCCTGACAATATACGCTGCTCCCTAGTCCTATCATAAATACCAGTAGAACGCTCTTTAGAATGCTTCTCATGTATTTGTATTTCTTTGATTTCGATTTGTTGGTTGGTGGTCTTAAGTGAATCTACACTAAAAAGTAGTTTTTCGTTTTCCAATAGAATAGAATCCCTTTGCGCTTCCAGTAGAACGATTTCCGAACGGTCTAC
>CALLVX010000041.1 GCA_938010765.1 uncultured Flavobacteriaceae bacterium | reverse complement strand
TTGGTTACCGCTACCGCTATCTTTTAGCTTCCATCCGGTAAATGTTCTGGTATAGTCGGCACCTCCATTGGCAACGAGTCCCATGGCCGCACCTTGGGCGTACCAGTTAAAGCCACCTTTTGAGAACATTACTTTTGCCTTTCCCCCCCAATTGTCTTTGGTGTTTACTTCATCGGTGAAAACAGTGTAATTCCCGGGTTCTCCTTCCGTGAATTGAAACTCCCGTCCATTTAAAGGTTGGCCACCCCATATTCCACCAAACGCGAACTCAAAATTTCCAAGTTCCCGTTCTACTTGTAGGGTTGCTCTTCTGGTTCTAGGATTGGGAACTGCCAGCGAGGAAACAATGGTTCCGAAATTGTCTATATCCTCATGAAAGATACCAGTAACTTCGTAATGTCCTATTTTCTTTCGGTATTTCAAAAGAACGGCCGGGTTGGCGCCCCACCATAATTGCGGGCCGAAGGCGGCTTTTAATCCTTTTAAGGGGCCTTTTCCATCTACTTCAATTCCAGAGATTTCACCGTTGTAGATATCTAGGTTTGGACCATAGTTCGCTTCGGGATACAGGCCAAAGAAATCACCTTCATACCCCCAATGGTAATGCCCGGTTCTGTAGAACCCTCTAACATCAAAGTTCTTGGCATTCCATTCAAAAGATGCATTGTACACTTGTACCCGATTGAAGTCCGTTAAAACAACGTCTCCTTCATCGGTATTAAAGGAGACCGGTCGCCCCCTGTTTTCATAAAATACTTCATCGATTGGGTTGATGGCCACATTGCCCAGAATATTGAAGTTTACCTCGGCCTTCATGTTCGAGGCAGGCTCTCCCTGTACCCCTACGAAATAAGATTGCATATGGTCGAAACCATGTTCACTAGGGTAGACAACTTCTTCGGGGTCAGCCGTTTCCGGAGTAGTGAGAAGTGTTCCTCCTGTACTAAAGGTGGTAAACTTTGCTTGTAGGTTGCTTAATCTGATTTTACTACTAGCTTCTCCTACCAAGGCTGCCTTATCTCCCCGTGCTTTTAAAACCGCCTCTGTTAGTTCGATATTATCGAAATGGTTTGAGACAAAGTCGGAATCTACACCCTCGGCATAGGGGTTTAGCCGATGTGCTTCCTTCAGGGCATAATAAGCCGCTCTTGGATATAGTTCGTAAAGTCCTCTCGGGTTGGTCGCGCCTTTGGCGCAAATACCGAACCATTCTTCATTCATATTGTTGGCACCTTCATAGGCAATATCCAAGGTATATCCGCCCCCGTTCCAGGTCGCTTCGGTTTGATGGGAGTCTGCATCTTTTCGGTCATCGAAACCAGCTTTCCACCAGCCATCGGAAAATTGAAAGGTAAACCCTCCCAAGGAATTTTCCGCTTTTCCCAAGCCCGCGGCGTTTTGGTAAATCTCTTTCCAGTTGTTGACCATATAATAGGCCTGCATTTTTTGATCTTCCTGATTTTTGACCGCATTAAACGCATCTGCACCGAACTCGGTGAACATGATCGGTTTGTCTAATTTGTCCTTTACCACTTGGAACATGTCTCCAAAGGAAGCGCCGCGATAGGTATTGGTACCATAGATGTCAATGTCTTTGCATTCCTCGGCTACAATATCTATAAATAATACGTCTCCATTACAGATGGCAACCGGATGCGATGAATCCATCGCCTTTATCTTTTTAGAGGCTTCGTTCATAAGGCGATACATGGGCCTACCGCGTAGTTCCCCAACCGCATTTATTTTCTCCTCCCCATCTGGGAAATCCTCTGTTTCGGCACCGGCCCAAAAAAGACCGTAGTTGTTCTCATTACCGAGTAAGTATAACAAGAGACCCGGGGTGTCTTTGTACTCCTTTACCAACTTGTCTATTTCCGTCAACAGAAACTCCTGTGTACGCGGATCGGCATAGTCGGTGACAGGGGTCCATACACCATCTAGCGTAAGTCCGTACCGCCCGAATGAATCGTTCAGCATGGTATAAATACCGTAGTTCTCGTAAATGTATTTAATCCATTTGGCAGGAACACCCGTGTACTGGCGTATCACATTTACATTCATGTTTTTCAAGAGAGACATCTCAGTATCCAAACCGGCTTTGATGATGTCATCTGATTTTTTCCAAAAATTGGCATTGACCGTATTGGTGCCAATGGGGATATAATCCCAGTTCATACCATTGATCATG
Source organism: uncultured Flavobacteriaceae bacterium (assembly GCA_938010765.1). Classification (GTDB taxonomy): domain Bacteria; phylum Bacteroidota; class Bacteroidia; order Flavobacteriales; family Flavobacteriaceae; genus Pelagihabitans. The sequence goes on along the minus strand of CALLVX010000041.1, from coordinate 8,109 downwards.
AAAGGTTCTCCGTTCACGACCAAGTGTGTTCCGTTCTCATTCTTGGTAACGGCTACCTTGTCCGTTTGGGCAAAAAAGGCAGTTGTGCACAAGAAGAATGTTAGTTTGAGTAATTTGTTTTGGATTGAATTCATATAGCATTTTTTGAACGTTTAAACTTATGCTCAAAAACCAGGGATACCATAAATTTCACCACTACAAAAAACATACACCCTTAAAAAAAGATCAATATTTTTATCATTATAGCATTCAAACCCCCTTCTAATTAGGGATTTGATATAAATGTTGAAGAAAAAAAGAAAAAATCTCAACAAGCTTTAGAATACTGTTAATAAGCGGCGATGTATAGGTAATGTTGAGGTGAATATCTATTATGTTGTGGCGAAAAGTTTGCTTGTCGAGTCAAAAATCTACAGTTTCTTATTAGATTTTGTCTTTTTTGGTGACTTTTTATAGCTCCAAAATGTAGTTTACCAGGTTGTCCTCGCGCTGAAGATTTAATTTTTTACGAAGTCGATACCTTTTTATTTCGACACTTCTGGCGGAAATATGAAGTAATTGCGCAATCTCTTTAGAGGATAGATTTAAACGTAGATAAGCACATAATTTTAAATCGTTAGGCGATAAGTTGGAATGCAGGGCCTTTAAATTCTTCAAAAATGCACTATCCGCATTGTTGAACGCTTCTTGAAACAATTCCCAATCGTCGTTTTGCTTTAGACTTTTGTCAATGATTTTTATGACCGGTTTTACGGCATCCTTATCCGACACATTGCCCAATTCGTTCTTGATAGTGGTCAGTAGTTCATTCTTTTTAATGATGCTCATGGTAGAGGCTGCCAGTTCTTTGCCTTTGCCCTTGACATCCAATTGCAATTGTTCATTTTTTAATCGAATGATTTCTTTTTCATTTTGTACTTGGGCAAGTTCTAACTCTCTTTTGTTTTTTTCAATCAGTTTCTTTCTTTGCTTGCTATAATAGCGTTTATAGGATGTATGCATAAATAGAGAAAACAGTATCACCCCAAGTGCATACAATACCAATAGTAGATTGGATACATACCATGGTTTGGTAATTTTAAAAGAGTACGAAGCCGTATTGCTGGAGAGTGATTCGCCTATTTTTGCTCTTACCTTAAAGGTATAATCTCCGTATGGTAGGTTTTCGAAGGTAGCCTCGCCTTGTTCAGACCAATTACTCCAATCATCATAAATACCCAGTAGCTGAAATTGATAATACGTACTCAAGAACTTGTTAAATTCTGGTGCGTAAAAGGAGACTTTCAGTGTATTTTCCTCGCTGTTAAATGTGCGTTCTGCATTTCGATCAATATAGCGCTTCGTATTATTTTCCCCTCCGTTGACAACAGTTCGTATGCGTACCTGAAAGTCTTTTGGTTTCAGTTCATCCAAGTCTACCGTAATGTATCCGGAGGCAGTGCCGATCAAATAGTCGCTGTTGTCATTAAGGCGAATAATATGCTCATACCCAAGAATACCATTCCTCATTTCTTTTGTTAACGGAATGCTTTTTATTTTTGGAGTCGTAGACAATGCGGCAGGGGAGATGTAACTTATATTCGATTTGGTAAAAACCCATAAAAGATTTTCTTTTTGATCCAGGACCAACTTTCCCGATTCATAGGTTTCTTCGGTGTATACTTTGCTTAAAAGACTGTCTTTGAGAAAATAACCACTAGACAGGTCGTATTTAAAAATTCCCTTTTTATAGGCATATAAAAGGTCTTCGTTGTAACGAACAATTCCTGAGTTAGATCCCTGAATAGTGGTGTCTATGGCCACCGATTCTACATTGAAAAACGCGTCGTCTACTTTTATCTTAAAAACTCCATTATACTCATGGTTTACAAAAATTTCATTATCAATGGTTTCAAAATATCTAGAAGAGTTATTGAACCCGTTGATTTTATTTTTGAGTGCCCAAGAATTGTCGAATTTTTCTAAAATATATAGCCCGTCGTAGTTGCCCTGAAGCAATAGCCCTGGTTTATGGTCTAGTTGAGATATCTTCCAAGTACCGGGGATTGAGGCAATTTTCTTTATTTGGTTCCCTTCTACGCTAAAAGTTCCTTTATGGTGCCCACATAAAAGAGTTCCTTCTATTTCTTCCAAGCACCATACTTGTCCTTGAGTCCCTTCAATAAATGTATATTTATCAGAGCTTCCGAGTTTCTTATAAAAAAGGCCCTGGTTGGTTCCCAAGTATAGATACCCATTATTAATTGCCGAGGCATAGATACTACCAAGGATCCCTCTATCGTCAGTAAAGACTTCGAAAGGAGCATTGGTGTTTACATAGCTGATGCCGTTATCCAATCCCAGCCATATATTACGCTCCAAGTCTTCGAAAAGAGCTAAGACCGTATTGTTGGATAGGCCATTATTTTGATTGATTCGAAGCTTAATTGCTCCCTGTTTATTCAAATAGATCAAACCGTCGGATATGGTTCCCAACACAAAATCCCCGTTTTGAAGTTGTATACCGTCATAAAGGCTAAGGGACGATAAGAGTTGGTTGGGAAAGCTCGGGGCGGGTATGATGTCTTCCTCGGAAATCTGATAGAACCCGTTGTTTTTGGTTAAGATCAATGGATTTTTCTCGGTACCGAAAATGTCGATGATTTCATCATTTTTGGTAATATCACCCTCAAAGATCGCTGTATCCAACCCGGCCTTGATTTTGAAAATCCCCTTGCCAGATCGCTGAAAATAGATGCTCTCACCCAATTTGAACATCTTGGTAATGGTATTTTCAGAGTCTAAGGTATTGACTTGATTTGTTTTTACATTGAATATGTATATGCGTTTGAGCGATTGAAAAACGATCCAATCATCTAAATTGATAATGGTCCAGAACTCTTCATCTTCCAATAGCGAGATCTTCAATTCGCTAGAAAGAGAGGTATACTCTAGAATACCTGTGTTGGTTTTTTTCCAGTAGCCGAACTCCATAAAACAACCGGTGTAGATGCGCTCACCAACTACTTGAACAGACCTCATAATGGTCTCGTTAGGAGAGGGGTAGAGGTTCCAGGTAGCCCCGTTATATTCCAATAGACCGGTGCTATTGGCAACATATATAAGTTTTTCCGCAGATTGGGAAATGGCCCAATTTTGATTCTCACCATGATAGTCTTTCGGATCAAAATTTTGGATTGGGGGTAATTCTTGTGAAGCGAGCCCAATAGTTACAAAGAAGAGTAGGAGTAAAAGCTTTTTCAATATTGGATAATTAGAATTTGAGATTAAAAGATAACTCTTTTTTTAGTAGAAAGTTAACATAGAACAGGAGTTCACTTGGATAAGAAAGAAAATAGGGTGTAGATCTATCTTTACACTAACTTTTTCAACGAAGTAAGGGTGTATAATGCGTTTGCCTACTGGCAAAGATGCAGACCGGCGTATTCTTGCTTTGTATCGTAGAATTGTATTGAAAATTCCCATTAAAGAATTGAAATAACTTTTTCAATCACCTGCCTGCAATCGATTTACCTTCTTTAAGACTACTAGTAATTCAATAGTAACCACTGAAGTTGTGATTTAAATACGAGCATTCAAACAGGTAGTTTTCGACTACATTTCAAAACAATATTATGCATCGAAAAACGTTATAAACTATTACCTACTCACATAATTTTGAAATTGAATTAAAGCCCTGTCCCATGAAAAAAGCGGTACTTTCAGTTACCGTTCCATTATTGATTCTTTTCATTTTTATTAATAAGAACACTGGTGAAGAAAAGAATTACTACACCATACCAGCGACATCCTTAAAGAGAACTACAAAAAACGAGAAAATTCTTCTGCCAATCGAAGTATTAGGTGCACAAGGGACTATCGAAGAACGCCTTTTTGATCTTGATTCCAATACGTTAAGTTCTGCGGACAAGCTATGGTTCATGGTCAATAACCTAAGCTATGAAAACAAAGGGTCTATTCGAATAAATGAAGGTGACTAGCTGTTATTAAACCATAGCACCGTAAGCATCGATGAACCCGAAATGGCACAAGGTGGAATAGTGCACGGTGGTTATAACACTATTCGCTTTACTATACCGGTAGATGGGTTGGCGTTAGGTATGAATAAAATTGAGTTTAGATTTGATACCTCAGATGGTATCTCCATTGGGTATCGTGTTGTTCGAATGAATATCTTGGATAGCAATGGGGCAAATTTATTGACCGATGCTATTTTTGAAGAGGATGATCCAAATCTATGGACAGGACCGTATCCTGATACGCAATCTATTAATGAAGGGAAAGACCTTTGGGAAAATGCGGAATTATGGAATCACTACCTTCCCAATGATCAAGATGGTTTTTGGTATGGACAGCCCCTTCCAAAGAGAAAAATAATAAAGGCCAATTCCGCTTCTTGTCATACCCTAGATGGGCGAGATTTAGAACTGTTCAGTTACTCGAACAAATCAATTGTTGAACGGTCTAAATTTCACAACTTAACGGAAGAAGAAGGTGAGAAAATAGCCTCTTATATAAGATCCTTATCGCAAACCAATACAAATGTAGGTAGGTATGGTAGACCTTGGAACCCGCCTTACCAACCCGGACCCGCTATAAAAGATGTCCCCATAGAACAATGGGCTGCTGGGGCGGGCATTAATCTGCTTTGCCGAACATGCCGCCCTGAAATCCTTGGAATCGAACCCTGCATCCGCGTTCAGGAACAGACCGTCCGTCGCGATGTCCGCTTGGTCTAGCGTTGCGGTGACCACCTCGAACTGCACCTCGATGTTGTAGGGGTCGTTATGGTTGCCCGCAACGGGTTCCGACATGGCCAAGGGCAGCTCCTGGCGGTCGGTCAGGTAGAGTGCGTTGGTGGTCTTTGCTCTTGCGTGCTTGGTATTCCACGACCTCGCCACCGCGCTTGCAAGGGGTATGGCTCCCGTCAAGGTCGACACTGGAGAGGTCGAGCCTGTCCCGCAACTTTTCCAGTATGCCCGTCCAACATTCGTAAAAGGTCCCCGACAGGCACCATTTCCTGAAATGGTAATAGACGCCCTGCCAGCCCAACGGATCCCTGGAGAACAGAGAGGCGACCGGTAGGTACTCCCATTGGACACCGGTCTTCATCTTGTAGAGCACAGCGTTGACGATTTCCGATACATACCGCTTCCCAAGCGGGGCTTTGCCCCAAGGGTAGCGTTATGGGACTATTTCCATTTCTATAGTATCTTTGTCAAGTACTTTGTACATGGGCTATGGTATTTATGTTCAGCGACACAAATGTCCGTAGCCCTATCTTTCAATCCAAAAAAAGTCTAAATCACTTCATCTAGATAATAAATAAGTACTATCGGTTTTATATAGTCAACAAAATAACGCGAAGAGATTAGTACTCCAAATCAATAAATGGAGTCACTACTGTTCTGCAAATTATATTTGTTTTTCGTATTGATTTAAATGGTGGTATTGAAGACCAGAATCTTGCGAGACATGCAACACTAAATTCAAGAATATGCTGTAAATGAAATTCTAAAGGCCATACAAGTTCTGGGCCTTTTTGAAATACCTTATGGGCTGTTTCTGGTTTAGAATTAGGTCCTCTAAACCGGTACATTGACATGCAATATGGGCCAACCATTAAATAATACCAACTACGAATAGATTTCTGAAATACTTCTGCTAAATGCGGTTCACAGCCCACTTCCTCACGTGCGATGGCGTTTGCGAATATCATAGTGACCTTGGTAGGCCATTTACCAATCATTTGTTTTTTGTGCTTTTCTACCAATACTTTCATTTCATCTTTTTGTGGCAATACCCTTTTTTCTCCAATTATAAGTGCTACCCATCTAGCTTGCATTTCCATTGCCTGCATAACAGAACCTACCGCTCCTCTACAAAAACCAATAAATGCCATTTGGGATAGTTCTGGGTGAAAGGTCATTCGGTAGCGATCCTTAATTTCATGTAGCTCATAGGATTCTGGTAAAAAAGGAAAAATAGGTTTGTAACCGGTAGCATTTACAACTGCGTCTACCTGGTCGATTCGGGTACCATCTTCAAGTTCTATCAAAGAATCGTAGTTGTTTTTAACGCTAGTTGTATGAAAGTGCAGTTTACCTTTATTGTATGCTTTAACAATCGGGGCCGTTTTGGTAACCTGTCCTCTAGTTAACCCCCATTTTGCGTTGGGATGAAAATACCCCAATTTATAAAATAGCTTCCACCATCCCCATGACCAATTGTCGTCATATTCCTTGTCATCACTTAAGGTAGATCCAAAAACGTTTTTAAGTCCCAATAGATTGCTTGCCATCCAATTAAAGGGGCCATGCATAGCCGTTTGACTTAGTAATTTTGCGGTTCTTATAAACTGCGGGCAAGTTAAAATTAGCCTACTTAATTTATGATCCGGAGCGATTTTTTGACCAAAAGTATTTCTAGGAAGTAGCAAAACCGGGTTGCGGACAATGATGTGCACTTCTTTGGCAACCTCTGCAATTTCGGCTGCCAGATCACTTGAGCTTTCACCCATTCCAATAATGACTACTTTTTTATCTTTATAATCTGCGTTCGTTCTGTAGGTTGCAGAATGTTTCATTTCCACAGCTTTTTCTACTTTGTCCTCTGACAAGTCTAACCCATTTGTTTGATGGTTGAGACCCGTACAAACAATCACATAATCGTGTTCGACTATTTCTTTTACCCCTTCTCTATTTTCGATTGTAACAAGCCATTGATCTTTCTTTTTTTGTTCTGTACCGAGTACCTTGGTATTGAACTTGAAATTATCCATAATATCAAATTCCTTGATGTAGTCAGCCAAATATTCTCGGTAGTCGTTTTCGCTGTAATGAGAGGGGTATAATTTTCCCGAATAGGTGTTGGCATCTACATTGGGATTCATTGGAAAATCTCCAAAAAATGAATTGTATCGTGATGAGGAAGAAAGCGTTCGGCCAGTAGTACGTTTACTTCGTGAATCGTCAGAATTCCATACACCACCAGGTTTGCCGGCATACTCATATACGACAACGTCATGGCCTTCTTGAATACACTCTTTGGCGGCCACAATACCCGCTACGCCTCCCCCAATGATAGCCACCCTCTTTTTGATCTTTTTTTCAGGAGTTTTAGCCTTTGATTTAAATGCTTTGGCATCAGAATTTCTTCGACGGTATAAAACATAAAAAACGACAAGGCACAGAACTATACCTACCCCTACAGCTATTTCTGGCCCAGCATAATAATTGGATGTATAAACAACTGCAGCAAAAGGCACTATAGACAAACCAAGATATATTGTTAAAGTAAAGATATAGTTGATTCTATATAACCATAATAAAATCCAATAGTTGCAGAATTGCACCACCTTACGTACTCCCGGTATAAGCCGTAAACATTGTAATCCCACAAAAATCGCAAAACAGATACCTAAGGTTTTTATCGATAAAAAATAGGCAATCAGATAAAAGGCTGTGCCATAGGTCGCAAAATAGTAAAGGAGAAAAATACTCCATGTCTTGTGTACTTTAAAGCGAAAAAGATGACTTGAAGACTTTAACGATTTACTTTGATCCTTAACTTGTGATGCATCGAAGGTTGGGGTAGAAATTTTTGCCATTTTAATAACCAGTGTTTTGTGTGAAACTGAATAAATAGTTCTCTTTGTTCATCTTTCATCAAGAAAAACAATTCGAAATCGTGTTAGTTAGGAACAATGGTGGTAAAACATAAAACCTGTTGTAGACCAGAATTGTCTTTTTAACAAGTTATTATATGTTCAAGATTTTGATAACCAAGCCTTTTCTTATGGAGAGAGAAAGAAAAACAGGAGTAATATACAAAATATTAATCAAATTCCTACGTATTTTAAAAGTTTTATTGAAAAATTTGTTCGTAGGATAAATAGAGCATAAAGATTAAGAAACCCCTGTTCGCTAATTTATCACGTTTTTTTAGGAATCAAACATCAACAAAAAATCTGACCTCCTCCCGTTAAACCGGACAGTTTAAAAGTAGAGAAATCAGGGCGAATAAATGTTTAACTTTAAACAACTATTTGCTTATGAGACGATCAAAGTATTCGGAATCGCAGATTGTATTCGCGATCAAACAGGTGGA
>CALLVX010000040.1 GCA_938010765.1 uncultured Flavobacteriaceae bacterium | reverse complement strand
GCAGAGCCGTCGGGGTATCAAAATAATTTGAGTTGATTTCGGTGCAACTCGGTATATTTTGACTTCCCTTGGTTCTGAAGGTTCTTTTTTATTACTTCTTCGTTAGCATATTGCCCAACTGTATTCACATAATATCCACTCGTCCAAAATCTGCCGCCCCAGAGCATTTGTTTAACCTCGGGATGAAGTCGGAAAACCTCCTTTGCCGTGATACTCTTCACCGCCCCGATTATTTTCTTCGGGGAATTCATCGGAACGCTCTGAATCAGAAAATGGACATGGTCGCCATCCAAGCCAATCTCCAAAAAATGGATTTCGTAACGCTCTTCAATACCCGAACATATCTCTTTGAACGTGACCGAAACTTCTTCACTCAACACTTTTCTCCTATATTTGATAGGACAAACAAAATAAAAAGATTTGGCTTGTGGCTAGCTCAAAAATAATTGCTTGTTTTCTGCCCAACTTGCCATATATTTAACTTGTGTAAACCATGTCTCTTAACGAACATTTAAAAAAACTATGGAACAATTAAGAAACTGTATTACTAATCAAATCAATATTGATAAAGAATCTTTAGAATCCATAGTATCTTCCTTTGAAGTTAAAACAATCAAAAAAGGAGATTTTTTTTTAAAGTCAGGCAGAATTTGCCGAAAAATGGGGTTTATCAAATCGGGCTATTTAAGAATGTACGACATTGCGGACGGAAAAGAAATTACTTTTTGGGTTGGGAGTAAAGGAAAATTTATAACCTCGCTTTCAAGCTTCATTTTTGAAACCGAAAATTTTTGGAATATTCAAGCAGTTACTAATTGTGAAATTTTGGTTATTAGCAAGGAAAAGCATTTTGCACTTTGCAAACAACAACCAAAATGGCTCGAATTTGATAATTTATTGTTAGCTCATTCATTCGCACTATTGGAAAAAAGTATGTTTTCTCAACTTCACACTACAGCACAACAGCGATTTGAAAACTTGCTAAAAGAAGAACCTGCACTTTTTAACCACGTACCTTTACAACATATTGCCTCAATGCTGGGAATAGCACCAGAATCATTGAGCAGATTAAGAAAAAATCTCATTAAACCGATTTCCTAACATTTATCAAGAGACTTAAGGCTCATTTCGTGGAACTTTGTCAAAACCAAATTTTTACGAAATGAACAAACTACAGACTGCTTTAAAAGTAAATGCCCTTTTTTCAGGAATATCGGGAATAGTACTAATTATTCTCAACCTTCAAATTGCCAAAATTTTCGGAACCGAGAACAATACAATATTTTGGATTATCGGTCTTGCGTTAGTCTTCTTTGCTATTACAATTAGCATAGAGATTGTAAAACAAAGGTCATTAGCAATATTATGGATTGTTATCCAAGATTTTATTTGGGTAATCGGTAGTATTTTTCTGTTGGTATCGAATATCCTTCCAATCACGCCAACAGGCCTAATCATTATCGGAATAGTTGCATTAATAGTATTGTTTATGGGATTTAATCAAGCCAAAGAATTGGCGAAAATCGACAACAACCCTGAAAAAAAAGGTAAACAATGGAGGTTTGAGCGAATCGTCAAAGCCGACAAAAAAAGTACTTGGAAGCTGATTTCTGATGTTGGAAATTATGCTTTATTCGCCCCAAACATTGACGAAGTCAAAATAATTTCAGGAGACCGACTTGGAATGGTACGAACTTGCTCGCAAGGCAAGGACTCGTGGGCAGAAACCTGTACTTTATGGACTGATGAAAAAGAATACGCCTATGATGTCCACACAACCGAACCTGATTATCCTTATCCGTTCAAATTTCTAAACGGATTTTGGGCAGTCGAAGAAATTGATAAGACTACAACAAAAATCGTTTTGCGATTCGCATTTCAATACAATAAAAAAATTCAGAATATCTTCCTTCATCCGTTGTTCAGGAAAAAATTCTTTAAGGTAGCTGAAGCACTTTTGGACAATTGGAAACGAGAACTCGAACGGAAATAACTACCGCCAACAAAGTACATATAATTTGACTTCCGATTTTTTGTAATTCTTACTGCTAAAGGACAAAGTCCTTCGGTATTTGGTTTTTTCCTTAAAATTATCTTTGTTTTTGAAGACATAACTCATTCATTTTCAATACTTAATACAATAATTTTTGGTGTGCCATAGGTACAACACATTATGATTTTAAATGAATTCATTCAATATCATAAAAAATTAAAACACTGTTAATCAATTGATTATCAATTTATTTGTATCAATACACAACAAAATTCATTGGACTTAAAATCCAATGGCCTTTGGGCCGTTCGGGTTCAAGTCCCGCCTCGAGTACAGATGAAGAAGAAACCAAGGCGAAAGCTTTGTTTTTTTTGTTTCAAGCATTTGCCAAATTTATTTGAGCAAAAAGCTGGGAACAATAACCATTTTTGAATTTCTTTTTCGGCAAGACACTTTCTGGAGTTCCATACAGTTGTATTGGTTTTCTCAACCCTCCTGATATTACTTCCATTTTTCAATCCCTGAGCAATTACCCCCCCCTAAAGCAACCAAAAAGTATTTGGAAGTGCAGCTGGTGTAAAGACAGAAACTGGATTGTGACGCACTCGAAACTGAATAAAAAAAGTACCGCTCTCAACAACTTTAGTCGCCAGTAGTACAAAAAGAGCTAAATTTAATGGCTCGGGCTCTTTTGCCAAGTCCGGTAAACATTAAACATAGTAATCACAATAAATACCATGATAAAAAGCTCCAAACTTGCCATCCTTTGGTCAATACTCCTTATTTCTCTGCTTTCTGTAAACGCCCAAACAACAGAAAAATCCATTCCCTTTTTCAAAAATGGAGAGGCCCAAATTGTATCAGCCTTAGAAGACCCTGAAAAATGGATCAGACATGATCTATGGGTCGAAACGGAGTTCGATACCGACGGCGATGGAAAATTAGACCGAATGCATGTAGCTGTCACCAGGCCTTACCAAACAGATACTGAAGGACTTAAACTACCTATCATATATATTTCTAGCCCGTATTTTGCCGGTGTGGCACAGGATGTAGAGGGTGTGTTTTGGGATGTAAGGCATGAACTCGGCCAAGCAGGAAAAGAACGCATACACCCCGAGGTTGTTCGAACTGGCGAGCGGCCGATTATTTCAAACTCCCATATTGAAACCTGGGTTCCAAGAGGATATATCGTAGTGCATTCTTCTTCCCCAGGAACAGGGCTTTCACAAGGATCACCCACCGTTGGTGGAGATAACGAATCATTGGCTCCAAAAGCCGTAGTCGATTGGCTATGTGGGCGCGTACCTGGTTACTTGTCACCAGATGGAACTGAAAAAGTGAAGGCATTTTGGTCAACTGGCAAAGTAGGAATGACGGGTACTTCTTATAATGGCACCATACCATTGGCGGCCGCAACGACCGGAGTCGAAGGCCTTGAAGCAATTATACCCATTGCTCCCAATACTTCCTATTATCACTATTATAGATCCAACGGATTAGTGCGATCTCCTGGAGGTTATTTAGGTGAGGACATTGATGTACTCTACGATTATATTCACAGTGGTGACGAATCAAAACGTGCCTACAATAATGCCACTGTGAGAGATGAGGAAATGAAGAACGGAATGGACAGAATTACGGGAGACTATAATGATTTCTGGGCCAGACGCGATTATTTAAATGATATGGAACCTATGAAAGCCGCATTATTAATGTCACATGGCTTTAATGATTGGAACGTGATGCCCGAACATAGTTACAGAATTTATAAGGCTGCGAAAGATAAAGGGGTACCCTCTCAAATATTCTATCATCAAAATGGCCACGGGGGACCTCCACCCATGAAGTTAATGAACAGGTGGTTTACCCGATATTTACATGGTATAGAGAATGGTGTAGAAAATGATCCTAGGGCATGGATAGTGCGTGAAAATGATGAAAGAGAAAATCCTACGCCTTACAAAGAATACCCGAACCCCGAAGCATCAAACGTACCCCTCTATCTGAATCCGGGTGCTCCCGAAAAAGGAACCTTAGGGCTAGTAAAATCCAAAAATTCCACAACCGAAAAATTGATTGATAATTACTCTTTTTCAGGCACATCATTAGCACAGGCGGAAATTACAAATCATAGATTGATGTATGTAACGCCCACCTTATCAAAGGCCGTTCACATATCTGGCACAGCAAAAATAACCGTTAAGATGTCGAGTAATAAGCCTGCGGCAAATCTTTCGGTCTGGTTGGTTTCGTTGCCCTGGTCCAAAGCAAGGAACCGAAAGATTACGGACAATATTATCACACGGGGTTGGGCAGACCCCCAAAACCACCGTTCAATAACAAAAAGTGAGCCTTTAGAAGCAGGCAAATTCTATGAAGTAACTTTTAACTTAATGCCAGATGATCAAATTATCCCCATAGGTCAACAAATAGGATTAATGATATTTTCAAGCGATAAAGAATTTACCTTATGGCCAGCGCCTGGAACCGAACTCACAATTGACCTGGCCACAACAATGATCAACTTACCAATTGTGGGGGGTGTCAAAGCCTTTAGCAATGCCATAAAAGGAAATTAAACATCATCGCCCTAGAATATAAAAGGGTTAAAAAAATGAACGCTTTGACTAGATGAAAGCTTTAGACAATGGCGCTTTTACCTTGTTCAACTTTTACGTTAGCGAACATTTGAGAAAAAAGTGAAACGATTACAAATCACTTAGAAAACCATTCCTGTACCGTCTTCTCCGCTGTCTTGTTATTAGGGGTAAAGGCACTGTTTTCCATCCCGCGATATTCAAGATAGGAAGGGAATTTCCACCACAAAATTCCTTCGCACCAAGGCTCATTTTCAATACTCTCGAAAACCACTTCATAACAAAGTTCTTGATGTTCCGCATTAAAACTATCGTCGCCTACCGCATGAGGGTTTTTCCAGGGTTTATTGATACTACGGAAGCCGATTTCGGTAAAAACAATTGGTTTTTCGAATTTGTCGTAGACCTTGGTAATCTTGGTTTTTATCTTAGCAAAATTTTCCTTTAATTCAGCCTTGGTCGGTTCTTCATTTTTGCTCAAAGGATAATAGCAGTTCAATCCTATAAAATCGAGCTCGTCCCAAAAGCCCAACTGCTCGAATTCCGAACCCCAATTCGCGGCATAGGTTAATTTTCCCTGATAGAGGCCCCGCAAACCCTTGAACATATTGCGCCATTCTTCCTCGTGACTCAAGCTGGCCTTGGCAAATTCTACGCCCACGCATAGAGCTTCTATTTCGTGTATCTCCGCTAGAAAGGCATAGTGCCTAATCCACCGATAATAATAACTAAAAAAGGCATCCCAATCGGCTGCGTTCAACATTTCTATATCACCCGGCCAACTATCACCAGCAAATATCTGCGGTTTTAACAAGGTGGTCATCCCCATTTTTTTGGCTTCGAATACAGAATGAATCAATGCTTCATCATTCTCCGAACCTGCATGGTCGCTAAACTGAAAAGGAATGGGACTGTTCTTGTCCTCTATATAACTATAGGGAACCAGCGCCATCGAATTACTTCCTAAAGATCGCATTTTCTGCAACGCTAGAGTCGCCTTTCCTCCCCCATAGCCATTATAAATACTATAGCCTTCATGGGCAAAATTAAACCCTTTTAGATACGGAAATTCAGCTTTGATTCTTTCTTTTTTAGGGTGCGTAGCTACATTTTCAGACTGATAACGCCGCCACCCAGGCTCCAAATTTTGGATTTCAATTGCAGTAGGTTTCCAATGTGCATAGCGTTTTAAAAAAGTTTCCTTCCCCCAAGAATCGAGCAAAAAATCTACTAATAAAGCCGATAGGCAATCGGCTATTAACGGAGACTCTATCTCCAAAATCTCTTTGTCTAACAGTTCTTTTAATGCCAGTGTATTTCCCGACTCAAAAAGGCGTGCCGACCAGTAGCGATATCCTTCACCCTGCCATTTATCAGTAAAGTAGACCGGTAGTCCACGCTCCAAAGCCTTTGTTTTTGAAACACCAAGCAAACGATTTATTAAAAGGGCATTTTCCTTTTCGATAAAATTACCTATGTACTTTTCGTTGATGACTGTGTGTACCGAAGTGTCTAGAGAGTCGAAATGGGCCTGATTCGTATTGCCCGACAGCAATCCTTTTTCCTCAGTACTTTTATAAATGTGATATCCTAACCTAGGTAAGGGTTCGGTACTTCCTATAAAATTCAAAATATCTGAGGTAGTTCGTTCTATTTCAGTGGCCAAAGGAACAATTTCAGCGGCTGGCAATGCAACTTGATGGGAAATAAAGTCAAAATGCTCGGAAGTATGCAGCAAGGTATTCCCATCAGAAAAATCAAAGTTTGTGGTGGTATCAATTCCCCAATCGGCACCAAAATTACCCATGACCATCTTTGCATCTCCTTTGTTGATTTCGTAGTTCATGTTCTGACGAAAAAACAGGCGCCCATTTTCTTGAACCCGCTTTCTAAAAATTTCGAAAACAAGCTGCTCATTGTTCCCACTTAATAAACTAATGGGAAGGGTATCATTTTGGGGATTGGGGTAAAAGCTTACGGCTACATTCGTATCCTCATTCGCAAATTCTTGGTCATTGAAAACAAAATGATCTTTGTGAAATTTGAGTGGAATAGTCTTGCTAAGATCCTTCAATAATGGTATTCCTTCTAAAGTACCGACCAAAAAAAGCACGTTTTCATGCAAGTCATTTTCATCAACCTCCGATGTCTTCTTAAAAGAAACCGAAATAGTACGCCAAGAATCCGATTCAGGACTGTTAACCAATTCTTCCAAAAGCATTCGGTACTGCTTGGAAAGAACTGTATCGGTAGCACCATATATCACCAAAACCGCTCTTTTTTCAAAAAAACTTCGACGAAGCTGCCTGCGAGTAGGTAGGGAATCATTTTCCGTAAATCTATTTTCTTTGCTGGCTTGGGTAGACGACATTGTAAAAATGCCCATTCCCAAAAGACAAAGGCCTAGGAACACTATCCATAAGATCTGCTTCGTATTCATTTAAAGCCGTAAGAGGTTTTCATATATGACATCGGAAAGTACATTTCAGTATGCACTTCACCTTTTCAAGAATATGAAATTACTGAATTTTCTGGCACACAAAACATTTGGGACAGTAGCAATAGTCCCCTGCTTGTTTTTTGAAAGGCCAATAACCTCCTTTTACATGCGAAGATAAAGATTTAAAACAGGTTTTTTGTTTATGAATTTAACCTTTATAGGCAGTATTAAGGTCTCGCACGAACAGTTTGGAAGGCCTCGAGGAATTAAACCCTCAATGAGAGATCAAAACTCCCCGCCCCGATGCCGGGAAGAGAATCTAATAATGATGAAAGCCAATACCCCTGCCTCTCTTAAAAATGTCTTGTAATCGCTAAAGAGGGTTTCTAGCGCACTTCCTTTCCTAGCCTCGTTGTCTTTATTTTTACCATAGGGAGCGTTGTTTTCAAAATGGCCAAAGGGCACAATCTTCTTCAAATCTTGATTTCTTTTCATAGCGGTATTTTTTCAAATTCAAGATGGTGTATTCCATCGGTAACCATTATAAAGCCCTTGATTTCATTTGAGTTGTCCCTCAGGAATTCCAAGGCATTAAAGAACATAGAAGTACTTGTGAACACGTCTTTTTTTGTTGGTCTAAACACAATGTCTCCATGATTCAAATTGCTGGCAACTAGTTGACCATTTTCTACACGAAAAGAGAATAGCGTTGCATAATCAGTGTTGTAGTACGTTCCTGCATATGCTTGTAAAGCAACTGTCGATGGTTCTATTGCCTTATATCGCTCCATTATATCAGGTCTGCTTTCATTGTATGTAAAGGAGAGCGTCATGACATCACCTTCTTTTTTAAATTTAAAAAGTCTTGTGTCCTCCATTTTTGCATATTGCTGAAACGTATCGTCCGATAGTGGAACCAACGTCTGGTGCCCCTCACTAAACAACCATTTTGAGCGTAGTGTATCATTTTCTACAAATAGTTGCGAGGCATAGCCTTCCTTAAACCAATAATTACCTTCGAAAGTTTTTAGTTTCTTAGTGCTTAATTTCTTTATTTTCTTAGCACTGAAATCAATGTTCGCAGGTAACGGATAAAGGTCCTTTATAAATGGAACTATAGCGGCCTGAGCCAAAGATCCATTGTATTGATTGCTATTTCCCAAGACAAAAGAAATGATGTTTTGATCAAGATATCGAAATACGTTGGTACCATAACCACCTTGAAAGCCAAAATTCCAAAATATAGGGAGACCTCGTTCTGGGTGTGTAAATTCTCGTCCGATTGCCATTTCTCCCCAATAATAAATGAACTTCTTGCCATTAGAAAGTTGAACAGGCGTATCTAATTTCTGAACTAAATACCCTAAATCACTTGTAGGGTTGGTAAAGTTCAAATACCATTTTGCAAGATCTTCTGCCGAACTATAGGCATTGATCGCGCCTACAACACCGCTGCGAACTTCAAGTTTCATATAGTCCTTATCTTCTTCTTTTTGATATGCTTCGGCAACATTGGCAAGTATGGCATTGCTATCATCTCGAATAATGGAATTTTTCATTCCTAGAGACTCAAAAATGTTAATTTTAACAAAATCTGCAAAAGACTGTTTCGAACTTCTTGCTACGATTTCTGCCATTAACACCGATTCCGTAGGGGATTCATGAAAAGAAAAATTCGTTCCCGGTATAAAGGAAAGCGTTTTTTGTGCTGCGATCAATTCCAATGCTTTTGCCTGGGTTCGTATTATTTCCGTACCATTTATTACATTACTAACTCTCGTAATATCGTACAGACCACTAGAATGGTTCAATAAATGTGTTATGGTTATTATCTGCTTATATTCGGGCAGTTCGGGCACGTACTTTCGAATGTCATCGTTTAGCGCAATTTTCCCCTGTTCTTCCAAAAGGAGAATAGCCAAGGAAGTAAATTGTTTAGACAACTCTCCAAGTTGAAATTTGGTTTGCGGAGTTATTGGTTTCTTCGACGCTAGATTTGCTGCACCAAAACCCTTGAGGTAAATAACTTTTCCTTCTTTAATTACTCCCGTTGCTACTCCCGGTTTGTTTGGATTATCCCAGACTTTGAATAAAGAATCTGCATATTTTTCATAGTTGTTAAGAGTTTGAGCGTAACCCATTCTGATAAAAAATAGCCCAAATACTACTAAATATATTGTCTTGTTCATTTTTTGAATTTTAGTGATGTTTTGAACCCCATAAGATTAGTTATCCAATTTTTTAAGTGTCTCGATCACTTTTTTCGCAACGCTTCTTGCGGCAGTAGGATCCTGACCAGTGATCAATCGTCCATCAGTAATTGAAAAATTATCCAAACCTGCCTTAGAATATTGAAAGTCTGCACCATTGTCTTTTAATTTTTGTTCAATTGAAAATGGAAAGGTCGCATAATATTCGTCTTTCATGTTTTCAAATTTATCGGGGTATCCGTTTACTTTTTTTCCTGCAACCAGAAATTTACCGTCGTTGGTCTTTAAATGCGCTAATCCTGCACTACCATGGCAAATCGCAGATACAATACCATTGTTTTCTTCGTAAACGGCCATAGAAAGGTTTTGAATATCTTTGTTTTCAGGAACACCGAACATCGCTGCACCCCCGCCGGCATAATAAACCGCAACATAATCTGATCTATCTATTTCTTGAGGTGATTTGGTATTTTTCAAAAGATGCATAAACTCGGAATTGTCTAAAAACTTTTTTTCGATTCTACTAGAAGTATCAAAATATCCTATCGGGATTTCACCCCCTTTAGGGCTAACGAAGTCAATAGTATATCCTTCCTTTTCAAATTCATCATAGGCCAATACAATTTCCGCAAAATGGTTAAAAGCCTCAATCTCAGAATTGCCATAAAAATGAGCGTTGGAAACAATGAACAAAATTTTAGAGATGTATGTATTTTCCTCGGTTTCAGTTAAGGCCAAAGACGATTCGTTTTTTTCTTTACAGCTGAGCACTAAAAGTCCAATTAGACAGATTGAGATTAAAATGATTTTTTTCATGATATCTAAGTTTTGAATACAAGACAATATTAGTGTCCTGAAGCTCAAATGAATTTATTTGTTATAAATCAGGAATACAGATTTATAAATTCGAATGATTTTATGGAAAATGTTAGGATAGGCTATCCTTGTATTTTGCAGGAGTTGTGCCAGTTATCTTCTTGAAGACGGCATAAAAAGTAGATATTGAATTAAAACCACAATCGTAGCCTACGGTTTCTAATTTAATGTTCATTTTGGATTGAATGAGCTTTTTGGCTTCATTGATTCTATGCTCGTTTACTAAAACCGCAAAACTCTTACCCAAGTTATCGTTAATCAGTTGTGATAATTTATGTGAATGTATCTGAAGTTTATCGGCTACTTCCGATATTTTGAGGTCGGCATTCTTGAACAGTTCTTCTTCAATGATCAGCTCATTCAATTTTTTGGAAAGCTGGTTTGCCTCCAGCGGATTAATTTTTTTATCTCCGTATTTGGACGTCCCATAAAACAAAATATTTTTTTGTATATCCGTTTAATGTCCACTTGCTGTAATGCTTGCTATTACTAACCTATCAAATATTCTTTGACCAAAATACCTTCTATTAAGCTTGTAGACGAACTCATTGAGGTATAGTTGCAGGTATTTCGCTTTTATC
>CALLVX010000039.1 GCA_938010765.1 uncultured Flavobacteriaceae bacterium | reverse complement strand
GCTAAATCCTTCGATGGTTTTAAAACAAGGATATTGTCTAAAATAGCTGCACTCACAGTGGTTCAGTACATTAACAAAACAATATTCAACAGAAATATAAACAACATTAAAATCAGCATTAGTTAAAATGCACAACGGGTTATTATAAGTGATTTTGCTAATTACCTAAAACCATCGCCTTACGTTTCCGCAGTACCGTTGGTACTCTTTTCCAAAAAGGGTTCTCAATGCTTCTTCCTCAGGTTTAATTTGAAATTTGTTTATATATCCCACAAAAGCAGCAGCCAGCAAGGTATTAAAAGCATTTCCCAACCAGATACCCCATGCTAATAATAACAATAGCAAAGCCAAATACATCGGGTTCCTCGAAAAACGATACAGCCCATCATGAACCAAGCTAGAAGCTTTTGAAGGCGCAGCAGGGTCAACAGTAGTATTTGCCTTAATAAAATGAAATAAAGCAACAGTACCAATCCCAAAGGCCATCAAAATTAAAAACATAAAAAGATAATATTTACCAAAGAAGTCAAAATCACCCACAGGTAAAAAAATAGCAAGCACGTACATGAGTCCTCCAAAAACAATAAAAACCACTACTGGAGGCACTTTTAATTTCATTTTTTAAGATTTTTTAGAAACTATTTTCGGTAGAACTAAAACAAGCATTAACAAATTTTCAATCTAGAAAAGTTTCCATTTTATAAAATTAGTAATTTTGAACACATGCAACTCGTTTTCGCCACCCACAATCAAAATAAACTAGAAGAGGTAAAGAAATTAACCCCTTCAAACATAACCCTTATCTCACTTTCTGAAATAGGATGCACAGAAGACATCCCTGAAATTGGTAAAAGTTTGGAAGAAAATGCCCAAATAAAAGCAAACTATGTTACCGAAAAGTACAACCTTCCTTGCTTTGCCGACGATACCGGCCTACTAGTAAACGCGCTTAAAGGTGCCCCAGGAATATATTCGGCAAGGTATGCCGGCGAGGGTAAAAATGCAGAGGAAAATATGAACAAACTTTTAGATGAATTAGTGAACATTACTGATCGCAGCGCACATTTTAAGACTATTATAGCTTTAAACCTACAAGGAAGTACTTCTCTTTTTGATGGAATAGTAGAAGGAGAGATCATCTCAGAAAAATTGGGGGACGATGGTTTCGGTTATGACCCGATTTTTAGGCCGAACGGTTACCAAGAGACATTCGCACAATTATCACTAGCAACAAAAAACAGTATAAGCCATAGGGGAAAAGCAATTCAGAAATTAATGATCCACTTAAGGCAATTATCGAATGTTTAAGAACAATAAAACGAAGAAACTGTTGAAGCTTCTGTCGTATCCGAAAAGACAGAAATCATAAGAGGTGATCTTATAGCCGTTTTTACCACCTTAATGGTCATCTCTCGACTAGTGAACAAGTCGCCTCATAGGTCGAAAAATCGTAACACTTACTATATCAATTATTAACAGTACCTTTGCCGCTCGAAATAAACGCCGCCAGTATGGCAGGTGTTGCGCGGAGTCCAATGGGTTATATACGATAATCGCTCTATGCAACACACCTATTAGCGATTAAGTAAAACACATTATGACAAAATTTGAAGCACTAGGGCTTCAGCAATCTCTCTTGGATGCTGTTGCCGACATGGGTTTTGAGACCCCTTCCGAAGTACAGGAAAAAGCAATCCCTCTCTTATTAGAAGGTGAAATAGATTTAGTGGCACTGGCCCAAACGGGTACAGGAAAAACGGCTGCATTCGGTTTCCCTTTAATTCAAAAAATCGAAGCTACAAGCAGAACTACCCAAGGGCTTATTCTTTCACCAACGAGGGAGTTATGTTTGCAAATCACCAATGAAATACAGTCGTATGCCAAATACGAAAAGAACATTAATGTAGTAGCGATATATGGTGGCGCCAGTATTACCGATCAGGCAAGACAGATTCGTAAAGGAGCACAAATCGTTGTTGCCACCCCTGGAAGAATGAAGGACATGATCGGTCGGGGCCTGGTAGATATTTCTAAAATAGACTACTGCATATTAGATGAGGCAGATGAAATGCTGAACATGGGGTTTTACGAAGATATCAAGGATATTCTTTCGAACACCCCTAATGAAAAGTCTACTTGGTTATTTTCGGCGACCATGCCCAAAGAGGTTTCGGTAATTGCCAAAAAGTTTATGCACAACCCAACGGAGATTACCGTTGGTACTAAAAATTCAGGTGCCAGTACAGTGCAACATGAATATTATGTTGTTGGCGGCAGAGATCGTTATCCGGCCCTTAAACGTTTGGCAGACGCGCATCCCGATATATTTTCGGTCGTATTCTGCCGTACAAAACGAGATACCCAAAAAGTAGCGGAAAATCTAATCGAAGATGGCTACAACGCCGGGGCTCTCCACGGAGATTTAAGTCAAAATCAACGGGACTTGGTTATGAACTCCTTTCGGAAAAAACAGATACAAATGCTGGTCGCCACCGATGTAGCGGCTAGAGGTATCGATGTAGATGATATTACCCATGTCATAAATTACCAATTACCTGACGAAATCGAGACTTATACCCACCGAAGTGGGCGAACTGGAAGAGCAGGGAAATCCGGTATTTCGATGGTAATCGTTACCCGCAGTGAAATGCGAAAAATACAGGCAATTGAGAAAAAAATACAGCAAAAATTTATTACCAAAAAGATTCCCACAGGGCCAGAAATTTGCGAAATACAATTATACCATTTGGCAAATAAGATAAAGGACACAGAAATCAACGCGGATGTGGAAAACTACTTGCCTGCCATCAATGATGTGTTACAAGGAATCGACAGAGATGAACTGATCAAGAAGATCGTATCTGTCGAGTTTACCCGGTTCTCCAATTACTACAACAAGACGAAAGACCTGAATACAGGGGCTTCGAATGACCGAGGAGGTCGAGAACGTGTTCCAACAAACGGTGCCGTGCGTTATTTCATCAATGTTGGTGAAAAAGATGGGTATGATTGGATGTCACTTAAAGATTTCGTTCGGGATACCGTAGGTCTTGGTCGAGAAGACATTTTCAAAGTAGATGTGAAAGATAGTTTCTCTTTTTTCAATTCAGATGCAGAAGTTACCGAGCAAATTTTAAAAACGTTCACTGAGTTTAAGGTAAACGGGCGATTTGTGAACGTTGAAGTTTCCAAAAGCCCTGGCGGCGGCGATAGAAGACGCTCAAGTGGCCGAGACAAAGGGCGTCGTAAAGAGAAAGGCGGTTACGCTAAAAAAGGCAATGACCGAAAAGGTAATCGCGGCAACGCCGCCAACGCTGGTAAAAGGCGAAGTACGCGAAGAAGTGATTTTTTCTAGGAAATCTTATTATGTTAATTCTTCACTAAAAAATACGCTTCGGCGTATTTTTTGGTTTTGTTTAGTATTTTTACAAGCGATACATACAACATGGTAAAACTCATTGGATGGATATTTCTTCTCGCCGCTTGCACAGCATATGGCCAAGATACCGAGAAAAGTGTAGTTACTAAAGAAATTAAGGCATTGGTGATCAATGCACAGACAGATGCCCCTCTAGAAAGTGTGCATGTTATCAACCTAAATGAGGTTGTTGGTACTATCACAAACAAAGAGGGTGAATTTACTATTTCTGCTGCCGTAAACGACACGCTTTATTTTTCCTACCTAGGTTTTAAACCTCAAAAAATTAGAATTACGAACGATATGTTCAAATTCAAGGATACTAAAATATCCCTCACCGAATTAGCCTATGCGCTCGAAGAAGTAATTGTTACGCCCTACCAATTAACGGGGTATCTAGAAATTGATGTAAAGAACCTACCTATAAATACCTCATACCAATACAGTATTTCTGGCCTTTCGGTTGGTTATGAAGGCGGTAATAAAAACCCTAGTGCGGTTACCAAAGTATTAGGTGCTATTCTGAATCCTGCCGATTTACTACGAAATCTATTTGGCAAAAAGCCGAACCAAATGCGAAAGCTTCGAAAAATAAAGGAAGAAGATGAAATAAGGGATTTACTGGCAACTAAATTCGATAGGGAAGTTCTAATGGAGTTACTTCATATAAAAAAAGTTGACATCGAAGACATCCTAAATAACTGCAACTATTCAAAATCATTTATTACAACGGCAAACGACCTTCAGATTCTAGATGCAATTAGCAGTTGTTACGAGGAGTTCAAAGTACTTAACCGGAAAAAATAAATTTTCTAGTTCCCCTATCATTTTATAGCTTTAGGCAAAATATACTAACATGTCTTGGCATGTTCCCCATTATCAGAATAAAGCCGTATCTATGACGAAGACTTTCATCACAATTTCCCTCTTATTTTTGTTTTTTGCATGTAAGGAAGTAAAAAAAGAGGCAGTACCCCCAGCCTTAACCGCAGCAGATACAATACCAAAAGCTCCAGAAAAAAAGGCCCCTTTCGTATGGGACGGCGCCAATATCTATTTTTTACTTACCGATCGCTTCAATAATGGTAATATAGAAAATGACACCACTTTTGGGCGTACAGATTCAACTGCCACCCTACGGGGGTTCATGGGAGGGGATATTGCCGGAATTACACAGAAATTGAATGATGGGTATTTTACTGACCTTGGTGTAAACGCCATTTGGTTTACTCCCGTAGTAGAACAAATTCATGGCGCTACCGACGAAGGTACCGGTAATACGTATGGGTATCATGGTTATTGGGCTAAGGATTGGACTGCCTTAGATCCAAATTTCGGAACTAAAAAAGAGCTTGAAACCTTGGTAAAAACGGCGCATGAAAAAGGAATACGGGTTTTGATGGACGTCGTTGTAAATCATACAGGACCAGTAACCGAGGAAGATCCCGTTTGGCCGAATGAATGGGTACGAACGGAGCCTCCCTGCGCGTTCACCACCTATGAGAACACCACGGCATGTACTTTGGTGGAAAACTTACCGGATATCCTTACAGAATCAGACGCCCCTGTTGAACTACCTGATGCACTCTTGGCAAAATGGAAAGAAGAGGGAAGACTTAGCAACGAACTTGACGAACTACAATTATTTTTTGAACGTACAGGGTACCCAAGGGCACCAAGGTTTTACATCATAAAGTGGTTGGCCGATTATGTGAACGATTTAGGCGTTGACGGTTTCCGGGTAGATACGGTAAAGCATGCCGATGAAAAAGCGTGGGCCGAGCTGTATAAAGAGGCTTCCCATGCGTTTGACACGTGGAAAAAAAGAAACCCTACCCAAGTGCTAGACGACCATGCCTTTTACATGGTCGGAGAAGTATACAACTACGGGATTTCGAACGGAAGGGATTTTGACTTTGGAGACAAAAAAGTTGATTTCTATGACTATGGTTTTCATAGTTTGATCAATTTTGAATTAAAACAGGATGCGACGAATAAATCCTATGACGCCATCTTTAGTAAATACCACAAACTTCTACAAACCAAGCTCAAAGATAAGAGTATTGTAAATTATTTAACATCGCACGATGATGGATCTCCATTTGACAAGGAACGTACAGATCCTATACGGGCGGCCAACGTACTATTATTAACTCCAGGTGCCTCTCAAATATATTACGGGGATGAAACAGCACGCAGTCTTGTTATAGAAGGTACTCAGGGAGACGCGACCCTTCGTTCAATGATGAATTGGGAAGAACTCGATAGTGTGCCCGAGATTCAAAAAATTAATCGGCATTGGCAAAAATTAGGAAAGTTCAGAGATAATCATCCGGCCATTGGTGCAGGAAAACATAAGCGTTTAGGCAAAAAACCATATGTTTTCAGCAGAACCTATGTGCAGGAAGATTTTAAGGACAAAGTTGTGGTAGGACTAGAGTTGCCAAAAGGCAAAAAATCGTTATGGGTCAAAGGTTTTTTTGGAGATGGAACAAAACTTTTCGACACCTATTCCCAAACCGCGGTGGAAGTAAAAAATGGGAAAGTAATTTTGGATAACGAACACGACATAGCCCTTCTTGAACTTGTTGAATAAGCCATTATTTCAGGGAATACAAAACCCTACTCATTAATAAGAGTTAGGGTGTTGTATTATTCGAAAACAAAATAGGAATTCAAATTATATAAACATGTCGACCATTCAATAACTCAAGTAAAGTCATTTACTAGCATCCTTTAATAAGGGTCGACCATTTCGCCGGCAAACTGTCACCCCTCCATAACCGATTTCAAGCTGCGCATGCCCTCTTCAAAATCTTTCCCCACCATCTTATCCATACTTACAAAAAGGGAAAAAATACTCATAGGAAACTTGTTTTTACCCGAAAAACCCCAAGTAACCTTCGTTTTTCCATTTCCGGCATCGTCTACATCGAAATAACAATCAGATGTTGATTTCCAAGGTTTTAAAAACCGAAGTTCTGCCTCAATACGTTTTCCATCAATAATATTTTTAATTTCCTGCTCCCCCTCTCCAACATCTTTATTACCGTTCCAATAACTCATGCTACCAACTTCCCCGTCGGTACCTGTGAACTTTTTAAGCATTTCCGGATCTTTTTTGGCCCATGGAGACCATTCGTCCATCTTTTTTAGGGATCTTAGGTAGGTAAACACTTCGTCTTTGGGTTTTGCTATCTCTGTAGAACGTGAAACATCATAGCTTTTCGGGGCGATCAAGGCTAGTATTACTATTAACCCGCCTATCCCCACAAGAATGTAGAGTATTGTAGTCATTTGTTTATCAATTAGTTAGTTGCATCTAAATATAGTCAAAAAAAAACAAGCCAGTCAAGAAGACAGGTTCGTCAATATCCTACTCTAAATCCCTTCTTTGGTTTTAACGCCATTCATTTTTTCATAGCGTCTCAAAATAGCTTCAATGCTTTTAATGGATTTCTTTGTCCAATCGAGTCGTTTTTCAACCATTTCTAATGCTGACAACTGCCATTGCAAATTCGTTTTCCTTAATTTGGATGTAAGATCTTGAAGAATGATAGCCGCTGAAACCGATATATTAAGACTTTCGGTAAAGCCCATCATCGGGATCTTAAGAAAACCATCCGCTTTTTTCAATACCTGTTCACTAAGTCCATCTTTTTCTGTCCCAAAGAAAAGTGCTGTTTTTTCAGTAATTTCAAAATCTTTCAATATACAGGAATCGTTATGGGGTGTAGTCGCTATAATTTTATACCCCTTCTCTTTCAATAGGTCTATACAAGTTTTAGCGTTTTCATATCTGTACACGTCTACCCATTGTTCGGCTCCCATCGCAATATTTTTATCCAATTGTCTTCCGAATCCGCCTTCGATTACGTGGGCATCCTGAATGCCGAAAACCTCACAACTGCGAATGACCGCACTTGTATTGTGTACCTGAATAACATCTTCGATTGCCACCGTAATATACCTGGTGCGTTCTTCCAGAATACTTTCAAAACGTTCGGTGCGCTCTGTACTTATAAATCTCTCCAGATACTTTAAAAGATCCGCCTTTTCCATAAAACTAAAATACAAAACTCTATTTTTATCCCCAATACTAAAGGTGATGAAAGACAAAATTGTAGTACTTACGGGAGCTGGCATAAGTGCCGAAAGCGGTATTAGGACTTTCAGGGATGCAGATGGGCTTTGGGAAGGGCACGATGTTATGGAGGTGGCCTCGCCGCAGGGCTTTGCTCAAAACCCAGCACTTGTACTAGATTTCTATAATCAGCGAAGAAGACAATTATTGGCGGTTGAACCAAACACCGCCCATTTGGCACTTGTAGCTTTGGAAAAGTATTTTGAAGTGCATATTGTTACCCAGAACGTAGATGACCTGCATGAAAGAGCAGGCAGTAGCAATGTGGTACATTTACACGGAGAGCTCCTTAAGGTTCGAAGTACAGGGAACGAGCGAACGGTATTGGACCGAAAGAACGATTTACTATTAGGCGAACTATGCCCAGAGGGGTATCAATTAAGGCCACATATCGTGTGGTTCGGGGAAATGGTACCGCTCTTAGAAGAAGCCGCTGCATTGGTACAGCAGGCAGAAATCATTATTATTGTGGGAACTTCAATGCAGGTGTATCCTGCCGCAGGTTTAATAGATTACGCAAAGGACACTACTGCCGTCTACTTCATAGACCCCAAACCTAGCATCTCTGAAAGCAGCTATAAGAATTTGACTATTTTACCAGATAAGGCTACCAAAGGGGTGCCCCATCTTGTTAAAGACTTGATTGGTAAGACACTCTAGTCTTTTCTGCCCATTGTAGTAAAGCTTTGCGTTGTTCTTCGCCCAACTTGGCCTCCGAATGGGTCCATGTATATTCTTTTAAAGGCATTACACCTTCGTCGACAAGCTCTATCAACTCTTCGAGCTTATGATCTCTCTTTTTGATTTCGTAGGTTTCCCAATCAGAAAAGTTTAAGTGCCGTTTCCCACCTTTAATGTAATCGGCAAGCCAATAGGAAAAAGGTGCAACATTATTGTACCAAGGGTAATTCGTATTGTTGCTATGACAATCGTAGCAACTTTCTTTTAAAATAGCAGTTACTTCTTTCGATGGGTTCGTTTCTGCTAAAAAAATAGCCGTATGCTTGCCCGTAGAAGTGTTTTTTTCGGGGCGATAAAACTGCATTCCAACAAACACAATTAATACCAATAAACCCAGTTTTTTTGTTAATTTCATATTTTGATAATGAGGCGATACTAAAGTACAATTTTGTGACCAAAGAGGAATTATACCATTCACTGAGTTATGTAGACCATTCAAGAAAAAAAAGACTTGAAATGGCCGATTTGGTGCAGAAAAATCCAAATCTGGTGCCACTTTTATTGGAAATTGCCTTTACCGTAGACGACGCTATTTCTTCTCGTGCCTGTTGGGTATTAGAGTTTGCCGCAAAAGAGACCCTTGATTTTATTCTGCCTTACGTAGACACTTTCACCAAAAAATGCGGGTCGGTACATCTTGATTCATCCGTGCGGCCCGTGGCCAAAATTTGCGAGTATTTGATCATGGCGTATTTTTCTAGAGAAAAGAACAAAGTACAAGAAGCGCTAAAAGAACAACATTTGAAGCAATTGTCAGCGGTTTGTTTTGATTGGTTGATTACCGAACAAAAAGTAGCGCCGCAGGCATACGCCATGACCTGCCTTCTTTTGCTAGGGAGAAGATTCGATTGGATACACCCCGAATTGAAACTCATCTTGGAACGCAACTATGCCCTTGGTAGTGCCGCTTATAAAGCGCGTGCCCGAATGATCTTGGCCAAGCTTGCCTAAAAGTCTGGAGTAGAACCGGTATTTAGCAGAAAATCTCCCAAAACTATCTTTGCCCTGCTTTTAAACTCCCGTGTATATAAGTATCTTTGCAACTTTCAAAATAGCAATCAATTTCGCACACATGTCCTTGACGCCGTTAAATGCCATTTCTCCAATTGATGGAAGATATCGTTCCAAAACAGCCAACTTAGCTCCTTATTTTTCAGAGGAAGCACTTATAAAATACAGAGTGCAGGTCGAAATAGAATACTTCATTGCGCTTTGTGAAATTCCCTTGCCCCAGTTAAGTAATTTCAGCCATTCGAATTTTGATACGCTTCGATCCATTTATACTGCATTTTCATCGGAAGATGCCCAGGCTATCAAAGAGATAGAAAAGATTACGAACCACGATGTAAAGGCGGTTGAGTATTTTATTAAGGAAAAGTTCGATACTTTAGGGTTTCAGTCCTTTAAGGAGTTTATCCATTTTGGCCTTACTTCCCAAGATATTAACAACACTGCAATACCATTGTCTATTAAGGCGGCAATGAACGAGGTATATGTACCTGCTTATCTGGAGTTATTGAAAAGACTTCAAGAATTAGCAGATGAATGGGCCGCTATACCAATGCTCGCCCGAACACATGGCCAGCCTGCCTCCCCTACTCGTTTGGGAAAGGAAATCGATGTTTTTGTAGTGCGGTTAAAAGAACAATTCAACCTTTTAAATGATATTCCAAGCGCGGCGAAGTTCGGTGGTGCCACAGGAAATTTTAACGCGCATAAAGTAGCGTATCCGAACATTGACTGGAAAAATTTCGGACAGCAGTTCGTCCAAGAAAAATTGGGCTTGCACCATTCTTTTCCTACTACGCAAATTGAACATTATGACCATATGGCGGCCCTGTTCGATACCTTGAAACGGATAAATACCATTGTTTTGGATCTCGATCGGGATTTCTGGACCTATGTTTCCATGGATTATTTTAAGCAAAAAATTAAAAAAGGAGAAGTTGGCTCCTCTGCAATGCCCCATAAAGTGAACCCCATCGATTTTGAGAATTCGGAGGGAAACCTTGGTATCGCCAACGCATTGTTCGAGCATTTATCTGCGAAGCTGCCAGTTTCAAGATTACAACGAGATCTTACCGATAGTACTGTTCTAAGAAATGCAGGAATGCCTTTTGCCCATACCATTATCGCTTTTCAGTCTACAATGAAGGGCTTGGGGAAACTGTTATTGAACAGAGAAAAGTTTGAACAGGATTTGGAAAATAACTGGGCGGTAGTTGCAGAGGCGATTCAGACTATTTTGAGACGTGAAGGGTATCCGAATCCTTATGAAGCCTTAAAAGGGCTCACACGGACCAATGAACGAATCAACCAATCTTCGATCGCAAACTTTATCGACACCTTAAAGGTTTCAGAAGTTATTAAAAATGAGCTCAAACAAATTACACCGGCTAACTATACCGGCATATAAAGACTTCATTTCCCACAACTAAAAAAGACCGCCAATTGGCGGTCTTTTCTTTTGATAAAATCGGATGTTACCCTTGTTTCTGAATCTCAACAGAATGCGGGTAAGGAATTTCAATACCGGCATTGTCCAAGGCCAATTTACAACCTTCCAATGTTCCAAAATATACATCCCAATAGTCTTCAGGTCTACAAAAGGGGCGTACTGCAAAATTAACCGAACTATCTCCCAATTCAGATACATTCACAGAAGGAGCCGGATCTTGCAACACTTTTGGATTTGAGGTCAACACCGCCAACAATACTTCTTTTGCTTTTTTGATATCTTCATCATAACCAACACCTATAACCGTATCTACGCGTATCTGACCTTCTTCGGTGTAGTTCACAATATTTCCATTCGCCATAGCTCCGTTCGGTACGATTGCCAATTTGTTATCTGGGGTAACCAGTTTTGTCGTAAAGATTTCTATTTCCTTTATCACCCCGGTTACACCTTGGGCCTCTATCAAATCTCCAATCTTATAGGGCTTGAAAATAATCAACAGAACACCTCCGGCAAAATTGGCAAGTGAACCCTGTAGCGCCAAACCGATCGCAAGACCCGCCGCAGCAATTATAGCAGCAAAACTGGTTGTTTCGACACCCAATTTTGAGATTACCATAATGATTAAGAAAATTTTTAAAGCCCAGGACACCAAGTTCAATAAAAATCTCTGCAAAGATTCATCATAATTCTTTGCAAGCATGGCTTTTCGTAGAAGACCCGTTAATTTTTTGATTACCCAAGAACCAATAATGTAAATAATAATCGCGCCAATAATTTTCGGCCCATACTCGGTTGCAAAACCGATTCCCTTGTCAATCCATACTTGTGCATTCTCCATACGTTATTTCTATTTTTAAAGTTTAGTGTTTCTATGTTAGACACCAATATTTTTCTAAAAGTCACATTTGTTCGTGCAAAAGTGTAGGACAATAAAAAGGGGAATCTTTTCGAGACCCCCTTTTTCTTATATACTAATCGTACTTTATAAACTTAGAAGGCCAATGGGCTATCCTTGCTTTTGAATTTCGACCGCATGTGGATATGGAATTTCGATTCCCGCTTTATCCAAGGCTAATTTACAGCCTTCTAGCGTACCGAAATATACATCCCAATAGTCCTCTGGTTTACAAAACGGTCTTACTGCAAAATTCACCGAACTATCTGCCAGTTCCGATACATTCACTGAAGGTGCCGGGTCTTGCAATACCTTTGGGTTCGAAGTCAGGACCTCTAGCAAAACTTCCTTCGCCTTTTTAATATCTTCATCGTATCCGATACCTATGGTTGTATCTACTCTCATCTTGCCCTCGGCCGTATAATTTACAATATTACCATTAGACATCGCGCCATTGGGTACAATAGCCAATTTACTATCTGGGGTGGTTAATTTGGTCGTAAATATTTCAATTTCCTTTACGACACCCAGAACACCCTGTGCCTCTATCAAATCTCCAATTTTATAGGGTTTGAAAATAATTAGAAGTACCCCACCCGCAAAATTTGAAAGAGACCCCTGCAATGCCAAGCCAATCGCTAAACCGGCTGCCGCTATTACTGCAGCAAAGCTGGTAGTGTCAACCCCCAGGTTTGAAATAACAATTATTATTAAAAATATCTTTAGACCCCACGAAGCAAGATTCAATAAAAACTTCTGCAACGACTCATCATAGTTTTTTGCACTCATCACCTTCCCGAGGACCCTCATTAACTTCTTAATGACCCAAGAACCGATAACATAAATAACAATAGCGCCAATAATCTTAGGACCATATTCCAAGGCGAATGCCAGGCCTTTGTTGATCAATATTTGTGCATCTTCCATACTCTCTTTTTTAGGTTAACAATACTGTTTATAGTAATCTGTCCAAGATAAGAATTCGCAATGAAAAAATGAACTATAGATCGTATTCTAACTAAATTATTGGCGTTTTAGTAAACTATTTCTAGGCAAGCCCGAGGTATTGATAAGGAAGTTTAACACTCGATTTCGACGCAGGCCTGTCCGAACTCTTGTCGCGCAGGCGTAGGAGCCCATAAATCTCGATTATCGAGTTAAACAAAATTCCCGTTTCGGAACAACCGAAACGGGAATCAAATTCTATAATAAACAAGCTTTGCCTAACCGCGGAGAAACTCTCCCAGTTCACCTAAGCCTTCTCCCTTATAATCTGATTTCTCTATGGCCTTGATAAACTGAACCAAATGTGCTGGGTTCATATCGTCTCCTAGTACCCGTACCAGTATAAAACCTTTTTCTTTGCTATCGCCATAAATGATTACCTCGTCTACCGCATCATCATCACCCATATATTTTATGGTCGCTTTGCCGTACTCGGTATTCATTCGCATAAGTTCGGTAAATTTCGAATTTTTCAAAATCGCCTTAACCTTTGTACGTTCAACATTATATTCTGCCTCGTTTGTGTCGTTCTTCTTAAAAGCAAGAATGTTCAATTTATCCAAAGACTCTAAGGCTTCTCTTTCTTCCGCTTTTAAATCGGCTTTTTCCATATCAAGAAGGCCAACGGGAAGGTCTACCGTTAGGAAATTAGGGTTTCCGGAGTTGTCGACATAATACTCTTGCAAACTTTGGGTTGAAGAGCAAGCGACAAGCCCCAAGAGGCATGTAATTATTATACTAATTTTAATTCTGTTCATATGGTTATTTTTAGATGGGGGAAGACTATCTTATTTTCCTTTTTTTGCTTTGTTCAGTTCTTTCGGCAAGTCAAGGCTCTTTGTAAGTGAGCCTATTTTGCGAAGGTCAATATCTCCGGTCATACTAACCAGTACGCTTTCGAATTTTCTGCCATTAATATCCAAATCGGTGTTTTTGATTCCCGATACGAACATCAGTAATTCTGCGACATGGTTGTCATCTTTTCCATTCTTCACATAGAACTTAACATTGGCTTCGTCTGCCCTAACGCGCATTAATTCTTCAAGGGACGACGATTTGAGGTACTTTTTAACGGTTGCCCCCATATCGCGAGACACTTTGCTGTCTTCGGTTATAAATACTTTGATACCATTTACACCTTTGGCCATTTCAATAAACTCTTCGGCATCCTTATCACCTTCCACTTGAATACTGCTCAACATTTTTATGAGCCCTTTGTTGATAGTAACCGAGGCTACATGATCCATATCCTCATATTTATCAAAGATAGATTGAGAAAAACCTAGTAGTGGAAAAATTGCAATTAATAAAGTTACGATTACTTTTTTCATGACTGTCGTTTTTTGAGCCTTGCTGTATGCTTGGCAATTAATGATTGATTACTAATGATTGATGAATGTGCTTGTTTTAGTTTTTCTCTCCGGCTTTACCAAGTTGCTTTCCTCCCGGAAGATCCATTTTTTCCGTTAGTTTAGAGACACTTCTTAGGTTAATATCACCTGTTAACGATAATAACACCGTCTCTAACTTTTTACCGTTGACCTCTATATCTTGGTCTTTCATTCCGGTAACGAACATAAGTAGTTCTTTAACATGGTCATCATCTTTCCCTTCCTTCACATAAAACTTTACGTTCGAATCCCCGTCACGGACCCGCATCAACTCTTCAAAAGAAGAACTCTTTAAGCGAGTGGTAACCCAACTGCCTACATCTTTCGAGATAGAAGCATCATCGGTAGTTATTACTTTAAAGCTTGTGATTGAATTCACCAATTGAAAGAACTCTTTCGCTTCCGGGTCATCTGAACTTACGCTCATTTTGCCCAACATTTGGAACATCTTAGGTTGCATTGCAACGAATGTTACCTTATCGTCATCTTCATATTTGTCAAATATATCCTGACCGTATGAAAGCACGGGTAAAATGGTCAAAATGAAGATTGCTATTACTTTTTTCATGATTGCTATTATTCTTTAGTTAAAAATTTATTTGTAGTTTTCTCGAATTCTCCAAGGTGCGACAATTGCGCCGTTCCCTTGTTTAAATTCATTCCGAGCATGGCCAAGGCTTCTTGGGCAGACTCGATTTCCTCAGGCGTGTACATTGCCATCAAATCCTCTGGTGTAGGATCCGTTTTTGGCTGATTCATATACAATCCTATCAAAAGAACGACAACTGCCGCAATAGAAGCCCACTTGAAATAATTTCTTCTAGGTTTTAGGGGCACCTGTTTGGTAAAACGCTCTTCTTTGGCACTGGTAAAGTATTGAAACATGGGGGCATACTGCACAAGATGTGTTGCTACACTTTCTTGAGAGAAATATGTTCGTAGGGTTTCTTCTTCGGTAACCGTCGCGGTAGCCTCAAAATACTTTTCCAATAATTTTTCGATGTTATCCAATTCCATAACTATGTTTTTGCACTAATTTTTCTCTTACTAATTTTCTTGCCCTTGATAAGGCTACGCGCACGGCTGTTGGCTGCATATCGAGCATTTCTCCAATCTCATCATAATCATATTGCTCTACGTCTCGCAATTGCAATACCATTTTTTGCTGTTCCGGTAGGTCCTCCATAATTTTTTGCACCCAGTCAACACTGTCTTTCGCCTCTAACTGTGTTTGTAATCCGGAGTTTTCTTCCGCATAATTACTGTGTACCAATTTTAAATTATTGGCTTGCTTCGATTTCAGGCGATCTAAACAAAAGTTTTTCGTCATCGTCATGGCAAAAGCCTCTACATTATTATACGATTCCATCATTTTGTTTTTCGACCATAACTTTAGCAATATTTCTTGGGTCGCATCTTCGGCTTCTTCTGTTGAGACCAGCAAGCGTTTTGCCAATCGAAACAGCTTGTCCTTAAAGGGCATTACCACATTTAAAAATTCTGACTGTTGCATTCTGGTTGGGTTCTTTTGAAAGCCGTTTTAACCGGTTTACATAAGGAAGACGAAGTATAACGAGTTTTGTTACAAATTATTTTTTATTCCCTGTAATGTAAGTATTTTAGGCATTCGCTTACTAAATAAAGAATGGTCCAGAAGACAAAATTAACAACTCTTTTATCACAATTTTAAAAGTGGTAGGGTATTTGATTTTTCGATTGTTATTCTTTAGAATTGAAATAATCTTTTTTGGTCGGTTCTGCGTAGTTAATTGCGACGTTGGACATGGATAAAAAAGCCTTGAAAATTAAAATTGAACCTATGAAAAAGTATTTTATGTTGTTTTTGGCCCTAGGGTTTGTTTTGGCCAGTTGCTCGAATGATGATGATGGCATTACTAATACGCCCACCCCTGAACCAGACCCTAATGCCGATGTAACGGTGCAAAATTTTATGTGGAAGACCATGAATTTTTGGTACTTTTGGCAACAAGACGTGCCCGATTTAGCAGATGATAGATTTGCAGATAGTGAATCGTATACTGCATTTTTAACCTCTGAAACAGATCCATCTGAATTTTTTAATAAACTTCGATTTACGGAAGATCGATTTAGTTTCCTTAATTCGGATTATAAAATACTTACCCAAGCCTCTGCCGGGATATCTAAAAGTAACGGCCTAGAGTTTGGCTTGGTTCGTTTTTCCAATAGTGAAGAAATATTTGGTTATGTGCGTTATGTACAACCAAATTCGGACGCTTCTACCAAAAATATTAAAAGGGGAGATCTCTTCACGGGTGTTGATGGTCAAACATTGAACGATGGTAATTATCGTGATCTTCTATTTGGTGACAATGATACCTACGTATTGAACATGGCCACCATTATGAACAATGAAGTAGCGCCAAATGATGTGGAAGTAAGTTTGACCAAACAAGAAAATTTTGTTAAAAACCCTGTTTTTCTTGATAAAGTTCTGGATGTAAACGGACAGAAAATTGGTTACCTGAAGTACAACAGCTTTACCAATGAATTTGATGAGGATTTAAACAATGCTTTTGGTCGTTTGGTTGCTGGTGGTGCAACCGAATTAGTACTTGACCTGAGATACAATGGAGGAGGCTCTGTAAATTCAGCTCGTTTGTTATCAAGTATGATTTATGGTACAAATACCGACAATTTGTTCTTGAGGCAACGTTGGAACACCAAATTGCAATCACAATTTGGCGATGCTCAGTTAAATGATTTTTTTGCAAATGAAACCAATGCAGGTTCGGCAATCAATACGCTCAACCTTTCAAGAGTCTTTGTTCTTGCTGGCACAAGCTCCGCATCCGCGAGCGAATTGGTAATGAATGGGCTTGCTCCATATATGAATGTGATACATATTGGAGAGACCACAAGGGGAAAGAATGAATTTTCTATAACATTTGTAGATGATGCGGATAACGATTATATATATAGTCCGCAAAGAGAAGACAATATCAACTCAGATAATAGTTGGGCAATTCAGCCGCTATGTGGCCGAAATGAAAATGCAGATGGTTTTTCTGATTATACGGCAGGCTTGACTCCCGATGTAGTATTAGAGGAAGATTTAAGCAATTTGGGGGTTTTTGGTGATGAGAACGAACCTCTGTTAGCCAGAGCAATTCAAGAAATTACCGGTAGTGTTTCCAAAAGAAGCTTTACCGTTAAAATGCCGGCTAAACCATTCAATGATTCAGATATGATGTCACCTATTAAAGACAAAATGTTCTTGGACAAACCTATTAACTTTAATTTTAAATAGGAAAAAGCTTAAAAATAAAAAAAGACCCTGACAGATTTGTCAGGGTCTTTTTTTATTCAGCACGTAGTTGATTAACTGAAAGTTGCTTAAGCCTATGAGAGCACTCAATTGGCATCTCTATTACATCAGGATGAAACAAGGCTGCCAATAACTCAATACCTTTCACCAAAGTACTGGCCGAAGATTGTGTAAATAAATCAAAGTCAACGATATAAACCTTGTTAGAGTGCACTGCAGTTAGATCGCTCCACTCCTCTTTACCTGTAAGCAGATGCATTTCTTCTAAACTCCTGTCTATAGTAAAACCGCAGGGTGCAATTACCAAAACTTCGGGGTCGTACCGAACTATTTTTTCCCAAGAGATTACGACACTATCCCCTGAAGGGTTCGATAGCATGTCTACTCCCCCTGCGTATCCAACCTGGTGCGGAATCCAATGTCCACAGTTAAAAATAGGATCTATCCACTCTAAAACTGATACACGTTTTGTTAATACCTTGGCGGCCCTAAGTTGATCAATAACCCCGTTTTTACGTTGATTTAGGGTAGAGATATACTCATGGGCAGCTTCTTCTCTTTCCAAAGCAGCAGCGATTGTAAGTGCATTGCTAAATACATCCTCCAATGTATTGGGGGTAATAGAAATCAATCGAGGCTGTTTTATTAGGTGTGCCGCCGCCGCCGCCGTGCATGCCGTGTCTATTTGGCATACATCGCACACATCTTGGGTAAAGATAATATCAGGGGCTATTTCTTCTAAAATCCCTGGCTCTACATAGTACAAGCTTTTCCCCGTACGCTTGCTTGCGGAGAAAAGCGTGTCGATTTCTCGACTGCTGTAGTCTTTCTCTTCTAAAACACAGCGTACTGCCACCCTCTTTTCCTTAAGAGCCACGGGAGGGCATTCAAACGTCACCCCAAAGAGGTGTTCTTGCAATCCCATATCGTATAACATTTGCGTAACCGCAGGAAGAAAAGAACACACCTTTATCATACAACTTCAAAAAATGAATTAATTACTATTTGTTGTAGCATTAAGAAAGAATGCTACCCTTGGCAGTATTCTTTACGTCCTTTGATTTTTTCCAAATAGCTAGTCGACCGCCATTGCATTAATTAAAGTACACCCCACCCGGAATAATACCGACATCGAAGGTGTTCAATTCATTCTTAGTTGCCAGATCATAGATGGCGATACTGCCATTACTTGCAAAATCTTTTGCATCGGTGGTATACAATTTTCCATCTTCAACTACCATCGCATAAGACGGTACTCTATCAAAATCACTTGCCGTAGGTGTTATGGGGTTCGAAATAGAGATGCTATAAATACTACTATCTAGACTATAGTACAAACGATCACCATCGATTCCTAGATGGTTCGGATGCTCGGTAACCGCAAAAAAGTTATAGGTGTCAGTTACTTCATTCGCATTGGTATCCACTTTATCAATTTGTCCTGCAGTTTCCGTCCCAGAAAAGGACGGTTTCCCGGCAGAAAGCACCCATAAATCTCCGGTAGCATCAAACAAAATCGCTTTGGGTACATCGCCAACGGTTATAGTAGTGGTAACCGTTTCTGTAGCTATATCAATAACCGAGACCTTATTATTCTGTCCGAAAGCACCTTGATGGGCTACATAAATAGAGCTATTGTTCGCAACCAACTTCTCAGGCCCTAAATCAACAGGAATCGTCCCATCAACACTATTGGTTTCCAAATTTATCAATGCGATAAAATCATCGGTTTCATCTCCTGTATCTCCCCAATTGGTTACATACCCCTTCCCATTCGCCTCAACAAAAAATCTAGGGTTGTCAAGTCCCGAGTCGATTCTGGCAATTTCTTCAAAAGTATATCGATTTACTACCGTAATTTTGTTAGATACATTTGCGATGATATACGCTTTATCTCCCACAAAAGCCATTGACTGTACAACATTCCCTAAATCGGCATTGTTGACCTTATTGTAAACCTCATTATCTGTGATCATCTGATCATCCGAGATAAAAGAAACAGTTCCCGTGCCATTACTGAAGGGTCCCTCATTTGTAATCAATATCCCGTTCTCATAGTCGCCCAAGGGCAAACTACCACTAGTATTATCGTCGTTTTCACAAGCGACAAAGAAAAATCCTGCGGCCAAGGCCAATACCAACTGTTTGGTGTTCATTTACTAAAATTTAAAATTAAGTTGAAAGTGAAAATGTCTGTTTGGCATCGGCCTAAACGCTACGTTCTGATACCGAGTATTGCTAACATTGTTAACCTTTATAGCAGTGGTTGCCACTATCCCTAAAATGGTCGGTAACTCATATTCCAAGCCCCAATTCCCAACTACATAACCAGGTATATCCTGCTCGTTATCCGTGGTGGTATATACCTGCCCATTGTATAATGCTTGTAGGTATGTACGCCACCTCCCATACGCATACGAGATATTCCCGCGAACAGTATGCAAGGGTACGTACAACAATTGTTTTTCTGTGCTTGTGTCTATCGATTTACTGAAAGCGTATGCTGCATTCAAGGATACTTGATGAACACCTTTGTTCTTTTTCCAACCGCTTTCTAATTCGAACCCGTACTGCGTAGCATCTTTGACATTTACCGGAGACCATACACCCGATAGATCCGGCCGCCATTGAATTAAGTCTTTAGAGGCAATGTAATAACCGTTCAATTGAAAATGAAGATTCTTAAGTGTCAACCGTTGCCCAACTTCACCTTGCAATGCAGTCTCGGGTGCCAAATTAGTATTCCCGGTAGCACCTGCTCCTTCCCAATACAAATCATTGAAAGTCGGGGCTCTAAAATTCTTTGACCCTAGTATACTTACTTGGTAGTTGTCAGTTAAGGCATACCTACTGTTTAAAGAGAACACAAACGGACTTTCATAACTACTGATCCAGTCTTTCCGCAAGTTTAAACCATAACGCAACCGATCGGTAGGCGCATGGGAAAGCAAAAGAATACCTGAAAAAAGCGTTCGATTTTCTGGAAGAATAGACGACCCATCTGCGGTAATAGTTTGAAATTCGGAAATACCATTAATCACAAATTTCTTAAAATGATATTTATAATCGTAGTTGAATAAAAATGTATTCGCATTACCAAAACTGAAATCATCTTGCAAACGATTTGGATAGTACCGGTATCGTTCATACAAATAGGCCGCTTTTACCCGCTGTACTTTTTGGGGCCCAAAATTTACCCACTCTGCTAACGAGCGTGAATTCAAATCGTGATAGTTATCATTTGACGGGGCCGTTAAGGTACCAGAAAAGTTACGATCACCGACAAATGTTTGGTTATATACTTTTAGTATATGTGATTTGCCTAAGGTTATGCCATAAGCAAGGTCGAGACTAGTATTGTCGAAAGCTCCGTTTTCATTTCTTCTGTCTGTGTCTAGGTACTTAAAATCATTTTCGGATGCGTAGTGACCTACCCCTATTTTAAGGGCGTTCTGTCTTTTTCCGAAAGACCCTGCGTAAAACAACGACCGTGTATCAAAGGCACCATAGCCCATACTTAATCTCTGGTCAGAGTGATTTCCAAATTCTAGGATAGAATTTATATGAACACTCCCCCCTATTGCACCTGTACCGTACTGTGTGCTTCCACCACCACTGCGAATCGTAACTTCATTGGTACTTTGTGAAAGAAGCGTATTAAAATCGGTTTGCCCACTCATTGGTGAGTTGATGTTAATACCGTTCCATACAACTGCTGTTTGAGAAGCTCCGGTACCACGAAAAGAAACCGTGGAAGTCATCCCATAGCCATATTCTTTAAAATAAAGGGTTGAATTGTTACGTAGGTTATCGGTAAAGGTACCCTGATTTCGGAGCGCGACCGAGTCATTTAAAACGGTCGTTTTAACCCCGTCAGAAAACTGCCGTAATTTCACATCGGTCATTATCACCTCATCAAGAGCGATAATAGTATCACTTTGCGCCAAAATACAGGTCACGCTCAAAAGCACTAACCAAATTGAGAAAATCAGTTTCATACAATGGAAGACCTTTTACCCGAAAGTCTATCGATTTTTAGTTTCGAATTTGGCAGGTCTCCTGACTTGCGTTTTGTTGCTCACCTTCCCATCTTAATTTTAATAG
Source organism: uncultured Flavobacteriaceae bacterium (assembly GCA_938010765.1). Taxonomy (GTDB): domain Bacteria; phylum Bacteroidota; class Bacteroidia; order Flavobacteriales; family Flavobacteriaceae; genus Pelagihabitans. The sequence goes on along the minus strand of CALLVX010000039.1, from coordinate 50,084 downwards.
ACAGTGGTTTTGGAGTTAGCAACAAACATTTGCCATTTGGCAAACAAAGCTTACAGTTGCGGGAACAGTTGCGGATTTTCACCGGATTCCCTTTTAATCCCATCCTGAAAAATTGATGGGAACCAAAATTCAGCACAAATGTACTTCTTTTTTGTTCAATATGATTACAGTTGTTTTGCTCCTAAAAAAATGTCTAATATTGAACTCTCAAAAAAATACTGAAATGATGTATTACATTACAGGAGGGGAACGTTCAGGAAAAAGTAGGTACGCCCAAAATCTGGCGACACAACTTAGCAATCACCCTAAATATGTGGCCACATCCCGTATTTGGGACGCTGATCACCGTGCGCGAATTGATCGTCATATTTCAGAAAGAGATGAACGTTGGACCTCTGTAGAAGCCGAAAAAGTGATATTCGACGTCATAAACCCAAAAGAAACAGTTGTTATTGACTGCGTCACATTATGGCTTACCAATTTTTTTGTCGACACTAAAAATGACATCGAAAAAGCCCTTCTGCTTGCAAAAAATGAATTCAATAAATTACTTCAAATAGACGCCACTATCATAATCATATCCAACGAAATAGGAATGGGTGTTCATGCTGCAACAAAGGTTGGAAGAAAGTTTACAGAATTGCAAGGTTGGATGAATCAATATATCGCCGAACATTCGGATAAGGCAATTTTAATGGTCTCTGGAATACCAGTAGTAATCAAAGAATAAAACAAGAATGAGTTTTAACATCTCCCCAATTTCAACTCAGCTTAAATCAAGTCTGCAAGACAAGATAAACGGCAAAACAAAACCTTTGGGTGCGCTTGGTCGTTTAGAGGCCATCGCTTTACAAATAGGATTGATTCAAAATACGGCAAGCCCTTCATTGAAGAATCCTACGATACTTGTTTTCGCGGCAGATCATGGAATTGCAAAAGAAGGGAAGGTAAACCCCTATCCTCAAGAAGTAACGGCCCAAATGGTCTATAATCTCTTGGAAGGGGGCGCTGCAATCAATTCGTTTTGCAAGCAAAATGATTTAGCCTTACATATTGTAGATGCAGGGGTCAACCACTCTTTTAAAAACGTGCCCGGCCTTATTAAGGCTAAAATAGGTTTCGGAACAAAAAACTACACCTTCGAACCTGCAATGACTATTGAACAGTGCAAAAAAGCGCTAGAAGAAGGTGCTAAAATTGTAACCCAAGTACATGTCAATGGCTGCAACGTACTCGGTTTTGGAGAAATGGGAATCGGCAATACTTCGTCAGCAGCACTACTCATGTCCAGTTTTACTGAATTCAACATTAAAGAATGTGTAGGAGCAGGAACAGGCCTAGCAAAAGATGGCATCACTCGGAAGGTGAAAATTCTGGAAGCAGTTCTTAAAACACACCAACCATCGGGACCATTGGAAACCATAGCAACTTTCGGGGGATTTGAGATCGCAATGATTACCGGTGCCATTTTAAAAGCTGCGGAATTAAATATACTACTTATCATAGATGGGTTTATAGTCACTGCTGCCCTACTTGTTGCCCATGCTATGGAAAAGAATGTCTTGGACTATTGTATTTTTTCACATACTTCCGGAGAACAAGGACATCATAAAATGTTGCAGTTCCTAGAGAAAGAACCCCTATTAAATTTGGGTTTACGGTTGGGGGAAGGTACTGGATCTGCCTTGGCATTCCCCATTATTAAATGCGCCACTGGTTTCCTTGAGGACATGGCCAGTTTTTCAGACGCAAAAGTGAGCGGTTTATGAGAAAGGAAATCGATATTTTTTTTACCGCTTTAATGTTCTTTACTAGAATCCCATGCCCAAAATGGATAACCCATGACCCTGACTACCTAAGACAAAGTGCCAAGTATTTTCCTTTAGTCGGTGGCATTGTTGGGAGTATAGGCGCGTTGGTTTTTTATGGGGTAGCCTTTCTTTTACCCAAAGAGATTGCCATTCTCTTGAGTATGGCGGCTACCATTTATGCAACCGGTGCCTTTCATGAAGATGGATTCGCTGACGTATGCGATGGTTTCGGTGGCGGATGGACTAAGGAAAAAATACTGCTGATCATGAAAGATTCCCGATTGGGAACTTACGGCGTAGTGGGGATTACAGCAGTATTAGCATTAAAGTTTTTTGCGCTTCTACACATCCCAGCAGTTACCATTCCCCTAGTCTTAATTTCAGGACATACAGTAAGTAGATTTATAGCAACTACCCTTATTTATACTCACCCGTATGTGCGAGATAGTAAGGATAGCAAAGCCAAGCCTGCAGCTGAAAACCTCTCAACTGGTTTGCTTATCATCAGTGGTATTTTTGGTTGTTTACCGCTTATCTTTTTTAATACCCCATACATACTTCTAGCCCTTATCCCTGTATATCTTTCAAAAGTATTTTTGGGGACGAAGTTCAAAAAATGGATCGGAGGGCAAACAGGAGATTGCGCCGGAGCCATTCAACAATTATCGGAAATTGTCTTCTATCTAAGCATTTTGATCTTATGGAAATTTATCTAGTCAGACATACTACTCCAAACATAAAAAAAGGAATTTGCTACGGACAAACCGACTTAGATGTTACCTCTGATTTTGAAAAAGAATGGAAAGCGGTTCACGAAAAACTGAAATTTGATACCGGGACCATAATTTACAGTAGTCCACTTCAACGGTGTAGCAAACTTGCGAATACCATAAATACGAATGTTCGGATAGATGACCGTTTAATGGAACTTGACTTTGGCCCATGGGAAATGAAAGCTTGGAACGACATTTCCCCAAAAGAAATAAAACCTTGGATGAACGACTTTGTCAACACGAAAGTGCCAACTGGAGAATCTTATATGGACCTCCAGGAACGCGTGGTCGATTTTTTTAATAAGGTTGTACTGCCATCTAAAAAAGACAGCATCCTTATATCCCATGCGGGGCCTATAAGAGCGCTACTTGCACATATAAAAAATATGCCTTTGAAAGACTCTTTCAGTATTCAACTAAACTATGGTCATGTGTTAAAGCTAGAATATAAAGATGCTACCTTTGCCGTTACAAAAGGATTTCATTTAAAATAGAATTTGATGATGACCAAGTATAGTAGATCCATTTTCGCACTAGTGTTACTTTTTACGCTCTGCCATTCTTGCAAGCAAGCACCCAAAAATGTAGCTAGTGAGACTTTAGGTGCAGCTATAAATACTAATATTCTTTATGCTAAAGGTTTTACCGTAGAAAAATTAGCTTCGGGCATTACCGTGATTACAATAAGTAGTCCTTGGCCCAATGCCGAAAGTGCCTTTACCTATGCCTTGGTACCCAAAAACCTGGCAGCTAGTTTAACCCTAAACAATCAAGAATACGATGCTGTTGTTGCCACACCGGTAGAAAGAATCGTAGTAACTTCTACCACTCATATTCCCGCCTTAGAGGCCTTAGGGGTGATTGATCGTCTGGTAGGTTTTCCAAGTACTGCTTTTATATCTTCTAAAAAAGCCCGAGAACACATTGAAGAAGGCCTTATAAAAGAGCTTGGGAACAACGAGACTATCAATACAGAAATGACTATTTCTTTGAATCCCGAGGTTGTCATCGGTTTTGGAATCAACAACCAGAACAAAGCCTATAAAACTTTAATACGCTCCAAAGTCCCGGTCGTCTATAATGGAGATTGGACAGAAGAAACTCCGCTAGGAAAAGCGGAATGGATCAAGTTTTTCGCGACTTTTTTTAATAAGGAAAAAAAAGCTGATAGTATTTTTAAAACGATTGAAGCCGAGTATAAAAACACAAAAATGTTGGCTACTAATGCTCGTAGTAAGCCAACGGTTTTAACAGGAGGGCTCTATAAGGATGTATGGTACGTGTCCGGAGGAAAAAGCTGGATGGCGCAGTTCTTAAAAGATGCCCAAACAGATTACCTATGGAAAGACACACCAGAAACAGGAAGTATTTCCTTGAGTGTCGAAAGTGTACTGGACAAGGGCCAAAAGGCTCAATTTTGGTTGAATCCATCGATGCATACTTCCTATTCCGAAATGGCTACGGCAAACCGACATTACCAGCAGTTCGATGCCTACAAAAACAAAAATATATTTTCTAATACCATTGCCAAAGGGCCTTCTGGCGGGCTTCTTTTTTATGAACTTGCTCCACAACGACCCGATTTGGTTCTCAAAGATCTAATCCATATTTTTCACCCAACCCTTTTGCCCGAACACGAACTTTACTTTTTTAAGCCCTTGGATTAATTGGAGAACCCTAAAACATATCGTTTTGCTTTCCTGCTGCTATTAATTGCACTTTTAGCGAGTTTTATATTGAATTTGAGTTTAGGGTCGGTCACTATCCCATTTAAAAGCAGCTTGAACATTCTTTTGGGAAGTGAAACCAATGAATCTTGGTACTACATTGTGTGGAATTATCGAATTCCAAAGGCATTGACGGCCATTCTTGTGGGAAGTGGCTTAGCGTTGAGCGGATTGTTGATGCAGACCTTATTCCGAAACCCGTTGGCCGGTCCGTTTGTCTTGGGTATTAGTTCCGGAGCAAGTTTGGGAGCCGCATTATTGATTATGGGGTCTTCTATTTTCTCGGGTATTACGGCTTTCAGTATGGTTAATGATGTTTCTATTGCCGTTGCCTCAAGCATCGGGAGTTTTCTAGTGTTACTTGCCGTAATGGCCGTTGCCTCGAAAGTAAAAGATACGATGGCCTTGTTGATCATTGGGCTAATGTTCGGGAGTATTACGGCCGCCATTGTTAGTGTACTATCGTACTTCTCGAAGGCCGAAGAATTACAACAATACATCTTTTGGTCTTTTGGGAGCGTCGGTAACCTGTCTTGGTCGCAGTTGCTACTCTTATTTGGAATTATTTTGATCGGAGTTGTACTAAGTGTCCTATCCGTAAAAGCCCTAAACGCACTGTTGCTGGGTGAAAACTATGCGAAGAGTCTAGGAGTCGACCTAAAAAAAGCCCGTTACTTGGTCATATTGGCTACAGGCTTGTTGGCAGGCAGTGTTACCGCATTTGCAGGACCTATCGCCTTCGTTGGTCTTGCAGTTCCACACCTTGCGCGTCAATTGTTCGATACTACCGATCATAAAGTCCTAGTACCGGCAGTACTCGTCTATGGCGCCATATTGATGCTACTTTGCGATACGGTGGCACAGGTTCCGAACGCTGCCAGTGTACTACCTATTAACGCTATTACCAGTATTCTGGGAGCACCGGTTGTTATCTGGTTATTGGTACGGCGACGTACAATGGTTTTTTAAACTTGGTAATGATCATTAATGAGCGTGTGGTTACAATTCGCACAATTATAGTAAATTACCTCGGGGCACGCTCACGAGAGATTGAAAGGAAATTGTACCTTCGATTTTAACACAAACCTGTCCGACCACTGGTCGTGCAGGTCCGCCCGAATACTTGTCGTTCTGGCATCGAAGCAACTTGCCTAACGGCAGGCAAGTATAAATCTCGATTATCGAGTTAAAATTTAAAGAAAATCGATTCAAACAAGCATAATACAGCTTTAGAGGTCACTGATTTAGTAATCGGGTATCAATCGACCCCCATTACTTCAGGGATCAACTTTCGGCTTTCCCCAGGAAATTTAGCCGCCATTGTGGGCGTCAACGGAATTGGTAAATCTACCCTCTTACGAACTTTGGGAAATGTACAACCCAAAATTTCGGGAACCATACAATTAAAAGAACGTGCTTTAGAACGCTATCAACCAAGAGAACTTGCGGCTTCCGTAAGCTTGGTATTAACAGAGCCAATTGCTGCTAAGAATATGACCGTTTTAGAATTGGTAGCCCTGGGCAGGCAGCCGTATACGAATTGGATCGGCACACTTTCCAAAGAAGATAAAACCCATGTTTCAAGCGCCTTAACGATGCTTGAATTGAATGAACTGCATCAAAAAAAATGTTATGAACTAAGCGATGGGCAGTTGCAACGGGTCATGATCGCAAGGGCCTTGGCACAAGACACTGCTGTAATCTTATTAGATGAACCAACGACACACCTAGATCTTTACCATAAGGTAAAAATTCTAAAACTACTGAAATCTATCGCATATAAAACAAAGAAAACGGTACTTTTTACCAGTCATGAAATTGAAATGACCTTACAGGTTTGCGATAAATTATTGATACTAAACGGAAGCGACAATCCGTTCGGGGAACCTTCCGAGTTGATCGCGCAAGGGCAGTTCGAAAAACTTTTCCCATCTGATACGGTTTCTTTTGACCCAGAATCAGGATCTTTCAGGATTGAAAAGTAAGCTGTCGGAGAACGATTGGTTTTATTATCAATCTTGTATCTTTACTTCGAAGACTATCAACTACGAATGAACGACTTTCTTATATATCTTTTGGTAGGCCTACTCTGTTTGGCAGCGGGTTATTTTCTCGGTGTTTACATCCAAAAGTTAAAAACCCAATCGAACCAAAGTACCTTAGAGGAACGGGAGCAACAACTTCGTCAAAGCCTGTCATCATTAGAAGAAAGACTAAGTACTTCCGAAGAAAACAAAACCCAACTACAGCTTGAAAAGGAACAGCTCGGCAACCAGCTAGTGCGGTATGAAGCGGATATGGAAAACCTTCGCCTGAAAAATAGGGAACAGAAAGAGGAGGTCGAAAAACTACAAGAAAAGTTTACCAAAGAGTTCGAAAACCTCGCCAATAAGATATTGGAAGAAAAGAGTCTAAAGTTCACTGAGCGTAATGAGAAGAACATTAAGGATATCTTGACTCCCCTGAATGAAAAAATCCAACTGTTTGAAAAAAAGGTGGAAGAAAGTCAGAAAGAAAATATTAGCATCCATTCTGCCTTAAAGGAACAGTTATTGAACCTGCAGTCGCAAAATCTAAAGATCACCCAAGAGGCCGAAAACCTTACAAAAGCGCTAAAAGGCGATAGTAAAATGCAAGGGAATTGGGGGGAGTTGGTGTTGGAGCGGGTCCTCGAAAAATCTGGTTTGGAAAAGGATCGGGAATATACCGTACAGCAAAGTTTCACTTTGGCAGACGGATCTAGGGTACTTCCCGACGTTATCATACACCTGCCGGACGGAAAAAAGATGGTCGTCGATTCAAAAGTATCGCTTACCGACTATGAACGCCATGTAAACGAAGAGGATAGCGAATTGAAGGCCCGATTTTTAAAGGACCACATTAATTCGTTACGAAAACACGTAGACCAATTATCAGCGAAAAAATACGAAGACCTCTATGAAATGGAGAGTCCGGATTTTGTGCTGATGTTCGTGCCCATAGAACCCGCCTTTGCAATCGCCATCAACAATGATAATTTACTGTACAATAAAGCTTTCGAACAAAATATAGTCATCGTGACTCCCTCTACCCTACTAGCAACACTTCGTACGATAGATAGTATGTGGAACAATGAAAAACAGCAACGAAACGCGCTGGAAATTGCACGGCAGGCCGGTGCCCTTTACGATAAATTCGAAGGTTTCGTAAACGACCTTACCAGGGTTGGCAAGAAGATGGATGAGGCGAAATCGGAGTACAAGGGCGCTATGAACAAACTTGTAGAAGGCCGTGGAAATATTGTCGTAAGTATTGAAAAACTAAAGAAGATGGGCGCCAAAGCGAAAAAATCGATTCCGGATCCGATTTTAAAACGCGCTCAGGAAGATGATTTTGAAGAGATTTCTGGTTAGAGATTAGAGATTAGAGATTAGAGATTAGAGATTAGAGAAAAAAATAAATTCAAATATCGAATCCAGCAAAAAATTAGAAATGTTGTTTACCAAATACTCACTTCTGAGTACTGTTAACTTATTTCTGTATACTGTTTATTAATTCAATTTTAGATGAAAAAAGTAATTGTAATAGGAATTCTTGGAATAATCGCCATAATGGCCATCTACTATGCCTTTATCTATTTTGTACCCTATAGTGAAGGTGTACGCTCGGGTGAACTAATTAAAGTTAGTCACAAAGGCGTGGTGGTCAAAACTTGGGAAGGAGAAATGAGCCAAGGTATATCTGGTGCACAGATCTTCCCTTTCTCGGTATTGGACAAGGACAAAGAGGTTATTCGTAAGCTACAAGAGTATCAAGGAAACTATGTGAAATTACATTATACGGAACGCTTTGCCACTTTTTTTTGGTTAGGGGACACCAAGTATTTTGTTACCAAGGTTGAAAAGGAGCAGTCGCCACATTTAAGGAACTAATGGTCTGAAATGCGCCACCACATTTTAGGTGCTTACCTAACTATTCATTGGCGAATTATAGTCTCCCGAATAAAAAAGCAAAAATCTACAGATGAAAGAGTTTAAAACAGCTAGGGAATCTCGATTATCAATTACAGAGTTGATGCTACCATCCCACTCCAACTTTGGAGGCAAGATACATGGCGGGCATATCCTAAGCTTAATGGATCAGATTGCATTTGCCTGTGCATCCAAACATTCGAGGCAATATTGTGTAACCGCTTCGGTAAACAGGGTCGATTTTTTAAGCCCTGTGGAAGTGGGCGAGCTACTCACTTTAAAGGCCGCTATTAACTATACGGGGCGTACTTCAATGGTAGTGGGTGTTCGCGTAGAGTCACAAAATATTACTACCGGTAAAAAGAGGCATTGCAACTCCTCTTATTTCACGATGGTCGCAAAAGATGAAGATGGAAATAGCAGTCAGGTTCCTGGACTTTTGATACAGGACGAACAGGGAATTCGACGGTTTGCACGAAGTAAGTTTCGTAAAGAAGCCGCTTTTAAAAGAGATACGCAGTTTGACGAAAACCACTTTGATTCTAAACAGTATACCGAGGGTCTCAGTAACGAAAACCTTAAAATTGAACTCAAGTAAGTCCTGCGGCCGCGGCCTCATCTAAAAACCACAAAAGTTTTTCGGTGGTCGGGGCCACCAAACTGGCGGGATAACTTTGATAGGCTCCTTCCCTATTTACAAGTTCTTTTACCTTTTCAGCTTTGTTATCTCCGGTAACCAAAAAAGCAACGATCCCGGCATTATTGATCAACTTACCTGTAATGGTGATTCGTTTTTGTCCGCTCTCCGGATGCGTTGCCACCTCACAATAACGTTCGGATTGCCACAATTCGATTTCATGTGGAAAAATGGAAGCAGTATGCCCATCATCCCCCATTCCTAAAATGACCAAATCAAACTGGGGCAATCCTTTCACCTTCGGAAGCTTTTCATGCAATAGCTTCCCATATCGTTTTGCTTCCTCTGAAGGTGCATTTTCCCCGAATACTCGGTGAATATTAGTTATAGGAATCTGAATCTTAGAAATAAGATGGTCTAGCGTCATTTTATAGTTGCTCTGCCCATCTTCGGGCGGCACACATCGCTCATCACCCCAATAAAGATGAACCTTGCTCCAATCAATGTCTGGTTGAAAATTGGCAGCCAGTTCGTCGAATACTACCTTGGGCGTACTCCCGCCCGATAGCGCGATATGCACCTCATCTCGAGCGGCAATCACAATGGCCAAATAACGGGCAAAGTCTAGCGCTAGATCGCTTTTAGTAGTCGCAATTTTTAGTTTCATTCGAAATATATTCCATTAATATCCTCAATTAACATATTACACAAAAACCTGGATCATCTGCCAAGTTTTCGCTCGGATTGCGCCATGTTCCTAAATCCTCCATTAGATCATCCCCATTCTCCGGGCCCCAAACTCCTGCGGAATACCCGTAGACTTTTTCGTCGGAACTTTTCCAATATTCTAAGATGGGATCCACAAATTCCCATGCCGCTTCGACCTCATCAGCACGGGCATAGAGGGTGGCATCGCCTTGCATGGCATCTAACAACAAACGTTCATACGCCTCCATTACATTGGTTTCAGTAAGGCTCGAATAGTAGAAATCGAGGTTTGCACGCTCTACCTTGAATCCTTGTCCCGGCACTTTCACTCCGAACTTGATCAAAATACCTTCATCTGGCTGTATACGTATCACCAATTTGTTATCCTTGTCGTTCATACCCGCATCTCTGAAAATCTGATGGTGCGGCGACTTAAAATGAATCACTATTTCGGTCACTTTCGTAGGCATGCGTTTGGCCGTACGCACATAAAAGGGTACATCGGCCCATCGCCAATTGTCTACAAAAAATTTGATGGCAGCGTAGGTCTCAGTTTTCGATTCAGGATCTACTTCCTCTTCTTCTCGGTAGCCTTTTACTTTTTCCCCGTTGATCGTAGAAGCTATGTACTGGGCACGAATCGTATTTTGGTGCAATGTTTCAGCATCTCGCATTATACGAAGCGATTTTAACGCCTTTACTTTCTCATTTCTTATTTCTTCCGCATTGGCTCCGATAGGTGGTTCCATCACCACCAGCGATACGATCTGTAGCAAATGGTTTTGAAACATATCCCGAAGCGCTCCCGACTTATCATAATATCCTCCACGTTTTTCTACACCACCACTTTCAGCATTGGTAATCTCTACATGGTGAATATAATTGCGGTTCCACAAAGGCTCAAAAATGCTATTGGCAAAACGGGTCACCAATAGGTTCTGCACAGTCTCTTTCCCTAAATAATGGTCGATTCTATAAATCTGCGATTCCTTAAAATATTGATGAAGCCCTTCATTGAGTTGCTTGGCGCTCTCCAGGCTATAGCCAAAGGGTTTTTCGACAATCAATCGCTTCCAACCAGTGGTTTCCGAAGACAAGTCCTGTTCACAAATGTTCTTGGCGATCGCCTGGTATAAACTAGGGGGTGTTGAAAGGTAAAAAACATAATTTTCGTCCGTTTTATATTCCCGATTTAAATCCGATATACGATTCGCCAGTGAACTATAATCCGTATCATATTCTTTTCCCAGATCCGTATAAAAAATTTTGTTGGCAAACGACTCGATAACTTCTGCCGTTTCCCTTTCAACATCCTTTTTTAAATACTTGCTCTCCAAGACTACCCGTTGTCTAAAATCGGCATCGGTTAGATTTGATCTACTTGCCCCAAGCACTACGAAATGTTCGGGCAAATGTCCATCCTTGAACAAATTATAGATGGCAGGCACCAGTTTACGAGCAGTGAGATCGCCCGAAGCACCAAAAATAATGAGCATTTGATTTTCTGTCTTTTTCATTTACTTAATTCTGTAACATGTTCTTTAGAGCTATTCATAACTTATTTTTAAATATAGCCATCCTCAAGGAGTTTCCAAGCCAAAGGAGATCAAAACTGAATATTTTCATTTAATTTTGAATCAATCGATACCAACTGTAACAAATCTTTAAAATTCATGGAGCAAGCATACGATTTTGGTTTAATCGGCCTAGGGGTCATGGGACGTAATTTTATACTCAATGTCGCAGACAATGGCTTTTCGTCTTTCGGCAATGATCTGGATGATGAGAAGGTGAATGCCTTAAAGGAAGAAGGCGGTGATTTGACCAAAGTAAATGCGACAACCGATATAGCCACCTTTGTAAAGGCCTTGGCCAAACCACGAAAAATAATGATGCTTGTTCCCGCAGGTAAAATCGTAGATGCCGTTATTGAGGGGCTCTTGCCACATATCGATAAAGGCGACATTATTATAGATGGTGGAAATTCGTTCTTTACCGATACCGACCGCCGTGAAGCTTACTTAAGCGAAAAAGGAATACATTTTTTTGGAGCAGGCGTTTCCGGAGGTGCCAAGGGAGCTCGCAAAGGCCCCAGTATCATGCCGGGAGGATCAAAAGAAGGCTATGTTGCCGTACAACCAATTTTCGAAGCAGTATCTGCCAAATACAAAGGAGAACCCTGTGTAGCTTATTTAGGCCCTAAATCGGCAGGGAACTATGTAAAAATGGTGCATAACGGGATTGAGTATGGCCTTATGCAACTCACTTCGGAAATCTATGACGTACTAAAAAAAGGAGGAGACTTCAGCAACGAAGAATTACATACCACCTTCAAAACATGGAACGAAGGCCGATTACAGTCGTTCCTTGTGCAAATCACTTCCGAAATCTTTGAACAACAAGATGAATTGGGTGATGGCCACTTGGTCGACCAAATACTGGATAAGGCCAAACAGAAAGGTACCGGAAAATGGACCTCCCAAAACGCGATGGACCTTGGTATCCCTGTTCCTTCTATTGACATTGCAGTAAGCATGCGCGAGATTTCGGCTCTTAAAAGCGAACGCATCAAAGCAGATGCCGTATATGACAGGCCAAAAGTAAGCTCTATGGACAAAGATGTGCTGAAAAAATTGACCGAAGAGGCCCTCTACTTCTCTTTTATCATCACTTATGCGCAAGGGCTACATCAATTGGCCGATGCCTCTAAAGAATACGGTTACAATGTAGACATTGCTACTATCGCTAAAATCTGGCGAGCAGGCTGTATCATCAGAGCCGGGCTTTTAGCAGATATTACAGAGGCGTTTAAAGTGGATGCTTCCTTGCCTAATTTATTACTCTCCCCCTCTTTTATTGAAAAAGTACGAGGAACGGTTGGTTCAGCTCGGAAGTTAGTAGCATATGGAGCAGCGAACGGCATCCCGTTACCTGGTGTCTCAAATTCGCTGACATATTTTGACGCCTATACTTCCTCTAGACTGCCTTTAAACCTAATCCAGGCACAACGGGATTATTTTGGATCACATACCTATGAGCGTTTGGATAGAGCGGGCGTTTTCCATACGGAATGGGAAGAATAAGGGCCTGTATTGAATTAAAACCCTGAGCACGCACAACTTTAATATACCAAACAATTTTGCCCAAAACCCAGTATTGCATATATGTAGTAGAACTGTCAAAACGCGTGTTTACCGAAGACAGGCGTTTTCGGGAGGCCAATCCACAATTCAATGGGGTATTACAATGCCTTTATGTGGGTATGACCAGCAAGACTCCCAAGGAGCGTTTTGACCAGCACAAAACGGGCTATGTAAATAAAAAGGGATACAAACTTTCTGCTAAGATTGTTCAAAAATACGGCATGTACCTGCGTTCGAGCTTATACCAACATATTTCACCCTTGACTTCGAGGGCAGAAGCCCTTAAAATGGAAGAAACCTTGGCCTTGGAGCTCCGAAGTAAAGGCTATGCGGTTTGGTTTAATTGAACTTCTAAAAAACTCGTTTTTCCCTTCGGATAAGCCTGTGATTCTTAGGAACATTGTTTTATTTATTTATCGATCGCCAAATAAAATCCAAACCGTCAGTCCGAGCCTATCGAGGACCCGCTTCAACGGGCCTTTCCTGAGCGAAGCCTCAGGGCTCAGCGTAACATGGGTGTTTTTTCTCTTTAATTTGTTTGCATTTCCATAATCTAAAATTCGATATCTTTAGAGAGGTGCCAAACGCTTACGCACCTGCTAATGCAAAAAAACATGGAAGGACTCATTATGAATTACCCGCTTACGACCAACACTATTCTTGAATATGGGAATAGTGCCTTTCATCATAAAAAAATAATTAGTCATCTCCCGAACGGGGATCGGCATGAATATACCATTCGTGACCTGTATCAACGTTGTAAAATGCTTGCCAATGCCCTCACCCAAAAATTGGGAGTTACCAAAGGCGACATGGTAGGTACGTATGCTTGGAACCATTACCAACATCTTGAACTTTATTATGCCATTCCAGGAACGGGTGCCATTTGCCATACGATCAACATTCGCTTGTCCCCTCAGCAAACAGAATTTATCATTAACCATTCAGAAGACAAGGTCATTTTTGTCGACGCTACCTTGGTACCATTGTTAGAAAAAATAGCCGATAAACTAGAAACGGTGGAATATTACATTATTATCAATGCACCTGTTGAATTTAGCACCACATTACGTAACACCATTCATTATGAAACCCTGCTAGAAGGTCATTCAGTCATTTTCGAATGGCCCCATATCGATGAAAATGATGCATGTGGTATGTGCTATACAAGCGGCACCACGGGTTTACCAAAAGGTGTGTTGTACTCGCACCGTTCTACCTATCTTCATGCAGCTACTATTCTATCGCCCAATGCGGCGAATATAAGCAACCGAGATATTGTACTATTAATCGTACCTCAGTTTCATGTGATGGCCTGGGGGTATCCCTATATGTGTATCTTATCAGGGGGCAGATATGGTATTGCCCTCCATACATTTGCAACCAGATGCTATCATCGATATGCTGCAGAAGGAAAAAGTTACAAAAGCAAATGGAGTGCCCACCATTTGGTTAGGCGTGTATGAAGCCATGAAAAAAAATCCGCCCATAGAACCGTTGGCACTGGAAGAATACGTCGTAGGCGGTTCAGCGCTGCCCGTAACTTTAATAGAGGGTTTTGAAAATGATTTCGGTATTCGAGGAGTACAGGCATGGGGTATGACCGAGACTTCTCCCTTAGGCACGGTATCAAGATTACAACCAATGCATGCTACCCTTGATGAAAAGGAAAAACTAAGAATACGGGGCAAGCAAGGAATCGAATTCCCAGGAATAGAAATGCGCATCGTAAAGGAAGATGGCGCGGTTGCCCCAAGAGATGGCATTTCAATGGGAGAGCTACAGGTTCGAGGAGCTTGGGTATTAAGTTCTTACTTTAAGGCCGACAACCATGATAACTTTACAGAAGACGGATGGTTTAAAACAGGGGATGTTAGTACCATTGATCCAGATGGGTATATGCATATCACCGACCGTACAAAAGATCTTATAAAAAGTGGCGGAGAATGGATCTCGAGTGTAGCGCTGGAGTCGGCCTTAATGTCGCATCCTAAAATCAAAGAGGCGGCAGTTATAGCCATTCCAGATGATACATGGTCAGAACGGCCATTGGCTAGTATTGTATTGAAAAAGGAGAATGAACAACTGTCTGTTGACGAAATGATGGCCTTTCTTGCGAAGGATTTTGCCAAATATCAAATTCCAGAACAGTATATCTTTATTCAGGAAGTCCCCAAAACCAGCGTAGGAAAGTTTAACAAAAAGGAAATTCGACGTCTGTATTCCGAAGGAAAACTTTCAAAATAAGCACCATGAAAAAAATCGCTTCTATCATCATATTGTTAGTTTTAAGTCCTTTGGCCGCTCAGGACACCATCGATGTGAATCTAAAACAACAGCTTGACACTTTGCTTTTTAAAGATCAGATATTACGGAAAATAATGATGGGCGATGTGCGGGGTGCCGAAAAAGAGACTGCCCTTAAAAGATTGGGGTATCCATTAGAAGGGTATGACCAAAAACAATGGTATTATATAAATTTGCAAGATAGCCTGAACCTGTTGGAAGCTGAAACTATTTTAACCTCATATGGGTATCCGGGCAAATCACTAGTAGGCACACCTGCCAACACCACCATCTGGAACGTGGTGCAACATTCAGATAAAATCGAAACCTACTTTCCGTTGATAGAAAAGGCAGGAAAAGAAGGGGAACTCGAAATGCCTCTTGTGGCCATGATGCGCGACCGACTTTTAATGAATCAGGGGAAAGAGCAAATTTATGGGACCCAGGTAGCGGGGCGTCAACTCCCAGTAGCAAAGGAAAACCAAGAAGCAGAATGGTTCTATTTCGTATGGCCTAGTGAACAACCAGAGCACGTAAATCAACTTCGGAAACAAGCAGGTTTCGATACAACCGTTGAAGAAAGTGCCCAAAGCATGGATGTAGATTACAAGGTTTATTCATTAAAGGAAATAGACACACTTCTGAAGCCGGCCCAAAAATAAACTACCTACGAGGCATTAAAAGGAAATTTAACATTAATTTCGACGCAAGCATGTATGAACACTTGTCGTGCAGGCCCGCCTGAACACTTGTCGTTCTGGCGTCGGAGCATTATAAGTCTCGATTATCGAATAAAATCCCAAACCAAGATACTTTTGCAAGTCCCTTGTTTTGGGATTTCTATGTATTACTACCTAGCTGTTATTTAGAGAGGTACATTTTTCTTCGATGGTACAACTCATAAAACTGATCATCCTTTAAGCTGTCAATAAACAAAATACTCTCGCCGGTACTCTTCATCTCCGGTCCAAGGTTTTTGTTTACGTTCGGAAATTTATTAAAGGAAAAGACCGGTTGTTTAATTGCATACCCTTCTAAACTCGGTTTATATTCGAAATCCTTTACCTTTTTCTCCCCGAGCATTACCTTAGTAGCATAGTTTACATACGGTTCTTTATAGGCTTTTGCTATGAATGGTACAGTACGAGAAGCCCTTGGGTTTGCCTCTATGATATAGACCATATCATCCTTTATTGCAAACTGAATATTAATAAGCCCAACAGTATTTAGCGCCAAGGCAATTTTCTTGGTATGGTCTTTTATTTGTTGCATTACAAACTCCCCTAAGTTAAAAGGTGGCAAGGTCGCATTTGAATCTCCTGAGTGGATACCACAAGGTTCAATATGCTCCATGATTCCGATAATCTGTACATCAGTTCCGTCGCAAATCGCATCTGCTTCCGCCTCAATTGCCCCATCCAAGTAATGGTCAAGAAGTAATTTGTTGTTAGGAATCTTTCGCAGTAAGTCTACCACATGTGATTCGAGGTCTTCTCTATTAATAACAATCTTCATTCCTTGCCCTCCTAACACATAAGACGGACGGACCAACAATGGGAACCCCAACTGATCGGACAAGGCCAAGGCTTCGTCTGCGTTCTCAGCGGTTCCGAACTCAGGATAAGGAATATTGTTTTCTTTAAGAAGGTCGGAGAAACTACCGCGATCTTCAGCCAAATCAAGTGACTTAAAGCTCGTACCTATAATTTTGATACCGTATTTGTCCAATTTCTCAGCAAGCTTCAAAGCCGTTTGTCCACCTAATTGTACAATAACTCCTTCGGGTTTTTCATGTCTGATGATATCATAAATATGCTCCCAAAAAACAGGTTCAAAGTAAAGTTTATCGGCCGTGTCAAAATCAGTAGACACTGTCTCGGGATTACAGTTAATCATAATAGTCTCATAGCCACACTCTGCTGCTGCCAAAACACCGTGCACACAACAATAATCGAATTCGATTCCTTGACCAATTCTATTGGGGCCCGATCCCAATACTACTATTTTCTTCTTTTCGGTAACAATACTATCGTTCTCAACATAACGTTCGCCGTCGGCCGTTTCTATTTCTTCCTCAAAGGTCGAGTAGTAATAGGGCGTCATTGCCTTAAACTCCGCCGCACAGGTATCTACCAATTTGTAAACCCTATTGATACTGAATTGCTCACGTTTATTGTATACTTCACTCTCATAACAATCGAGCATAAAGGCGATTTGCCGATCCGCGAACCCTTTTTGTTTGGCTTCGAGTAATAGATCTTTCGCAATAGTTGCAATAGTATATTGGGAAATCTCTTTCTCCAGATAGTGTAATTCTTCATATTGCTTCAAAAACCACATATCAATTTTGGTAATCTCATGTATCCTACTTAGCGGAATTCCTATTTGAATGGCGTCGTAGATAACAAACACCCGATCCCAGCTGGGAACAGTGAGTTTTTGGATAATCCTGTCATAATCCCTGTAACCTTTGCCGTCGGCCCCAAGCCCATTTCTATTAATTTCCAACGATTGGGTAGCCTTATGCAATGCCTCTTGGAATGAACGCCCAATGCCCATTACCTCGCCTACCGATTTCATCTGTAGCCCCAAAGTTCTATCAGATCCTACGAACTTATCGAAGTTCCATCGCGGAATTTTTACGATTACATAATCTAGGGTCGGTTCAAACAAGGCCGAGGTTGACTTGGTTATCTGGTTGTCTAATTCATCTAACGAATAACCGATAGCGAGTTTAGTCGCCACTTTCGCGATTGGATATCCGGTCGCTTTTGAGGCCAAGGCCGAGGATCTAGACACCCGGGGGTTAATCTCAATTGCAATGATATCTTCCGCTTCATCAGGACTTACAGCAAATTGTACATTACATCCTCCCTCAAAATCACCAATGCTGCGCATCATTTTAATCGCAAGATCTCGCATTTTTTGGAAAGTACGATCCGATAATGTCATTGCCGGTGCCACAGTAATCGAATCCCCTGTGTGGATTCCCATTGGATCCATATTCTCAATGGTACAGATAATCACCACATTATCGTTGCGGTCTCTAAGCAGTTCCAATTCATATTCTTTCCATCCCAGCAAGGCCTTGTCTATCATGACCTCATGAATTGGTGAGATTTCAAGACCACGACTTAGTAGTTCATCAAAATCTTCTGGTTTATATACGATAGAAGCGCCCGCTCCCCCCAAGGTATAAGAAGCCCTAATAACCAACGGAAAACCAAACTCCTGCGCAATTTCTTTTCCTTTTAAAAATGACGTGGCCGTTGCCTGTGGAGCCATCCCTACTCCTATTTTCAACATCAGTTCTCGAAACTTTTCCCGGTCTTCAGTGATATTTATAGCACTAATATCAACACCGATCAACTCAACCCCATAATCTTCCCATATGCCCTTTTCATCTGCCTCGATACATAGGTTTAATGCGGTTTGACCTCCCATTGTAGGCAGCACAGCATCAATTTGCGGGTGTTCCTTCAAGATTTCGATGATCGACTTTGTTGTAAGGGGCTTTAGGTATACATGATCCGCCATGGAGGGGTCGGTCATGATTGTTGCCGGATTACTGTTAATCAAAATAGTCTCAATACCATCTTCACGCAATGAGCGCAATGATTGGGAACCGGCATAATCGAACTCGCAGGCCTGACCTATAATAATAGGGCCAGAACCTATGATCAATATTGAATTTAAATCTTTTCTTTTGGGCATGCTACAAAGAATGTTTTTATCATTAAACGTATTAAATTGCTGAGAATACAGCGCAAAAAAAAGGTGCTACTTTAAAAAAAGTAACACCGTCTATATTTTAAAAAACTAAAATCATTTATTTTTTGTGTCGTGGTTCGGAGGAAACTGATAATTTTTTTCTTCCCTTGGCCCTTCTTCTGGCAAGTACTTTTCTTCCGTTAACGGACGCCATGCGCTCCCTAAAACCGTGTTTGTTCCTTCTTTTCCTTTTGGATGGCTGATATGTTCTTTTACTTCCGGGCATTTTTTAAACCTTTTCGTTATTGAAATGTTTCGTAGGCGAGCTGCAAAACTGGGCGCAAATATACGAAGAGTTTTTGCTTTGACAAACGCATTTAAAAAAATGTTTCATGAATCTAGTTGATTTATTCACCGGTTATGAACATTCGTTCATTAAAAATATACAAGGTAAGTTAAAAGACTCATTGCCATACTTATTTTCTATTCAAAATATACCTTCATATTTTATCGTTATCCGAATCTTCCCTGAGCCAATGTTTCGATTTGTTTTCATTACTTTTGCGGTGATTTATCGGAATTCTGTAGCAACTACATATGAAATTTACAATATACACTTTATTGGTGTTCCTTATCGGCGCGACTTCCTTCGCCCAGACCGATTTGGCATATCACCTAAAAAAAGATGATGTTTTCACAATTAAACAGGACGCTCAACAAGTGATTACCCAAAACATGGATGGTGCCGTACATGAAATCACGAACTATATAGATGGTATTTTGGAATTCAAGGTGATTGGCGAAAAAGAAGGCAACTATGAAATAGCACTTAGTTTTAAAGACCTGAATATGAAAATGAATTCAAGTATTCAAGGAGAACTAATGAATGTCAAAGCCAAGGAAGTTATGGAAGGCGACATGCAGTCAAAAATATTTAATAGCCTTTTGGATGTGCCTATTAAAATGACGCTTTCTAAAACCGGTAACATCCTAGAAGTTGTCGGCGGAGACAGTTTGGTGGTAAAAATGGCAGATGCATCGGGACTAGAAGATGAGTTTTCCCTAAATATGATGAAGAAAGCGTTGGAAAAAGAATTTGGTTCGGAAGCGTTATCTAACAGTTATGAACAAATGACTTTCATTTATTCTACAGAAGGAGTTAAAGTAGGCGATAGTTGGGAAAATGAATTTAGTGGTAAATTAAGTGCAAAAAACACATGGACCCTCGATGCATTAAGTGATTCAAATGCTGAAATCAGCGGTATTGCCGATGTTACCATGAACGTAACGGAGCCTACTACTACAATGATTCTTAGTGGCGATCAACAAACAAGCATTACCACCGATTTGGTTTCGGGATTTGTGCAACTAATGAAAGTAGAAGGCCTAGCGGAAGGTTCTGCAACCATGGATCAATTGGGAGATCAACAAATACCAACAACAATCAAATCTCTAGTAACCTACCAACTAATCAACGAATAAAATGTTTAATAAAAATATTAAATTGGTGATCGCTGCGTTGATCATCGCATATGCAGGCTACCAGTTCTACGATGGAAATATTGGAAATGGAATTTTTCTAATTTTGCTGTCTCTAATATTTATTTTCCTGTATTTCAGGAATGAAATGATTTTGTTGGCATTCCTTCGTATGCGAAAGCAAGATTTACTAGGCACCCAGAAGTGGCTCAATAAAATAAACAAACCGGAAGCTGCTTTGACGATAAAACAGCAGGGATATTTTAACTATTTACATGGAATCATCCACTCACAAAAAAACCTGACTCAGGCAGAAAAATACTTTAAAAAAGCCTTGAAATTGGGATTGACGATGGATTACGATATCGCAATGGCCAAGCTAAGCCTTGCGGGTATTGCAATGCAAAAAAGGCGTAAAAGAGAGGCAACAACACTATTACAGGAAGCCAAAAAACTGGATAAGAACAATATGTTGACCGAACAAATTAAGATGATGCAGCAGCAAATGAAGAAAATATAAACCTCGTGGTTTAGTTAGAATAAAAAAAATCCCAAACGTTAAGTTGTATTTACTTAGCGTTTGGGATTTTTTAGCGAGAATCTGCTACTTGTAGTATCCCTTGTTCGGAATTTCAATCGTATATTTCTTTTTAGAAGCATTATTTAAATGCGGTTGGCGTAACCATGGGTTATGACGTTTTAATATTTTATAATTGATTTCGTATTGCTGAGCAAAATCGGCGAAGCTTAAAACCGGTTCGGCCACCTCTACTTTAAAAGTAGGTACACCCTCATACATATCGGATTTCTCTAAATGAAAACCATATTTTTCAGGGCTGTTCAAAATTTCTTTGATCGCCATAATTCGAAATACATAGCGACCTGTCTCCTGGCCCAACAGTAAATCATAATAGCTTTCTGCCTTTTGAATTCCCATATACTTATTTATGGCGCCAGACCCAGCATTATAAGACGCAGCAGCCAAGGTCCATGTTCCGAAGCGTTTTTTAGATTTTATTAGGTATCTACAAGCTACTTCTGTAGCTTTCTCCAAATGATACCGTTCATCGACATTTGAATTCACTTCTAGCCCGTACTCCCTACCAGTAGCCTTCATAATTTGCCAAAAACCTGTTGCACCTGCAGGTGAAACCACATTTTGCAAACCACTTTCCGCTACCGCCAAGTATTTAAAATCATCCGGGACCCCATTTTTTGCCAGAATAGGCTCAATAATCGGAAAAAACTTATTGGCCCTTTTCATTAATAATACCGCATTTGACTGCCAGTAGGTATTTACCAAGAACTCCCGATCTACGCGTTCCAAAACATCTGGATCTTCCTGTGGTACAGATTCCCCCGCAAAATTCAAATCTTCCGGAATATCAATCGCTGTAATTTGATAGGAGGATGCCTCTTTGTTTGGATCATTTTCAACTACATCCTCTGTGGCCGGTTGATTGCTTTGAACAGCAAAGATGAGTGTGCTAATTACAAAAAACACCCCTAGGAGCATCAAAACATTCTTTAAAAACTTCATGGGCCTCAATTTTAGTTTATTAGTTCTATTACGTATTCGGTTTGGTATGTTTTCTTTTACGGCAATATCCAAGCCGAAAAGAACCTTTAAAAGTATTTCAATCAAATTTTAATGATACGGTATTTCAACGGATCAACAAAAAGATCGAGCAGATTTATTACTACAACTGTGTTATTTTAAAATAATTGTGGGCAACTGCTCATTAAACCACTTGGCCCTATGAATAATCATGGTATGTGTACCGTTTTTGACCCGTATACAATCCTTTATATTCCCAATAGGGAAAACGGCATCTTTTTCACCATGTATATGCACAAGACTTTCTGGACAATACGTCTGGCGCCAATTAACCATTTGATCAAGAGACCAATCAATGTAATACTTATCGCGAATCGAAAGGTATTCTTCATAAAGTTCCAAACGTTTGGTCACCGTCTCACCAAATGCATACTTAGCTAAAAGCTCCACATTGTTCACCAACCCGGTGGGCAACAATTTATGCACCTTGGTGTATTTGGCAAATAGCATTCGCTTGGGAAGTTCGGATTCGTGCTTTACACTCGAAACTACTATGACCTTTCTAACTTTTAGGAATCGAGCCATTTCTTGTACCAATAGTCCTCCAAAGGATACACCTATTAAAACCGGATTTTCGTGATGTATCTTTTTAACCATTTCCTTGGCGTACTGCGAGAGGTCGACACCATGCCGCGGAACAAACCACTCTAGCAGATGCTGTTCGAATTTTTCGGATGGTAGGTTAATATTTTTGAATATAGAAGGGTTTGCCGCCATTCCTGGCATAAAGTATACATGGATCTTGTCGTCCGACATTTTGGAAGCTTGTGATTTCGCTAGGAAATTAGCATTTTTTTTACTACTTTTGCTGTCTAAGCTGAAATAACTGCCCCTTTTTACTTTTTTATGAGAATTTTTTGAAAATTACGATTGGATTGCATCGTAATTTTTTTGTCTATGACCAATTTTAAAATCACACTATATGAATGAAGTAGAAATTAATGACAACAGTTTCTTACGCCAATTTGAAACTAAGGTTGATGGACATTTAGCCAAAATTGAGTACTCTTCCCAAGAACGAAAAGTTTTTTTAACCAAGTTGGTAATTCCTGAAGAAATCCAACAAGACATGTTCAAAGAAAATTTTATTAAATCGGTATTACACCACATTCAGGATAAAAATTTAAGAGTGGTTCCTACAAGTCCCCAAATTGCTGGGTTCCTAAGAAAAAACAGACAGTATAAAGAGATGCTTCCCGTAGGCATTCGGATCTAACCAAAAATCCAAAGAAAAATCAAACCTCCCAATAGGGAGGTTTTTTTATGCTTCGTTTTTTACACCGCCTATATCTCTCACTAGTTTAAATAAGAAGGAAACAATAGAAAAATCTTATTCGAAAAGTGATTGAAACCTACCTAGACTTCCATCGTTTTAGATACGTACTCGATACGAATTAGGCCATCCTCATCTATTTCGGAAAGAAGAATCGTATGCAAGGTATTTACCAAATTAGGATTCCAAGGCGCTTTCACCTTTACGTAATTCTCCGTAAACCCGTGAATGTATCCTTCTTTGTTCTCTCCCTCGAATAAGACTGTTCTTTGGGTCCCTAGTTGACTTTCATAAAAAGCCCTACGCTTTTTAACAGACAAACCCCGTAGCATCTTACTTCTTTTGCTTCGAACATTTTTAGGCACCTCATTCGCCATTGACGCGGCCAAGGTATTGTCTCGCTCAGAATAGGTGAAAACATGTAAATAGGAAATATCCAGTTCGTTTAAGAAGTGATAGGTCTGTAAAAAATGCTCATCGGTTTCTCCCGGGAACCCAACAATCACATCAACGCCGATACAAGCATGTGGCATGACCGTTTTGATCCGGCCTACCCTGTCAAGGTAGAGATCGGTCAAATACCTTCTGCGCATCATCTTTAGAATAGTATCGCTCCCACTTTGTAAAGGAATATGAAAATGGGGTACAAAAGAATTGCTTTGGGCAACAAAATCAATGGTCTCATTTCGTAACAGGTTGGGCTCGATCGAGGAAATTCGAAGGCGATGAATGCCATCTACTTTATCTAGCGCTTGTACTAAATCGAAAAATGTATGCGCATGCTTTTTGTTTCCAAACTCTCCTTTTCCGTAATCGCCGATATTTACTCCCGTCAATACAATTTCCTTAATTCCTTGCGCGGCGATCTCCGACGCATTTTTAAGCACATTCTGCAAAGTATCACTTCGAGAAATACCCCGTGCGAGCGGTATCGTGCAATAAGTACATTTATAGTCGCAACCGTCCTGTACTTTTAAGAAAGCCCTTGTACGGTCGCCTATTGCATAACTACCCACATAAAAATCGGCATCCTCTATTTCACAAGCATGCACGATTCCTTTTCCTCGATCAACAGAAGGGTGACTAAAAAGGTCGTTTACATACTCCGTAATATTAAATTTTTCAGTAGCCCCTAGCACCAAATCAACGCCGTCTATTGCGACTAACTCTTCAGGTTTTAACTGGGCATAACAGCCAATGGCAGCCACAAAAGCTTCAGGATTTGCCTTTTGCGCATGTTTTACAATTGTTTTGAAGCGCTTGTCGGCATTCTCTGTCACCGAACAAGTATTGATTACATACATATCGGCCTCTTCAGAAAAATCTACACGTTCAAACCCCTCTTTCTGAAAATTTCGCGCAATGGTCGATGTTTCCGAAAAATTGAGTTTACAACCCAAGGTATAAAAAGCGACTTTCTTTTTCATTTCGTGACCGAACTGTTTTTTAGGACTGCAAATATACTCAAAAATGAAGGTCCAAACCGTTCGCGGAACTTCCGCGAACCAATGTGTTTATTTATAGTACCTAGTACTTCCTCCATTGCTTTGTATGCTCAAATACATGGGATAAGATCTTTGCCTCTCTATCATCGAACTCTATTCCTCTTCTAGCCATCATGACCTTGGCTGTTTCAAAAGCTTTTTTGGTAGGATAGGTAGAAAAGCCAGAAGCCCCGCCCCAACTAAAACTAGGCACAAAATTTCTTGGGAAACCAGGAACATATATATTACAATTTACCCCGATTACAGTTCCCGTATTGAACATCGTATTAATAGCTGTTTTACTATGATCGCCCATCATGAGTCCACAAAATTGAAGTCCCGTATGTTCAAAACTTTCAGTGCCATAGTTCCAAAGTCGCACCTGCGCATAATTATTCTTAAGATTTGAATTATTGCTATCAGCGCCAATATTACACCACTCTCCCAGAACGGCGTTCCCTAAGTACCCTTCATGTCCCTTACTCGAGTACCCGAAGATAACCGAGTTGCTAATCTCTCCGCAAACTTTGCCATAAGGCCCTATCGTCGTAGCTCCATAAATCTTTGCCCCCATCTTCACTACTGCATTATTACAGAGTGCAAAAGAGCCTCGAATAAGGCTACCCTCCCATATTTCTGAATTTTCACCCAAATATATAGGGCCTTCCGTTGCGTTCAAAATACTGTGTTCCACAGTTGCACCCTCTTCCAAAAATATGCGTTCTGGATGTAGTACCCTATTCGTATTCGAAATAGGAGCGCTCTTTCGATCTTTGGTAAGCAAATCAAAATCGGCTTGTAGTGCAGCTTCATTTTTGGAAAAAATATCCCACGTATGTTCTATACGCAGAATTTCTTCTTCAAACTCAATTTGTTGATAATTCGAAAAATCAACTTCTTCCTGTGTGTCTTCTGTAAAAAAGGCAACTACCTCTCCTCCTTGAAAAATAGCAGCTCCTTTTTTAAGGTTTTCAATCATTAAAATCAAGGCAGGATTGGGTAAGTACGAGGCATTAATGAGCACATTCTCGGCCATTTCTACCATTGGATATTTTTCGGACAAATAGTCTTCAGTAATTGTAGTGGTCGTATTTCCGAGGTATTTTTCCCATTTTTCGCGTATTGTAAGAATTCCTATGCGAATATCTGCAACAGGCCTGGTAAAGGTAAAAGGGAGCAAGTTGTCTCGAACGCTACCATCGAAAAGTATATAATTCATACGGTTTACTGTTTAGGGCAAAAATAGGGAATCTACTTTACGCGGGGGCCAGAAATCGATAAGTGAGGTGTAAATAAGGCCGTTTACCCTTAGTTTATTTAAAAGGTATTCAAAAAAAAACACCTCCAAAAAATGGAGGTGTCTACAGTATATAAAACTAAAAGTCTATTCTTCTTCTTTGCCAGCAGCCTCTACCTTAGGGGCTTCTTCTATCTTAGGGGCTTCTTCTTTTTCTACTTTCGCCACTTTTTTAAACTTGTCATACTTGCTTTTGAACTTATCAATTCGTCCGGCAGTATCCAAGAATTTAGCCTTCCCTGTGTAGAACGGGTGCGATGTTCTAGAAATTTCTAACTTAACTAAAGGATAATCAACACCCTCAACCGTTAAAGTTTCTTTCGTGTCTGCTGTTGACTTGGTAATGAACACATCCTCATTTGACATGTCTTTAAATGCTACCAATCTATAATTTTCTGGGTGTATATCTTTCTTCATCGCTAAATGCTTTGTTTCTGCTGAAATTCAGCCTGCAAATTTAAGTAAATTTCAGAAACTTACAATTTAATTTTGAAAAAAAATGGAAACAAAATAGTTTCATAATAAATGTAACAAATTTGAAAGTGATGCAACTAACACCATGAACAATAACAACAAATGTACATCATGGAAGAAAACCAACCTAAAACCGGGAAATTCGCTCTTAATTTTGGAATATTATTAGGAGCTATCAGCATTATCTTTTTAGTAATGCTCTACTTAATGGATATGCATTATGATAGAAGCTGGGGGCTTATGATCGTAAACGGCCTAATTATGATTTCAGTAATAGCATTTGGCATTTTTCAGTTCAAAAAAGCCAATAACGGATTTTTGACACTTACGGACGCCCTAAAAGTAGGGTTAGGAATTGCACTGATTGCGGCTATATTAGGAGTATTTTATCAATTTATTTTTGCCAACTATATTGAACCTGATTTTATGGCAAACACTATGGAAATGCAACAACGGGAAATGATTGCCCAAAACCCCAATATGTCTAAAGAGCAGATTGATAGTGCCAAGGAAATGATGCAAACTTTTTCGAACCCGGCCTTGGGGGCTGCAATTGGAATCGTTGTTGCCCTTTTCTTCGGGTTTATCATTTCGTTATTTTCCGGCCTCATAATGAAAAAACAAAAACCTGAACATTAAGTTCAAAATCGTATTTTTGAAATGACTTTACCTGACACCCGCCATAAGCACTTATGAGTCGGTGTCAGGTATTGTTATAAACCCGCATCCCGATACTTTGACCGGTGTTGTGATTCATTTTTCAGAAGTACCGAATGAACCTATCTATTGTTATTCCCTTATTGAACGAGGAAGAATCCTTAAAAGAACTACATGATTGGATTCTTAAGGTTATGCAGACCCAAGGATACCACTATGAAATTCTATTCATAGATGACGGAAGTATGGATGATTCTTGGAACATTATCGAACAGCTTTCTTTAAACAATGCTTCGGTAAAGGGTATTCGATTTCTACGCAATTTTGGCAAATCGCAGGCTTTGCATGCTGGTTTTAATGCCGCAAAGGGGAATGTAGTCATTACAATGGATGCCGACTTACAGGACAATCCTGAAGAGATTCCAGCGCTTTATGATATGATCGTTAACGATAACTTTGATCTGGTTTCTGGCTGGAAAAAAAAGCGATACGACTCGATTTTATTTAAAAATATGCCCTCCAAATTATTCAATTGGGCGGCAAGACGCACTTCTGGAGTTAGGCTGAACGACTTTAATTGTGGTTTAAAGGCTTATCGTAAAGAAGTAATAAAAACCATTGAGGTCTCCGGTGAAATGCACCGATATATCCCCGTATTAGCGAAAAGCGCAGGCTTTCCTAATATTGGGGAGAAAGTAGTACAACACCAGGCACGCAAATACGGCAAAACCAAATTCGGAATGGAACGATTCATTAATGGCTTTTTAGATTTAATTACGATATGGTTCGTTTCCAAATTCGGAAGACAGCCGATGCACCTTTTTGGGGCTTTAGGGGTGTTGATGTTTCTAATCGGTTTTGGATTCTCACTCTATTTGGGAATAGACAAACTTTTCATAAACCCTACAGGGCGTTTGATTACGGATCGCCCACAATTTTTTATTGCCCTTACCGCTATGGTTATTGGAACACAGTTGTTCCTTGCCGGTTTTGTAGGAGAATTATTGATTCGTTCAAGAAAAAACGAGCCGCGCTACAACATTGAGAAGACTTTGTGAAATTCAGGTCAACGCTTTAAACTAAAATGCCCCTTTACCACCCGACCTTGGCCCAAAACAAGTCGATACCAATAGTCTGCCGAAGGCATTTGGACGCTTTTAAAAGTACCATCCCATCCCGATTCATTTTCACCAAATGTGCGTAATAAGGTGCCGTATCGATCAAATATAGAAACTTGAAAATTGGGAAAGTACTGAGCGTTAGACAGGGTCCATAAATCATTAATTCCGTCATTGTTAGGGGTGAAAAATGCTTCCATTGCACCTATTACTATTTCTTTTTCCAACGAGGTGCAATCATTCGAAACCAACAAGTCATATACCCCCGGCGGTATATTTAAAAAAATGTTAGAATCTTGAAACGTAGTACCGTTATCCAAGGAATAACGAATGGTATCGTTGCTTTCAACAAGCAGTACCTCCACAGAATTACTGGTGCTAAAATCATTGATCCGAAGTTCCTGAATTTCAATTTCTAAGGGTGGTACTACCGTATAAAACTGTGAAAAACCGCAATTAATGGTACCAAAAATAAGTTCGTATTCCCCTAGGGTATCTACCGAAATTGATTGGGTAGTTTCTCCGGTCGACCAGAGATAGGAGCCAAAGCCGTCTGGCCCTGTCAATACTACATTCCCATCGCACAAGCGTTCTTCAACCTGCTCTTCATATTCGGGTTTAAAGAGTACTTCCAAATTTAGCTTCCCAATAAAATCGCATGCATTTGCGCTTTCCACTCTAAAAAAGAGGGCCGTCTCATCAAGCGGACCAAAAAAGGCTGTTTCGTCTTGGGGCAATTCTTCCAACTCGAGCAAGGCATCTTCTTGACTTAAAAACACCTCAACTGTGGCTGAAGCTGCAAATTCACTTGTCAAAAATGTATGTACCTTCCCTACCGAAATGCCAATTGCTAAATCAGAACCTTCATTACATACCTGCAATTCCGCGTAGTCCCCTAAATCGGATAAAGCAGCTACGTTCAAATTGATTTCAACAATACTAAAACATTCAGGATTTTCAAAAGCGCGCGCATATATTTGCTGCCCATTGCTCGTATTTCGATACCCTACAGCCTCTAATTGGTTCAAATTGGCAGCGGCATCGGCCATAGTCTCAAAGAAAAAGGCGCTTATATCCTCATTTCCATTATTGAATAACTCGATCGATTCTTCCAAGTTAAAATCGCTTAGTCCGTCATCGACCCCATCTACATCGCACTGGACCAAAGCAATACTAGTGTTTACCAAAGGTATTTCTGCAATCTCTACGAACTCTGTAAAAAGTCTGGTGGAACCGTTCGTATAAGTAACTTCCATATTTACCGTATACACGTCTGGGGAAGAAAAGACATGATCCGGATTCAAATCGGTAGATATGTTCTGAGCTCCAGAAGCTGGGTCTCCAAAATCCCAACTGATTCCGGCAACGTTCCCCGAAGCATCCGTAGTAAAGGTGGTGGCATCTCCTTCACAGAAATTCTCAATGGTTACAATAGTTTCAAAGAATGACTGGATGAACGGAGGCAACCCATAAGAAGCTTGTCGCTCGCCCAAATCAACCGCAAAAGGTCGAAAATCACAATTTATGCCTACTAAATTAGGTGTTCGAATTACCGATAATTCTCGCCCTGGAATGGAATGGTATATTTTTTTGTCTATCGCCAATTGTAATGCTCCCGAGATAATACCGATCCGTTCGGACTGGTATCTGTGCAACAAATAAACAGACCCCCTAATATCGGGAGCATTTAAATCAAACTGTACCAACTCCAAGGCATCGGTAACCTCTGGTCCTCGGATTGAAAGTCCGCTCGCATAGACCTTGCTAGAATTTGAAGAAAATTCGACACCATAATACAAACGATCTTTGTTCAACGAAAGGGGATTGCTAACCTGCCCCGTTGTACTGTCAAAATCATAGAGATAAAGATTCCCTGTATTACGCGGTGCACGGGTCGTATGGGCGATTGCCAATTTGGTGCCATCCGGTGAAATTTTTATGCTCCCCCTAAAATTTTCATAATCTCCGATATCCGGGCCAATATTAGAAACAACAGGAGTTTCATCAACGCCATTTTCATCTACCTTATAAGCATAAAAACGATCTTGATAGTGCGTAACCACCCAATAGTAATTATCCTCAAAATTCCGTACCGCCGTCACATTTTCTGCCGCTCTTTCGAGAAGGAGGTTGTTCTTGGAAGAGACCACTCCCCTGCCGGCATCACCGGCCATATCAACTGTTGAATAGTTAAAACCGTTGGACTCGGTAAGGCCACCGCCGCTTTCCCCTATTCCAAGACCATAAGAGAGTACGTCGTCTGGAGTGAAAATATAGAAAATGTTCGTTAGTACGGGGTTCGGCACCACCAATGCCGATTGGGTTGTAGAGAAACTACCTTTTAGACCATCACCATTGGCCATTTGTTGATGAAAACGATTCCAAATAATCTTTCCGTCCGTATAAAACAGCAGATTGCCATCTTCGTCTGAAAAACTTTCACACCCCTCTAATGTTTCTAATCGACCATCAAAAAGTGGTACGGGAGTACCCGAATTAAAATCGAGCCCCGCTTTATTCCCAAAATACCAGTTTGCGGCCTCTCGTTGACTATATACAGTCATGGCGCTTACAAGGGCAACTATAAAAAACAGCAATCGCATCGGTACAAGATATGCTAATTGGGTGATTTGAAAAAATAAGAATTACAATTTGAGCCTTATCGATTAAATGAAACCGTTTATCGAGTAAACAATGTCTCGGAAAACTTGTTGATTTGGCCTTAGTTTCAATTTTCTAATGTAATTTTGACATTCTTAAAAAATAACAATGGATACCATTCTGAATACTGCAAAGAGTTGGCTTACCGACTTTTTTGATACGGACACTAAAAATGAAGTGGAAGCACTAATCAATAATAACACTGAAGAACTTAAAGATCGGTTCTATAAAAATATGGAATTCGGGACCGGAGGGATGCGAGGCGTAATGGGCGTGGGAACCAATCGCATCAATAAGTATACCTTGGGAAAAAGTACTCAGGGCCTTAGCAATTACCTAAAGAAAATTTACAAGGACGAAGCCATTCAGGTTGTAATAGCGTACGATTGTAGGCACAATAGTGATACCTTGGCAAGAACGGTCGCAGAGGTGTTTTCCGCGAATGGCATCAAAGTGTTTCTTTTTTCAGAACTACGCACCACCCCGGAGCTTTCTTTCGCGGTTCGTTATTTGAACTGTCATGCAGGTATTGTCTTGACTGCTTCCCACAATCCCCCTGAATACAACGGGTATAAAGTATACTGGACCGACGGAGGACAGATTGTACCACCACAAGATGGCGCAATTATTTCCGAAATAAACGGTTTGGACATCGAAGAAATCAACTTTAAGGCAGATGAAAGCCTAATTGAACTAATCGACAAAGAAGTAGATGAAGCCTTTATTGCCGAATCGGTAGCCAACGGAAATTTCAATGCCGAGGGGAAAGATGATTTTAAAATTGTTTTCACCTCCCTGCACGGCACTTCTATTACCGCAATACCAGAGGTTTTAAAACGCGCTGGTTACCAAAACGTTACCATCATAGAAGAGCAGGCAAAGCCCGATGGGAATTTCCCAACGGTAGATTCTCCGAATCCGGAGGAGACCGAAGCACTCTCGATGGCCATCAAAAAAGCTGAAGAAATTGGTGCCGACATGGTCGTTGGGACCGATCCCGATAGTGATCGATTGGGTATTGCGGTGCGCAATCTAGAGGGGCAAATGGAAATCTTGAATGGGAACCAAACTATGGTATTGATGACCAAATTTTTGCTGGAAAAGCAAAAGGCAGAAGGCTTCAAGGGAAATGAGTTTATCGCTACGACCATTGTTTCAACACCCATGATGGAAACTATGGCAAAAGCGTATAATGTAGAATTCAAAACGTCATTGACGGGCTTCAAATGGATCGGAAAAATGATCAAAGATTTTCCAGAATCTAATTTTATCGGAGGTGGCGAGGAAAGTTTTGGCTATATGGTCGGTGACTTTGTTCGGGATAAAGATGCCGTTACCTCTACCCTTCTTGCATGCGAGATCGCAGCCCAGGCCAAAGCAAACGGAAGTTCTTTCTACAAGGACCTAATCGATTGTTATGTAGATTACGGGTTTTATCAGGAGAAGTTGATTTCAATTACCAAAAAAGGAATGAGCGGTGCCGAAGAAATAAAAGAAATGCTCAAAGATTTCAAGGAAAACCCCGTAGTTTCAGTCTCAGGTTCTAATGTAAAATGGATCGAAGATTATAACACTGGCACTGCGAAAAACGTACTTACCGGCGAGGAAAAAACAATCGATATTCCGAATAGCAACGTACTAATCTACGAAACCGAAGATGGCACTCGAATTGCAGCGAGACCAAGCGGAACCGAACCTAAGGTGAAGTTCTACATAAGTACGAACACTACCTTGGATCAAGCTTCAAATTTCAAGGAAGTAGCACGCTCCCTAAATACCAAAATAGACCAAATTCTGAGCGAATTGAAACTGTCTTAATGGAATATTTCAAAAAAATTCTTCAGTTTGCGAAACCGTACCGCAATTATGGTTACCTGAACATTTTTTTTAACGTTCTATATGCTCTTTTTAGTGCACTTTCTTTTGCAGCCTTAATACCCATGCTCGATGTACTTTTCGATAAGGGCAAGAAAGTGACCATCGAGCCAATTTACAAAGGAGTTCGATACATAAAGGACTACTTGCAAGATTATATGAGTTTTAGGGTCAACCAATACTCGGGAGATGACGATATGAAAGGGCTGGTATTGGTCATAGGACTAGTTTTGGTACTTTTTCTGTTCAAAAATGTATTCAACTACATGGCGATGTATTTTATCACCTTCCTTAGAAATGGGGTGTTAAAGGATATTCGAAATAAAATGTATCAAAAAATAACCGACCTCCCCATTTCATACTACTCTGAAAAACGCAAGGGCGATGTCATTGCACGTATTACCTCTGACGTTCTAGAGATTCAGCATTCGTTTCTTTCGGTTTTGGAGCTCATTGTAAGGGAACCTCTGACCATTTTATTCACCATTCTTATCATGTTTGGAATAAGTGCGAAACTAACTTTGTTTGTCTTTATTTTTATTCCCGTTGCGGGCAGTATTATTTCCCGCATAGGGAAATCCTTAAAAAAACAATCGGATAATGTTCAAAAAGAACAAGGACAGTTTTTGTCGGTTGTTGAAGAGACTCTTGGCGGTCTTCGCGTAATTAAGGCTTTTAATTCAGAATCTCGTTTCTACAAAGTATTTAGTGGTTCGACCAAACGTTTTTTCGACTTCTCCAACAGCTTGCTCAATCGGCAAAACCTGGCTTCCCCAACAGGGGAATTCTTGGGAATCCTCGTTATTGGAGTATTGCTCTGGTTTGGCGGAAAAATGGTACTAATAGATAAAACCTTAGATGCCTCTTCCTTTATTGCCTATATGGGATTGGCATATAATATTCTGACCCCGGCAAAATCAATTAGCAAGGCATCCTACGGCGTTAAAAAAGGGAATGCCGCAGCTGAACGTGTATTGGAAATTTTGGAAACTGAAAATCCCATTTCGGAAGCCCCAAATGCTTTACAAAAAGAAAGTTTCGAAACCACGATTACATTGAACGATGTGTCATTCAAATACGAAGATGAATACGTATTAAAAAGCTTCGACCTTACTGTACCAAAAGGTCACACTGTAGCGCTGGTAGGGCAATCAGGTAGTGGAAAAAGTACTATTGCTAATTTGGTTACCCGATTCTATGATGTAAATAAAGGTACCATTGAAATCGATGGAAGCAACATAAAACAACTAACGAAAAAGTCGCTTAGAGATCTCATGGGGTTGGTAACACAAGATTCGATTCTCTTTAATGACACCGTACGGAACAATATTGCGTTGGGGAAAGAAAATGCAACGGAGGAAGAAATCATTGAAGCGGCCAAAATTGCGAATGCCCATGATTTTATTCAAGAACTACCGCAAGGGTATGATACCAATATCGGAGATAGCGGCAATAAACTAAGTGGTGGTCAAAAGCAACGTCTTTCGATTGCGAGAGCTGTATTGAAAAACCCTCCTATCATGATTTTAGACGAGGCTACTTCTGCCTTGGATACCGAAAGTGAACGGCTTGTTCAAGATGCTTTGGAAAAAATGATGCGCAACCGAACATCCATTGTAATTGCCCATCGGCTCTCTACTATTCAAAACGCCAATACTATTGTGGTACTCAAAAAAGGAGAAATTGTAGAACAAGGGTCCCACAGTGAACTACTAGCGGCCAACGGTACTTATAAAAAGTTGGTGACCATGCAATCATTAGACTCCTAACCTCTAAAAGCGATTTTTTAACCAGGAATTGTTTTTTAAGACATCTACTTCAACAGTGGCAATGAAAAATTTCTTCTTTAGTGGAAGGGTGACTTAAACCTTTTCCTAACTTTAACGTCAAAGAATCGAATTCAAACCCGAATCTATTGCTGACCGAGGAAACCTTAATAGACCAGTTAAAAGATATAGCCACCCAATCCAAGGCTTTTGAGGTATTGGTAAACACCTACCAGAAAAGGTTGTATTGGCATATTCGTAGAATTGTACTCGACCATGATGATACGGATGATGTGTTGCAAAATACATTCATTAAGATTTATAAGAACATCGGTGGATTTAAGGGCGATAGCAGGTTATATTCTTGGATGTACCGGATTGCAACCAATGAGGCACTTAGTTTTTTGAGAAGTAAATCTAAAAAATTTGGGGTAAGTGATGCCGAGCTCCAAGAACGTATGATCGGTAATTTACAAGCAGATGTTTATTTTGAGGGAGATGTTATTCAATTGAAATTGCAAAAAGCAATTGCCACCCTTCCTGAAAAACAGAAATTGGTATTTAATATGAAGTATTTCGAGGAACTCAAATATGAGGAAATCTCCGAAATATTGGAGACCTCGGTAGGCGGCCTTAAAGCTTCCTATCATTTGGCTACAAAAAAGATTGAAGCATTTTTAAAAGACGTGTAAGCTTGTTTCAAGTACAAGCGTCAAACCAAAGACATGAAAAAGTTCGACAAAGACAGTTTTAAAACACCCGAAGGTTACTTTGATAACCTATCGGATAGGCTTAGGGATAGGTTGGAGAAAGAAAATACCGATCTGCCTAAGACCGATGGCTTTAGCATGCCCGAAGGTTATTTTGAGCAGCTTCAAAATAACTTAAAACAAAAACTTGCAGAAGAGGAAGAACCAAAAGTAGTCACCTTAAACCCATACCGCAAGTATTACTTCGCAGCAGCAGCGGTAGCCGCAGTACTTATTGCCATTGTAGGTTTACAACGAACAGTGAGCCCACCCCCTACTTTTGACAATCTGGCCAGCACCGATATCGACGCTTATTTTGAAAATAATGAACTTGGGCTTAGCAGCTATGAAATTGCAGAAGTACTGCCAATTGACGAATTAGAAATCAAAGATATTATCGAAAACGAAATCAACGAAGAAAACATCATCGATTATTTAGAGGAGAACCTCGACGATTTTAATGAACTAAACATTGAAGACCATGAGTACTAACAAAAACATATTGGTAATTGCCCTACTGCTTTTTACCACGGTTTTTTACGGACAACGAAAGCCCGATAAAGAAAAAATAAAGGCCCTTAAAGTAGCTTTTATTACAGAACGATTGAACCTTACCAGTAATGAGGCACAAGAATTCTGGCCCATCTACAATGCCCATGAAGAAAAAATGGAGAATTTTAGACAACGTGAGCGTACCGAAATTTATAGCAAATTAAAAGACATCAATGCTGTTTCGGATACGAAAGCCAATAAATTGCTACAAGAGTATGTTGCTCTTGAGGCTGAAAAAAGTAAAGAGCAACAACTTTTTCTTGAAGAATTGAAAACCGTTATTTCAGCTAAAAAAATCTTTCTATTATTAAAGAGTGAAAATGGCTTCAAACGCCGACTACTCAAACAATACCGTCAAAATCGAGGTGGCGGCAACTAGCAAAAACCATTTATTCGATAAACTACAT
The DNA here is from genome assembly GCA_938010765.1 of uncultured Flavobacteriaceae bacterium. GTDB lineage: Bacteria > Bacteroidota > Bacteroidia > Flavobacteriales > Flavobacteriaceae > Pelagihabitans. Next base: position 13,928 of record CALLVX010000039.1, on the reverse strand, counting down.
GAAAAGAGGCCATTGGGCCTCTTTTTTGATTAAACCAAGGCCAACAAACAGCGTCAAAAAAACATAACAGACCCAAATTATAAAGAAGGTCTTTAAATTATAACGTTATGAAAAATCTTAAAGTAGTATTTATGGTATTAGCCTTTTTAGGAGCCATGATTTCTGTAAACGCGCAACGCACAGTAGTAAAAGTATATCCAAAGCATGGCAAGGTCGTGCATAGGGTTTCAAAGGCAAAGGTGATCGTTCACAAGAAGGCTAATTTTCATTTTGCCAAGGGCGTTTGGTATAAGACCAGCGGTAAAAAGTTCGTAGTTTGCGCGGCTCCCGTGGGCATTAAAGTAAGAAGTTTACCAAGAGGTAATAAAGCGGTACACTTAAACGGGAGAAAATTGTACAAATACAAAGGTGTTTGGTACAAGAAAAAAGGACGTGGTTTTGTGGTCGTAACCGTTTAAAAAATACCTGTAGTTAAAATGTTGAGCCGAATCGATCCGTAAAGAACTAGACCGAACGGTATCTCATTATGCTCAACATTCAATTAATTTCTTTTAAAGGTAAGCTTTGCAATACGGTTTTTACCGGCCGCATAAGCAACAGAATCATTTAGAAATCGAATGGTATAAAATGACTCGTTCGATAGTTGCTTCCAAGAAGCTCCTTGATCGCTAGAATAATCAATTCCCTTAAAACCCACCACCACCAAGGCATTGCCTTCAGAATTGGGGACGAACTGTACGCAGCTTCGATACCCTGGGTCATTACCATCGGCAATGGTATACCAGTTTTTCCCACCATCTTTTGTGAGTGCTTTATTATTTCTTGAAGCGAGCGGATCGGTATAATCGCCACCAAAGACCACACCAATATCCTGATCATAAAAATCGATCGAATACACTCCGGAGGTAGGTTTATTTATATCGATAGGCGGTTCAGAGGTTTCCCATGTACTGCCCTTATCAGATGAGTGCAGCACCCGTTTTGTGGTCGCAATCCAGATATGGTCTCCAATCGTTTTAATGTTGGTATTACTTGCCGCAAAAGCCCCTTCCCCATCAATGGCCTTCGGCAATTCTTCACAGGGTATTCTTTTCCAGCTATTCCCACCATCTTTTGTCATAAGAATACTAAGACATCCTTTGGTCGCATCACCCACCGCAATGCCTTCTTGGCCATTTAAGAAGGTCATCGCATCGTAAAAAACACCTTCACCTTCCTCCATATAAACCAGTTCCATACGGCCCTGATCGCCGGTCTTATAGAGCAGTGCAGGGTTTCCTATAGATAGCATAAAAAAATCGGTGGTCGTATGACCAACGGATCTAAACGCCGGAATACTAGTGTGGTATTTTTCTATATTTGAACGTACCTTCCCCGTTTCCAAGTCAATGCTTCCAAACATACCATTACTCCCTGCAAAAGCAAGATTGTTACCCATTAGTTCAATGGCACGAACGCTCATGGTGTCTTGGTAAAGGGGTTCAATCTTTACTGAAGTGAAAGGTGCTTGTTCATTTCCCGAACAAGAGACCAACAAATAACCTATAAACAGAAGAAGAGAATATCGCATGCCTAAAAATAGGCATAACCCTTTAGTTTTAAGTGTCCGTTTTTTTTAGAATTGCAATATGCCGTATCAACCGTCGAATATCAAATGCTAAGGTTCCGTTGTATAATCCTCGAATATACCCATTGCCATCTACTAAAATAAAATTTTCTGTATGAATAAAATCATTGACATCTCTTGTCTTTAAAAAGTCTTCATCGGCAAAATATCCTGCACGCGCTATATCGTATAAGGCTTCTTGGTTGCCTGTTAGCAGGTTCCATTTTGAATCTAGTACCTTGTTCCTTAGTGCGTACTCTTTTAATACCGGAACCGAATCGTTCCAAGGCATCACCGTATGTGAGACCAGTTGAATTGTATCGTCGTTTTCGTAGGTAGTTTGAAGCAACCCCATATTCTTGGTAAGCTTGGGACAAATTCCCGGACAGGTGGTAAAAAAGAAATCGGTAACGTAAATTTTACCCTTTAGGGTTTCATTCGTAATGGTTTCTCCATTTTGATTGAGGAAAGCAAACGGTGGAATTTTATGCGTACCCCCTTCCCAGGTAGGGCTTAAATCTGAGGTGTTGAAATAGGGCAATGCCTTTATCGCTACAGACTTAAAACTATCTTTTTCATTCTCGTTTTCCGCGGTAGGCTTGCACGAAAAAGCTCCCCATAGCAAAAACACCAAAACCATCGGTCTATTGAAGTTCATTTTCATTGATAGTTACCGTATAGCATTTCTTTAAACCAATAAGACCATAACGCTCTCCATCTTTTACTTCGTAGTTGGCCCTAATTTTCCCTGCGTCCGTCCACATTCGCTGTTTGCCAACTTCTTTGCCATCAAAGTAATTAAAATCACGTACTATTTGTCCGTTTCGATACCATTCTTTTCGTTTTCCGTGATACGCTCCTTCCTCATTAAAATGGTATTCGAACTTTGGGCGACCATCTTCCCACCAACCTTGGTGTTTCTTCACTTTTATCCCTTTGGAATAGTACCTTTTTTGAGACAATTGCCCATTCTTATGCCACCATTCCTCTATTCCGTTTTTACGACCATTAGTATAGGAAATTTGCTTTTTAAAGGATCGGTCTTCGTATTTTTCAAAAAGAATACCCTCAAAGGGTTCCGCTTTATAAAAGAGTACCCCATTCTCTAATTGAAGGTCTGAAGAATTTTTAGGAAGTGTTTGCATTTCTTCCCCGCATCCGACCAGCAAAATAACCACCAGAAAAAGCAGTTTGAAAAGTTTCATTTTTATTGGCTTACATTTCCGGGTGTACCGTAAAATCCATTTCCGTTAAGATACGGGTCTTCACTGGTAATATGATAATGATAAATACCATTAGGAAATTCGGCTGTCGCCCCGGTATGTCCGTGAAAATCATCTAAATCATCATTTGTAACTGCCATACCATCTTCCATTGGCCCATAAACAGGAAAACCATCTGATAACAATCCTAAGAAAGCCGTCGCGCCAAATTCCTCTGTTAAAAATGTAGGCTCGATATGGTAGTGGTATTGTCCTGCATTTTGGGGATGCCCCAACCATTGATCAAAAGAATTGATTTCATTGGTAAGCGCTTGATTATTCGGGCCAGCATATTGGTTATAAAAAACGACGCCATTTCTAGAAATTCCCATAGGACCCAAAGGTGTCGCGGCATTACTGGTTGCTGCTGAAGGGTTCAAAGGAATTGTGAATACAATATTCTGTTCGCTAATTCGGTTCGGGTTCAAATTAAACGAACTATTAGTGCCATTATAGGCCTCGTAAAGTGCATTATCCGTAGCCCAATACGGGCTTTTATGGTTCGGAAGGTCGGTGGTTGTAAAAATTACATTGGTACCACTAACTTCATAGGACAAATCGGTGCCTTCGAATAATTCTAGAATACCATTGATGTCATAGTCCGTATCATCGGTCTCATCATCATTGCTATCATCATCATTATTGTCATCATCACTGCCATCAATATCGACAATAGGGTCTGCGCTGTTATCACTTGAACAAGAATTAAAAAGTACAGCCAAAAACAGGATGGTCAAAAGCAAGGGAAAAAACCTCATAGATAATTTCATGTTTTAGATTTTAGCGTTGTATTGCAGGCACTCAAAGCAAAACCCAAAAGGAAACAGCAATTATAACTGATCAAAGCCCTTTTGCAAATTGTATGTTGTTCGTTAATAAGATTTCACCTACACAACAGACCTATAACGAGAAGCATAGCGCTATATTGTAGTTACGGGGGGCAAAGCATACCAGCATTTTACGTTTGACGCTTAACTTTGAAAAAGGTTTAAGGAGCTATTGAAAAAAGAAAGAATACCTTTGCAACCTCAATTTTTTAGGATGAAACTACATAGGAATCTTGTTTTTGCGGTAATCGATGCTTTGAACCTAGTTTTCAATGAGGGAGAATACGCGGACAAGGTGGTACAAAAGGTATTGAAGTACGACAAACGCTGGGGCGCCAGAGACCGTGGTTTTATTGCAGAAACCACCTATGAAATGGTGCGTTATAAAAGACTCTATACCGAAATAGCAGAAGTGAAGGCACCGTTTAGTAGACCTGACCTCTTTCGAATGTGGGCCGTATGGGCCGTTCTAAAAGGAATTAGTCTACCCGATTGGAAACAGATTGAACTTACCCCTGAAAGAAGAATCAAAGGTAAATTTGATGAACTTTCAAAGATTAGAAAATTTAAGGAAGCAGTTCCCGATTGGATCGATGAACTCTGCGCAAAAGCCTTGGGCGAGAAATTATGGACCGCAGAATTAGCGGCCTTGAATAAGAAAGCGGAGGTAATTTTGCGAACCAACCCTTTGAAAACGACCAAAGAAAACCTTCGCAAGAAGCTATTGGACGAAAATATTGTTGCGGAACCCATAAAGGGATACCCCTTGGCATTGCGATTACCGGAACGCGCCAATGTTTTTGTTACGGAAGCCTTTAAGCATGGTATGTTCGAAGTACAGGATGCCAGCTCCCAGCTAGTTGCCCAATTACTCGACGTAAAACCTGGTCAACGGGTTGTGGACGCCTGTGCAGGAGCAGGTGGAAAGACCTTGCATTTAGCCGGACTCATGCAAAACAAAGGACAATTGATCGCCATGGATATTTACGGGAGCAAGTTAAAGGAACTCAAGCGTCGTGCTCGTAGAAATGGTGCCCATAACATAGAACCAAGAGAAATAGATTCTACCAAGGTAATTAAGAAACTACACGGCAGTGCCGACCGCCTATTGCTTGATGCCCCTTGTACAGGTTTGGGAGTTATACGTCGTAATCCCGACACCAAATGGAAATTACAGCCAGAATTTTTGGAGAAAATCACCAAAGTACAACAAGATATTCTACGCAGTTATAGTAAAATGGTCAAACCAGGAGGAAAAATGGTATATGCCACCTGCTCAATTCTTCCTCAAGAAAACAATGATCAGGTTAGCTCGTTCTTGGCTTCGGAAGAAGGTGCGCAGTTTTCCTTGACAGAGGAAAAGAAAATCTACGCCTCAAAAAGCGGGTATGACGGATTCTACATAAGCTTACTTCAGAAAAAAGACTAAGTTTTATTCAGAAGAAAAAAATTCACTTTATGGGAACGCATAAAGTAATCAACAATTACATAAAAAACCTGTTGATTTCTAATACGAATCCTATCCCAAAATAGCTTCAAGTTTGTATCAAATACTTTAAATTTGTGCTTTCTTAAAACCAACAATTCCGACACTCAATGATCCACTTTTTTGGAGCTGTAAATAGCACGGTTTTTGCAGTACAGACTGCACAGGAACTTTCGCAACAAGACACAGACAAACTTACATGGTTATTTGGTAACCGATCAAAAATAACGAAGGCGTCACTTGACGTCTTTTTTGTTGGCCCTCGAGCAGCCATGATCACACCATGGAGTACCAATGCGACAGAAATAACCCAAAATATGGGCATAATGGGTATCATCCGCATTGAGGAATTCCAGGGAGTCTCCGAAGACTTCGTTGATTTCGACCCGATGCTCTCCCAAAAATTCAAGCATCTCGACCAACAAATTTTTGATGTTGAAGTTACACCAGAACCAATCCTGGAAATAAAAGATATTGCGGCTTACAACAAACAGGAAGGTTTGGCGTTGAATGCAGAAGAAGTCGATTATTTAGAAACTCTTTCCAATAAAATAGGAAGACCTTTGACCGACTCGGAAGTTTTCGGGTTTAGTCAGGTAAATTCAGAGCACTGTCGACACAAGATTTTTAACGGCACCTTTGTTATCGATGGCGAAGAACAAGCTTCTTCGCTCTTTAAACTTATTAAAAAAACCTCTCAGGAAAATCCAGGTAATATTGTCTCCGCCTACAAAGACAACGTAGCCTTCATAAAAGGCCCCGAAGTAGTGCAATTTGCTCCTAAGAGCGCTGACAAACCTGATTTTTATGAAGAAAAACCCTTTGAATCTGTTATTTCATTAAAGGCCGAAACTCATAACTTCCCAACCACCGTAGAACCTTTTAATGGTGCCGCCACGGGATCAGGAGGGGAAATCCGGGATCGTTTGGCCGGTGGCAAGGGTTCGTTGCCTTTGGCAGGAACGGCCGTGTATATGACCGCCTATTCCCGATTGGACAGTGAACGCCCTTGGGAACAGAAAATGAGCGAGCGCGAATGGTTGTACCAAACCCCCATGGACATTCTCATTAAAGCCTCGAACGGAGCCTCTGATTTCGGAAATAAGTTCGGACAACCCCTTATCACTGGATCCGTATTGACTTTCGAACATATCGAGGATGGGAGAAGATTGGGCTATGACAAAGTAATTATGCAGGCCGGTGGTATCGGGTATGGCAAAGCCGAACAGGCCATAAAGGCTACCCCAGAATCAGGTGATGAAATTGTGATATTGGGCGGTGACAACTATCGAATTGGAATGGGAGGTGCCGCAGTTTCTAGCGCCGATACGGGAGAGTTCAGCTCATCGATTGAACTGAATGCCATACAACGCTCCAATCCCGAAATGCAAAAAAGGGCCGCGAATGCAATTCGCGGAATGGTCGAAAGTGATCATAATCCAATTGTATCGATACACGATCATGGGGCGGGAGGACATTTGAACTGCCTCTCAGAACTAGTCGAAGAAACCGGCGGGAAAATAGATTTGGATAAGCTTCCTGTAGGCGACCCTACCCTTTCTGCCAAAGAAATTATAGGCAACGAATCGCAAGAACGTATGGGGTTGGTTATCGGACAAGACGATATTGACCTATTACAAAAAATTGCCGAGCGGGAACGTTCCCCAATCTACAAAGTAGGCAAGGTTACCGGGGACCATACCTTTACGTTCAAATCAGAAACCAAGGGCGACAAACCTATGGATATGAACCTCGAAGATATGTTCGGCAGTTCACCAAAAACAATTATGACCGACAGGAAAGTTCCTAGAACTTACCAGGAAGCATCCTATTCCTTAGAGTTTTTCCATGACTATCTCGATCAGGTACTTCAATTAGAGGCGGTCGCCTGTAAAGATTGGCTCACCAATAAAGTGGATCGTTGTGTAGGAGGGCGTGTAGCCAAACAGCAATGTGCCGGTCCACTACAACTTCCGTTGAACAATGTAGGTGTTATGGCGTTGGATTTTAAGGGAAAAGAAGGTATCGCAACCAGCATTGGCCATTCTCCTATTTCGGGATTGATCAACCCCAGTGCGGGGAGCAAAAATAGTATTGCCGAGGCGCTCACCAATATTATTTGGGCGCCGCTAAAAGAAGGATTGAAATCGGTTTCCCTTTCTGCCAATTGGATGTGGCCTTGTAAAAACGAAGGGGAAGATGCGCGACTATACGAAGCCGTACAAGCGATATCCGATTTTTCCATAGCCTTGGGAATCAATGTTCCCACAGGGAAAGATTCCCTTTCCATGAAACAGAAGTATAAAGACGGTGATGTTATTTCTCCGGGCACCGTCATTATATCAGCTGCCGGAAATTGTGACGACCTTACCAAGGTCGTAGAACCGGTACTTCAAAAGGATGGGGGCAGTATCTATTATATCAATCTAAGCAAGGACACCTATAAATTAGGAGGATCCTCCTTCGGACAAGTGATGAATAGCATCGGAACCGAGGCTCCGAACATTTTGGATGCCCACTACTTCAAAACCGTTTTCACTACGCTACAAGAGTTAATCAAAGCAGGACAAATAATCGCAGGCCACGATGTTGCCTCGGGCGGTTTGATTACCACCCTTTTGGAACTTTGTTTTGCCGATGTTGATTTGGGCGCATCACTAGACCTCTCTTCTTTAGGTGAAGCGGATACCATTAAACTACTATTCTCGGAAAATGCGGGTATCGTTTTTCAATCAAAGAACGATGGTATTGAAGATGTATTGAACAATGCCGAAATCGACTTCAAAAAAATTGGTCATATCATTGAGGAACCTACACTTACCGTTAAAAATGGGGGAATGCAAATGGGGCTCAATATCAATTCTTTACGGGATGCATGGTACAAAACATCCTATTTGTTAGATGATAGGCAAACTGCAAACGGATTGGCTAAACAACGGTATGAAAATTATAAAATACAGCCATTAGACTATCATTTTCCAAAACATTTTACCGGGAAACTATCGTCTCGGGAGCAAGCCAACAATGAGCGCCCAAAAGCGGCCATCCTACGGGAAAAAGGAAGTAATTCGGAACGAGAGATGGCAAATGCCATGTACTTGGCCGGTTTCGAGGTCAAAGACGTACATATGACCGATTTGATCTCTGGAAGAGAAACTTTGGAAGAAATTCAATTTATCGGTGCAGTCGGTGGTTTCTCGAATTCAGACGTACTAGGCAGCGCTAAGGGTTGGGCAGGTGCATTTAAATATAACGAGAAGGCGAACAAAGCCCTTAAGAATTTCTTTGCCAGACCCGATACACTTTCAGTAGGCATCTGTAACGGTTGTCAGTTGTTTATGGAATTAGACTTGATCAATCCCGAACATGAGACCCATGGAAAAATGACCTACAATGACTCCAATAAACACGAGAGTAATTTTACATCGGTCCGTATACAAAAGAACAATTCGGTAATGCTTTCTTCCTTAGCTGGCAGTACCCTCGGAGTTTGGATATCGCATGGTGAAGGAAAGTTTGATCTTCCATTGTCGAAAGAAAGCTATGATATTGTTGGTACCTATGGGTATGAAGCATACCCTTCCAACCCCAACGGTAGTGATTACAATACCGCAATGTTGTGTGACAAGACAGGAAGACACCTTGTGACCATGCCGCATATTGAACGATCTACCTTTCCTTGGAATTGGGCCCACTACCCCAACGACAGAAACGATACTGTTTCTCCATGGTTAGCCGCCTTCGAAAATGCCAGGGTATGGCTTGAAAATTATACCAAGTAACCCAATGTCATACGACCTGATTCTTTCAAATATTGGGAAGTATGTTGTTTTGACAGAGATGGAGGTTACTTTTTTCACTTCTAAATTGGAGTTGATGGAGGTGAAAAAAAAGGATTTCGTTTTACACCAAAATGAGCGTTGCAAGCATATTTATTTTTTGAATAACGGAACTTTAAGAGCCTTTCACCTTAGCACAGAAGGAAAGGAGTCTACCGTAATGTTCGCCATTGCCGATTGGTGGATCACCGATATGCATGCCTTTACAAACAATGCGTCGTCGATTATGAATATTATGGCAGTAGAGGATAGTCAACTACTCGCTTTGTCTTATGTGAATTTGGAAAGAATATGGAGCCAATTGCCCAAGTTCGAAAAATTCTTTCGAATCCTACTTCAAAAAGCATATGTACGAGAGCAACTGCGAAGCATTCAAAATTTATCACTGTCCGCTCCGGAAAGATATGATCGATTCATATCAAAATACCCCGAGATCGTAAAAAAGGTTACCAAAAAGCAAATTGCCTCTTATTTAGGTGTTACCCCTGAATTTCTATGTACGATACGGGCAAAAAATGTGGATACTTAGTATTCTTAAGGTATATTAATTTTTATTCGGTTAAAATTCTATTTCTTTGGATAAAACAAAAGCCATGATGATTATGATATCTGGTCCGTACCGCAGCGGCACCAACGATGACCCCGAACTAATTGAAGAAAACATGAATCGTCTGGAAGCCGCCGCCCTACCCTTGTTCCGAAAGGGGCACACTCCTATTGTTGGGGAATGGGTCGCCTTGCCCTTATTGAAACTTGCTGGGTCACAGAAAATGGGCGACGCGCTTTGGGAAGAGATTCAATACCCGACTGCACACCGACTCCTTTTAAAATGTGATGCCGTACTACGCTTGGCCGGCGTATCAAAGGGTGCGGATCAAGACGTTCAAATTGCACTCGAACGGGGCCTTAAAGTATACTATGACCTAAACGATGTTCCCAATGCCGAACGATAAAATCAAAAATATTAGTTCGGAATTGCTTTCCGATAATTGGTATACCCTTCGAAAATTCTCGTACGAATATCAACGTACCGACGGCCTTTGGGAGAAACAGGAACGAGAAGCCTATGATCGGGGCAATGGTGCTACCATCCTCTTATACAATAGGCAGCAAAAAACTGTCATCCTTACGAAACAGTTTCGACTGCCTACCTTTATAAATGGGAACGAGTCGGGCATGTTGATCGAAAGTTGTGCCGGTTTGTTAGACAATGACCAACCAGAAGATGCAATTAAACGAGAAACAGAGGAGGAAACCGGGTACCAAATTTCAGAGGTCACCCAGGTATTCCAAGCCTATATGTCTCCCGGTTCGGTTACTGAAATACTATACTTTTTTATTGCAGAATACTCAAAAGCAATGCAAGTTGGTGAGGGTGGCGGTGCGGCTGATGAAACGGAAAATATCGAAGTATTAGAGCTTCCTTTTGAAGAAGCTTTTGAATTATTCAAAAAGGGAGAAATCAAAGATGGGAAAACCATTATGTTATTACAACATCTTAAATTACAGGGAATATTGTAACTTGTCTTATGACCATTAGAACAGCACAAAAGAAAGATGTTCCGTACATCGTTCAAATGATTGCAAATGATCCTTTGGGCAAGCTACGCGAAGACTATCAAGATCCCTTACCGTCAAAATATTACGCTGCTTTCGTTCAAATAGATGAAGATCCCAATCAGGAACTGGTGATTGTTGAAAATGAACAGGGTAAAGTCATGGGCACATTACAATTGAGCTTTATTCAATACTTGACCTACCAAGGCGGTATACGGGCCCAAATAGAGGCTGTACGAGTACATGAAGACCATCGAAGTAAGGGCATTGGGCAAACACTTTTTGAATGGGCCGTTGAAAAGGCGAAGATGAAAGGTGCCCATGTGGTACAGCTCACTGCAGATAAAAAGCGCCCGGAGGCGCTTGATTTTTATGAGAAACTTGGTTTTAAAGCAAGTCATGAAGGAATGAAATTACATCTATAACTATCCTATCACGACCAATTCATTCGCATTACGGTACTAAGATTTTACCGGTCCAGCTTTGCTCATTGCTACTTTTTATTTTGTAAAAGTAGAGCCCAGACCCGAGTCCCTTTCTTGAAAGTACCAATTCATTCTGTCCTAACTGGGTGGTGCCAGAGAAATGATGTGAACCAATAACTTTCCCATCCGCAGCGAATAGGTCGAAGGTATACGTGCCCGGGCTTTGACCGTAGAAATACAAGGTTGCAGATTCACTCATGGGGTTTGGCATCACAACGGCGCGCTTCGTGTCAGCAATTACGAAAGAAGCAATTGCTTCTTGATTTGTAAACTCAATGTTTTCAACTGAGAGCTTTTTTTCCTGTATTGAACCATCTTCGGAATGCATCTCAAAGGATAGTACCTTCATTTCTGAAAAATCGATATTTGCGGTTGCATCCGATAAAAAGTCGGCTGCCTGCAATCTGTATGTTTGGCTTTCTTCCGTCAAACCAACTTGTTTTATAAATGTCGAACCATCACCTTTAAGCAGCTTTACATCCAATATACCAGTACCACTGGCCTCAAAGACCAAATACGCATACTCGGATAGATCTACCGCAATGAAACGTGGACTAAAGGCTCTGTAAACAGCAATGTAGTTGGCAGTACTCCCTTTTAATTTTACATTTCGTTCAACCCGGTACCCTTCACCCGTATATAAATTTGCGTTGGTCTCTACCTTGTATTCATCGGTATTTGTCGCTTCGGCAGTATCGTCAAGGCCCCATGGAGCATCGGCAACAAACAAATCATCTGGCGTACCACCCTTCCCATTGTCAATTCGAAAACCAAAATCGAAGAGCGCACCTGTCGTTACCTTGATTGGCACTATATACCCATCAATATTCGTTTGATAACTTACCTGTTCCGTTTCACTGGTCTCAGTTCTTTTAAGACCGCCTTCCAAATAAATTTCATCACTGAAGTTGTTGTTGACCATAAGTAGTTCAATACCGCCTTTTTGATAGCTTGCCGACTTTACAAAAACTGGCGGGGGGGCCGAACTTTCATACCCACTTATCGGAGCATTTACTTCAAGAAGCGATACGATTTCCTCCCCCAAGCGGACTAAATCATCAACCGTATTTGACCATACCTGAAAGTTGTAAAACGAGGTGTTGTCGTCATATGCATCAATATTCCAATGCGACTCTACTACAAACTGCCCCTCATTATCTATACGTGCAGAGAACGTCAATGCAAATTCGGTAGAACCATCGGGTTGCTTTATAATCGATTTAATGAAGTTATGCTCCCGAATACTAATGGTAGATACCGATAAAAGTTCCGCTCCCAAAAAGCGATCGCAGATAAACTTACTGTGTTCGTATACGCTATTCGCTGTTTTGATGACCATCAGGGCGCTTATGGTCTCCGAATTTTTCAAATAGTCGACCGAATAGATATCACTTGCGTTGGTCAGCTCCAATAGATCCGAGGGCGAAGATTCAACAGTTGATGTTTCTCCGACAATACCCAATGGCACGAGAGATGCAAGGGGTATTTGATTGGCCGGATACTTCCCCGCTTTTTTATAATTTGCTCCCTTTTGCACCTTTTTGGCGGTCATAGGGTCAAATTCGTAATTCGCTTTTGCCCTTTTGTAATTGCGTTTCGAAATAAGACTGGCCAAACGGTCGTTACTTTCCAAACCGCCCTTGTTGGCGCTAGAGGTCTTCAAGGTAGGGCAATTGCTGACGCCTGAACATGCGGGATCATCACAGTCGACCAATCCGTCCCCATCATCATCAACACCATTGATACAGTCTTCTTGGGGTACCGGGGCAGTGGGACAACGAGCACCGTCGTTCAAAGAACTCGATGGGCCAAAGGCAAAAATATTGGAGCGTATCCCTTCCGCTTCAATCGTTTGTACACTATTGATGATATATACTGCACCAGTTTGATTTGCAGAGACATAAAAATTTCCTTCCACATCAAAATAAACAGCGCCATAGGTATAATTTAGACCGGATAAAACGGGAACTTCACCCAATTCCTCAACAAGTCCGGTTACCGCGTCGATACGATAAAGTATATTGGTTCCTTTCTCGACAGCATATAATTTTCCGTCAAGAGCGTTAAAGGCCCAATCATGTATCTTAATGTTTTTACTTAAAGTGTATGAACCAATGTACTCAAGTTCTGTATTCGATTCAGGATTTAGGTCAATTGCATAGTAAGCAGAACCGCCGGCCCGGATATAGTAAATACCATCGAGACTAATATCCCCAACATACTTGTTTCCATTATTGGGAAGGTTTGGAATGGTGTAAATATCTGTTTGGAATTCCTTCCCTATTCTAACAATAGATGTTTGCGGACTTGATAGATAGCCCCAAATGTACCCATCGGCAGTATTATACGCCGCAGCATTAATGTTTCCATCCGTTAGATTTTCAGCTACTAGATAAGAACTCCCGGACGCCAAATCGATGGCATACATATCATTATACTGAAACAAGTAGGCATTAAAATCGCAATTGAAAGGTTCCGATTGCGAGAATAAGGTGTTGCATGACAAAAGTAGCCCAATGAGGAAGCACTTGGTTGTCTCAAAAGGCACTAGGCAAGAAAAGTAGGTTTTTTTCATGATAAATAAGATTTGGAGTTATTTTAACCAAGGTCAAAACTAAGCAATAAATTATACGAATTTTCCTACATATAGATGATTCCATTCTATAACCCGATGAATAGCGATTTATTGTAGGTAAATGGAATTATCATGTTTTAAGCATGCATACTTCATAGAATCAGAATCTTAATTGCGTAATTGAAGGTTTTGGTCCATTATTTTTATGGATCTCTCTTTAAAATGCCATATGCTTTTCCTATTTTGCAATAACCTATCAGAAACTAAGTATGCAAAACATCACCAGACTTT
>CALLVX010000038.1 GCA_938010765.1 uncultured Flavobacteriaceae bacterium | reverse complement strand
CTTTTCCCATTGGTTTGGTTATAAGCGCCCTGTTTAAAATAATTCAATTCCCCGCTATAGGCATTGGCACGTTCGGTACCATCTTGTCCTATGGGTACGAATAGTTTTTGTACTTGTGCAGGTAGGGCCGATTTTCGTACGTATTCCGAAGAAATCAGATTTTTGGTAAAGGTTTTCGTTTCATGATTGTCGCTTTTGAATGTAAGGTACATGATGCCCTTATACACGTTTACCTCATAACTAAATTCTTCCCCCAATTCGATACCGTCAGCTGGTTCGGCAGGATATTCATTTTTACCTACTCCAACGACAGACATGTCATGGCCCCATACCGGTGTGGAATAATCCCATCTTCCAGAATTGTCATCTCCTGCCGTATTGATTTCATAATTCCAAAATACAGATCCCTTGGCATGGCCTGGGAATTTCTTGTAGAATATTTTTAAGGGTTCATTTTCATGCCCTTCCCCGCTGTGAATTTGACCCACTACGGTTGCGTAAGAGGCTGCGACCCTGGCATCACCGGAAACAGAGACTTGCATCACCTTACAGGTGCCCGTTAAACGCCCGCCTTCCTCAGGCGTCCATTCTCTCTTTTCATGTAATTCTGTTCGTGTATTGCTCGAATTTTTAGAAGTAATGCCAGAATTCGGTGTTTTGTAAACCACCCAACGCCTTGTACCATCAATTACGGTATAAAAGAAATCTTTATTGTCAAAGTCGATCAGGTTTTCCGCATGGGTTCCATCTCCCAAAAGGATTTTAAACTTATCCATAAAAGGAATCACCTCGCTCGGATATACCGTTTTAGTACTTAGGCCGTCATTCGCTTGGAAATACCCCGCATTGGAAATGGCATCATCGCTAATCGTAATATTTGCCGACTTAAACCACACCTCGGCAAAATTACCATCTGTATATTGTTTTTGAACATCGCCCCCGTGGGTTTCGGCACCAGAACACCATACCTTATTTACTTTAGGGTCTTTTCCGTTTGTCTGGTTGTAACAGCCCAACTTGAAAAAGAGGCCCTCATCCATGTAAGCTGTTTTCCGTTCCAGTCCATCTTGCCCTATTGGTACAAATATGTTTTTGACCTGTTCGGGCATATTGGCAACTTCGGTATACTCGGATGAAATAAGGTTTTTTGTAAATGTTTTCGTTTCATGCCCCTCACTCGTAAAGGTCAGGTGCATCAACCCATCTTTAATTTCCACTTCATAATTGAACTCCTCGCCTAAGGCAATGCCATCTTCCGGTTCTGGTGGAAACGTATTTTCATCCGTACCGACCACCGAAAAATCATAACCCCAAATGGGATAGGAATAATCCCATCTTCGAGAATTGTCATCCCCTTCGGTATTGATTTCATAATTCCAAAAGACCGAACCCTTTGTATGGCCTGGAAATTTTTTGTAAAATATTTTCAGTGGTTCGTTCTCATGACCGTCCGCACTGTGAATCTGCCCCACCACTACTGAATACGTAGCCGCCACGCGAGGATCGCCGGTAGTCGACACATTCATTACTTTAAGGGTAGCGGTCATCTTGGCATCTGTTTTTGGAGTCCATTTTTTTAATTGTGCCAGCTCGGTTCTAGTATTGTTCGAGGTGCCGTGGGTATTGCCCGCGTTCGGTGACTTAAAGACCACCCAATCACCCTTGTCGTCTTCGGATGTATAAAAGAAATTCTTATTCTGATAGTCAATCGCTTGGCCTACATTAGAACCATCGCCTAGTATTAAATTCCAATGTTGGAAAAATGGTATCAGATCATTTGCATTCTTGGCCATGGCCAATTTTTCGTCCTCTTCTGTGCCAGGCTGCTTCTTATTTTTATCACCACAACTTCCTAGTAAAAAGACGCCGAATATTAATAGTAGTGAGTGGGCAAAAGTTGATTTCATTATTTTGAAGTTCATGTTATTTTTTTGTGTTTGTTGCCCGTGGCGTGCACTAGTATTCGGCTTGGCCTTTTAATAGGCCTTCTAATTTGTCAAAGTTTGAAACGAGACCTACTTTAGAATCGAAAATGCCCCACGGCTAAGACCGAATTGATGTCATCATAAATTGGTTTACCAAATTGGTTTACCAAAAATACAGCTATTTCTAAGATTCACAAATTTTTAACATTAAATCGGTCCATATTGTTTATAACTATCCTTTTTACCGATCAAAAGCGCTAAAAGGGCACTATAGCCGTCTCCCCTGGCAATTTCATTCTTATAAAAGATGTTTTCTCCTTTGACACGGTCCTGGTCCAATGGCGCGAACCGTGCTAGCCCTTGTTTGGAATTATCCGTGGTGGCATATTCGAGTTTCAACAGATCCTTAGTATTTGTAATGTTCCACGCTCTTTACTTCACACGACGTGTACATTGTAGGTTTGTCTAGTACATGAGCTTGAGCGGAAGGTTTTCTTCCGTGATGATCTTGCCTGAATTTTCTATTTCGTTGTTTGAATGGGAATTATTTTTTGCCCCCCACAATTGGGCTATCAATTTTACTTTGTTATCCAGAAATCGATTCCCGGAAAGATCTACATTGATAATTCCGTAGGTATTGAGCAACACGCCGTTTTCCTCTTTTGCACCACATTGCACAAAAGAACTGTTGGTAACCTTCAAGTTGCCGCCCACCGTAGATTCATCATAGCCACCCCGGTAATAGTCGATTACGTTTTTATCGACCTTTTCAAATCTACAGTTATGGATCAAGACATTTTCTGCGTTGTATTCGCCACGGTCATCGGTCTCTTCGGATAGCTCCAACCCATTGGAGCAGTTTTTGATCAAGGTGGAATTAAAGCGAATAAATTCGGAAAACGAATACTTATACCCTTTCAGCACATAGTCAAAATTAAGGATTTCACAATCCACAACCGTAAGATTGTATAGGCTTGACATGTTATCCTTTAAACTGGCAAACGCATATTGTTGCCGCTCCCCTTTCAACTGAATGCCCTTAAGGGTAAGTGCCCCTTTCGGATGCATTTCAAATACGGGCGTTTTAGCCATTCCATCGTACTGAATGCTAACTTTCTGCCCGGCATCGGCAGTCTTTATACTAAGGGTCTTATCAATCTTCAGAGATGTTTTCAGCTTATATCGGTCCGAGGTCAGGAGTATGGTATCACCACTTTTAGCGTCTAGAATCGCCTTCCTCAACTGGGCCACTGAACCAACCCTACGCATCTTGGGTTTTGTAAGCTTAGAAGATTTTATAGGGTACCAATCCGGGCCGTATTGAGAAGTATCCATCAAATTTGGCTTCTTGGCCGGTAGTCCGGAAATTGCACCGACCCAGTTATGAGGTACCCGAGAATTGCCGAATAAATCGTCCTTGATCTGATCAAACTCGAAACCTTTGTATAGTTCAAAATTCGATAGGTCCTTTCGCGGCACCAAAATATTTTTCTCTAATTCCGAAAGGGAGAATCCATTCCTTTCGATTCCTGGAAGCTCTTTAAAGGAAGTGCCTTGATTGTTGATCACATTTCTTTGGAAATTGATACCATCTAAAGAATCATGCGCTAAGACGGGCCGCGCATCGCCGGTATCATTATAGATAAGATTGTTGGCCAAAATGGTGCGAATAGGTCTTGCCGACCTTATTTCGGAGGGTGGGAGAATTTCTTTTTGGTCTACATTAGACCCTACTCCGAACTGCCATGGGGAGGTACAATTAACCCATGAATTGTGCGCCACAACAACATCGGTAACCTGTATGTACCTGTTCAGTGGTGATTTTGGAATACCGTTCATTACCGCTAGCGGACTTCTAAACGTCTTCCCTTTGAGGTTGTAAAAATAATTATTGATCACCCAATGGCCGGTGCCTATTAATCCCACACCCCCTATCTGCTCAGAATTCGTATCTCCGATAAAATAGTTTCCATCAATGATACAGTAGTTGCCATGCCTGGTTACCAAGGAGCCTTCGCTTTTGTAAAAAACATTGTTTCTGAACTCGTTGAAATTTGACTTGCTGGAAATGACCTCTACTTCTCCGTTGCATCGTTCAAAAAAATTATTAGCGACCAGGGTATGACTTGGGGCCATGGAAGTATAACTATTACCAAGTTGTATGGTCTCCGCACTGGGCCCGCCTTTGGGAGGTCTTGGCCCAAAATAATTGTGATGTATGTTATGATGGTTCTTTATACTTCTATTCCCTTCTAGATCTACCCGAATGGTAGGTCCTCTGTTAGATTTGCCGGCAATATAACAATGATCAAGCTCGTTGTATCGCCCTCTAAGAAGAACCCAAAGATCCGTTTGGTTTCTTTGGTCTTTGTTGTAATTTAGGATTACACAATTGGTAATTCGGGAATGATTGGCAACTGTATCCCGATCAATTGCAAACTCGATCACGGAATTGGAAGGAGAAGCCCCATTGGCAAAATACAAACCGCTGACGACCAAGTATTCGCCAGCAAGTTTCAAATCGGATTTTCCCCCAATATGAACCTCCCCGGCAGTTTCTGCCCTTAAGGTTATGGGCCGCTTCTCTTCGCCATATCCTACAAATCGGATGTTTACATCGTCCCAATTCCCATTGGCCATTACTATTTCATCTCCCGGGTTTGCCTTGGCTATTGCCGCATTCAATGCCGCAATATCTTTCACGTAGATACTATTCTCATTCCAATTTTCGGCAAATGAACACAACAAAAGAAGGGTGCATAACAGCAATAAATTATTTTTCATCATTTCACTTATTTAAGTTTTTCCATTGAATTCCATTCTACCTCCTGAATGTGGTTCTTTGCACTTTTTTACTCATTGGGGATCAAAATGCTGCCCATATTCAGTTCATCAAATTGGTTAACCAATTTGGTAAACCAAAAATACATATATTTGTATTATCCGCAACTATTTAACTATAAATCCGAAGACCAACCTTAAATAACATTGAAAATGAAGGGTATTAAAAAAGTTTCTAGAAGAAATTTCACCAAGGTATCGGCAACTGCAATGGGCAGTATTCCCCTTATGGGTTTTCATACTGATTTTTTTAGTCCCCCACAAAAGTCGGACGATGAACTCAGTATACACTTATTCTCAAAACACCTGCAATTCCTTGACTATGACAACATGTCGGAAGCTGCTGCGGAAATGGGCTTTAACGGACTCGATCTAACCGTACGCCCCAAAGGTCATGTCTTACCCGAAAACGTGCTCGCTGATTTGCCCAAAGCTACCGAAGCGATGAAAAAACACGGCCTTCATACTCAGCTACTGACTACAAATGTTTGGGATGCGAACAGTAGCGAGCAAAAGGATGTCCTTAAAACAGCGAGTACCTTAGGCTTTTCCCACTACCGAACTGGCTGGTTAACCTATCCTGAAGATAGAACGATTGAGGAAAGTCAGTTTATTTATGGGGAGCAATTGAAAGACTTGGAAATCCTTAATAAAAATCTGAACTTAATTGGATGCTATCAAAATCATGCCGGAAATCATGTTGGAGCACCTATTTGGGACCTAATGCCCATTTTAAAAGCCACAAACAACGAACATGTGGG
>CALLVX010000037.1 GCA_938010765.1 uncultured Flavobacteriaceae bacterium | reverse complement strand
AAAAAAGACCTTTGGCTTTTTACAAATAGAATCGACTTTTTTAGTGGTTCACTTTCCTCCGGCGAAGGTGGTTCACTTTGACCCGGCATGGGTGGCTCACTTTAATCCGGCGAGGGTGGTATACTATCGCCGATTTTTCCAGTAATTCACTACTTCCAGAAAGGCGAATATTTGCACGATCTGCCGTACCATATAGGTCTGCATTTGACGCGCCAGCAGATTGCAGTTCAAGCTGGTTTACTAGCAGTTCCCCTTTAAAGTTAGAGGACCCCGAAAGTTCTAAATCTACGCTTCGTGTCGATAGTTCGTTTTCAAAGGTAACCTTGGCTGCCCCCGAAATATCGAATGTAGAAAGGTTCTTGGTACTAATAAATACATTCATGGTAGCATTCCCTTTGATATTGGTAAAGTTCTTAAGACGTATAACCAATTTTTCGCCTTTTTTTTCGACAATGATGAATTCTTGAATGTCGTCATTGGCTTCAATTTCTATCTTTTCCTCGGTATCAGAAAAGGTAATATATACATTAAATGCATCTGAAACTTTCAGTGCCGAATAATCGGTGAGATTTACTTCTTCGGTTACGACCTCTCCCGAGACGCGCACGGTATCTTTATAACAAGAACTTAGTAAACTGCTTAGTACTATCAGCAATGTGATTGTTTTAATCGCTTTCATTTTGATGTTGTTTATAGTGTGTTATCACAACCCTTTCTCTAAAGTAAGGTATGGATAGTTTATTTTGTCAGTCAAGTGTTGTCCCTGCCGAGATCAGGAGCATATTTTGATGTAATTTCAATATAGGAGTCCATTGAAAATTAATGGGAAACCATTCCTCGTTTTCCGATGAATTCATCTGTGTATCTGCCAAGGTTCTTTTTAAGAACACTTGATCGTTTTCTATAAATACATGCCTGGTGCGAATGGCCTTATGATGAATAAGGCTGAGAGTATTTTTTTTACTTTTCATCTTTTAGTTTTTTGTTATCAGACTGCTTTAATTATTCAAAGCGACCTTGTATTACTGCACATTTTTTTTGTAGCGATTGCGCCCCAGATTGAACACCCCGACTTTAACGCCTAGTCCGGCCGAAAACCCGCTGATTCTGTTTACCGGAGTGGTGGCGATATCAAAATTGCTCGAAAAACGATATTTTACACCAGCTTCTAACTGTAGGTATCTAGAAATATTAAAAAGTGCACTGATTCCGGGTTCTAATACGAATAGGGCATCTACATCGTTTTCATCAAAATCTTCCTCAAAATCATCGTCATTGAAATCATCACCTATCGCCCCTACGGCACCGGCAGCTATTAATATGGGAAAGGAAAGATTTACTTTTCGTTTACTAAACAATATAGGTTCGAGATGTAAACCCATATAGGCTCCGAAAAGGTCTTCTTTACGAGAAAGGTCGGGATTAAAGCGATCTTGATCGGAGTAGAAAAAACTCCCGGCGAACCCAACCTCGAACTGTTGGTTGGCTACATAGGCTAGTTTGAGTCCGCCTTGGTACGTGTCTTGCCCATCAATCTCCCCGTATGCGGTGGTGAGCCCTAGGTATACACCATGCACCACGTTTTTGCGGTCATTGAATTCCATATACTCCTCTTTCCCATTTTCTGTAGGGTCCTGTGTGTACGATTGTTGCACAGCGATACATAACAACAAGCCAACTACTAGTGATTGATACTTCATTTTTTACTTTTTTAATTGATTACTCTAATAGACAATTGAAAACACCGAAGGTTGCACCAATCCCAATATTTTTGTAACAAGAGCGCAATATTGTAATGTGTCTTACTTCTCAAAAGTGTTCTTTTATTTTTCAACTTTAAACCTCTAACCTCTAACCTCTAACCTCTAATCTTCAAAAAATAGTCAGTAATCAGTTTACAGTATTATGTAAACAAGTTTTGTTCTTGAGTTTGAATTTCACTCTTTCATCCCGTTTCCGACATCAGACTTCCGATCTTTTGTATTTGTGTCTAAGCTTGAATTTAATTTCTTTTTTTCACCTTTAACTATAATTCTTTCAACAGCACCACGCCCTTTTTACCTGTGATTTCAATACTTCCAGAACCTTTTGTGCCGTAGGTTGCGCTAATCTTGCGAATTCGTTTTCCCTTATCGATCATTTTTGTATCCACGTTCTTGAATGATTTTGGTATTCTCAACAAGCCTTGTTCGAGGGTTGCCTTAAAATTGAAGTCAAGATCTGCTATGTTGAGGCTTATATCCGAAGACTCCTGATTCAAGTCTATTATTGGGGTTACATTCGTAAGGTGTGCTACTTTAAAATCGGCTATCTTCATGGTCATTTTAATCGCTCCGCTAACTTCTTGTAATTGCATTTCGGAAAACTTCAACTCTCCGTAAACAGATCCTAAGTTTTCTATTTTAATTACATCTTTACTCGAATATACCTCTAAAGAGGCTACCTTATCGATGGTGATATTCGACCCAGAGCTGTTGATTCGCAGGTCTTTTGAACTGTTCATGTCGAGGGTACCGTTTTTTAGGCGAATCGTGCCGTAATTAATAGATTTTGCCCTTAACTTTCCATATTTCACGTCTAAGTCCGTGGTATTCAAATTTTCATTGATCCATATATCACCATGTTGTATTTCGCCTTTTAGTTTCCCTGTCCAATCTTCGATTACCAAGTCTCCGAATACATTGGTGATATCTAATTCTGCATTCTTTGGTAAATAGATAGTATAATCGATTTGTAGGTTACTGCGATCAAAATCAAAAGGGTTCACCTTATTAAAGTATTTGGCAAAGAAACCGGTACTCTTATCGGCAATTACCGAAGTGATTGAAATCAAATTGTTCAATTCATTGTCCACGGCATCAATTCTATTGAGAAGGTTCTCGGCATACTCTTTTTTCTTATGCTTAACGGTCACCTTTACCGAAACCGATAAGCTGTTTTTGTCCCACCCGTTAATGGCAATGTTTCCATATTTATTTACCAGGTGCAATTCTCCCTTGTTTGTAAGGTCGAACTTCTTGGTAATCGTTTTTGATACGTTTTCCTGTGCGTTCACGGTACTGCCGAGAACTACCGCGCATATGAGCAGCAGCAGTTTTTTACAAAGTGTATCCATAATCTTCATTTATTGTTTTGGATTTGTTGATTTGATTCAACAAATTCTCAATTAATTCAATTCGTTTTTTATAATTTTTGACGATTGCCTCTAATACAACTTCATTGTCCAGGTTTTTGCTCATCTCCAAGCGCAACAGCTCATATTCTTGATCCAACTCGTCAATAAACCCTAGAAATTCGGTTTTGTTTTCTTTCGAAAGGCTTGGATGGTTTTGTACGAGTTTTACCTGGTGCGACACCAAACTTTTATAGTGCATATCAATATCTACGAGCTCTTGATCTACCAATTGCGTTGGTTCTGAGACAAGGCCGTTAAGTGCAAAAAAGCCGATGATAATTCCCAAACCTACCAATAAGAGCATACTCGCGGCAATTTTAAAACCACCTGACCTCCACAAGGGTACTACCTTTGGTGCGTCTAGTTCGCTTTCTATTTTCGCCCAGATCGCGGCCTTGTCAGCTTGGTGTTCATCAAATTGGTTCTGATGTGCCTGAATGTGTTTTTCAAAATTGTCCATTATAACGACTTTATAATTTCAACTAATTTTTTCTTTGCCCTATGGTACTGCGACTTGGAGGTAGAAGTGCTAATCCCCAATACTTCCCCGATTTCGATATGATCGTACCCTTCAACCAGATACAGATTAATGATCTGTTTGTATCCTGCGGGAAGTTGTTCGATTCCCGCCTTTACTCTTTTGATATCCACCGCTTCGGTTTCTTCGACTTCCGATGCTGTTAAATGAAATTCATGGGCGTCAATGGGGACGACCGGAATTCGCTTTGCTTTTAAGAGGTTGATGCTCTTGTTAATGACGATGCGTTTGAGCCATGCCCCGAACGTACTGTCATATTTAAAACTGGCCAGGTTTTTAAAGGCATCGACGAAACTTTCCTGAACAACGTCTTCCGTATCTTCCTTGTTCCCGAGCATTCGCATACCAATATTGTACATGGCATCGACATAGAGCGTATACAGCTCATATTGTGAGCTGCGATTGCCTGTCTTGCATTTTTCTACAAGCACTTGGTGTGTAAAACGGATATTGGTTTCCAATAAATTCAGCTTGGTTAAAACCTAGTCAACTACTTAATTGCTATTCTAAAGACAATACGAATGTAGGATAGTTGCATCTAGGATAAAAAAAAAGAAAAAAATAGTACGGTGAGAGGGGAGAAGTTGGAAGTTGAAAGTTGAAAAATGTAACGAGGAGGGCAATAGTTACTTAATACCAGTTAAGATATAAGGGATTCTTAGGTTATAACAGTTCTTTTCAGATTCAATTTATTTTGGCACCAAAAACGCATATGGTCCCAATAGAATTCACTATGTACAATCAATTTGTTGTATCGGTAATAGCTGAAAATTAAATCAACATCTGAAAAAATGTTGGTTCTTCAACTTTATATTTTTCTTTCGGGATATTATCGGTAACCAAACCTACAACCTATTTCTTTTCAATTGGTTGAGGAAGTTCTCTAGCGAATGCATAGATATCATCGCCGCCTAGACCACCAGGTCGATTTGAACTAAAATAACCACTGTTCAATTCTGCATTTAAAATAAAAGAAAAATCGTCATACCTGCTGTTTATTGGTTTGCCAATATTTATAGGTGCCCGCGCTTCCTTTAAATTGACTGAGAAAATATCAAGTCCTCCAAGGCCCTGATGGCCATCGGATGCAAAATACAAGGTATTATCATTGGCTATAAAGGGAAATGTTTCTCGTCCGTTTGTATTAATCGTTTTGCCTAGATTTTCTGGCATACCATAGGTGCCGTCCTTTTCGATTGAGACGACATAGATGTCGGAACCTCCCATTGATCCCGGCATGTCGGAAGCGAAATATAATTTATCCTCAGTTGGGGACAGCGAAGGATGGGCGAAAGAATAGTCGTCATTTGTAAAAGGCAAGGCCTTTGGTATCGACCACTCACCTTCCTTAAATTCACTTTTATAAATTTTAAGTCTACTAATTCCCCTGCTATCTCTTTGGAATTTTCCGTTTTCAGAATTACTTCGCGTAAAATAAACGATGGTACCATCCTTATTAAATGCCGTTGTGGTCTCTTCGGTTATTTGGTTCAATATTTTGGAAAATGGGGAGGGAGTGTCAAAATTGTTCTTTAAGCTATCTGCGGCAGTAACATATAAATCATGGAAATAATTATTATTCCATTTCTGAATAACTTTGCGTACCAGCCCGGAATCTCGCGCAGAAGCAAAAACAAGTTTTTCCATAAAATAGGAGGGGGCAAAATCGGATGCAGTCGAATTAAGGCTAGTTTTTTTTAAAACGTAGCTATTGGAGTTTTTTTCGATGGTCTGCAGATAGTTGGTGTCATAAAAAAAATTCGAGATACGACCCTTGTTTTTGATTTTTTGATACTCTTGCATCCACTTATAAGATTCCTCATAGTTCCCCAGTGTTTTTAAGGTAAGCGCGTATCTCCAGAAATAGTCCTGATCCACATCCGAAAAATCCAAAAGGAAAAGTTTTTTATACCACATCGAAGCTTCTATATAGTAACCGTTTAGGTAATATGCATCCCCCAAGTTCTGATACATATCCTTTGATTGATATCCCTTTTCTTCGAGAAGTTCATATGCTTCAATGGCGTCCATGAAGGCATATTCTTCAAAATTGAGTTGTGCCTTACTTTGCTTTTTGTCCTGACCTTTTATCAAAAAACAGCTAAAGCAAAGGCTTACTATGATATAGTTTAGTCTCATATTTCTTTTATTTAGAAAAATCTAGATACAATTACTTTTTTGTACTTGTTCATTAATTCGTAACGAAGTAATACTTCAAAAGAACCACTACTGAAGGCCGTTCCACCAAGTTGTGTAGTTTCCTGGTCATAGGCCAGGCCAAGCATAAATTTATCGGAAACCTTAAAACCGAACAAGCCGCTGAACGCGGCACCCCATCTATAGGCAGCACCGAGAATAAATCGGTCGTTGATCATAAAGTTCGCTGAAGTATCTACTTGAATAGGCGCACCACTTACCCTTTTAACTAAAATGGCCGGCTTGAATTTTAGAGCAGGTTTCAAATCAAAAATATAGCCCGTAATAATATATAGGTTCATTCGTTCCTCGGATAAAAATGAATTACCGCCTTCTGAATCATCATAGTGCATGGTCTCCAAAATATTAGGTGCTGATAAGCCAAGGTAAAACCGGTTTGTATGGTAGTAAACGCCGACGCCGAAGTTGGGAGAAAATTTGTTGTCGATATCATTTCGATCGGCCCTATTTAGTTCTGGCCTATAATTTTCAAGTTTGTTCAAGTCAATGTTGAGTAGATGCCCGCCTGCCTTTATACCAAACGATAATTTACCAGATTCTGATGTATGCAGTGTATAGGAGAAAACAGCATCGATATAAGTTTCTTGCCTCGTTCCATTTCCTATTTGGTCGTTGACCACTGACAGGCCCCCACCAATATTTTTTCCCATGGGCGTATGTATGGTTAGCGTTTGAGTGGAAGGAGCTCCCTCCAGACCCAGCCATTGGGAGCGATGCAGTGCACCGAGGCTTAAAAGCCCTCTAGACCCTGCATATGCTGGGTTAACTGCTACAGTGTTGTACATGTATTGGGTATACTGGGCATCTTGCTGGCCTTTAAGACCAATGACCGCGATAACGGTAAAAAGCAAGCTTAGAATTATTTTTTTCATTGAATTTGATTTTATTCCGTTTTGCGGACCATCTATTTTTAATTGTTACAGCTCCAATTTGGCTCTTTACATCTTAAGCCTAGCTTGCGAGGGCGCTTATCTTGTTATATACAGGTATCCCGATTTCATTTTTTGCTCACCAGAATCATTGTAATCTAGTTTGTAATAATATACCCCAACTGGTAATTCATCATCCTGATTT
The DNA here is from genome assembly GCA_938010765.1 of uncultured Flavobacteriaceae bacterium. GTDB lineage: Bacteria > Bacteroidota > Bacteroidia > Flavobacteriales > Flavobacteriaceae > Pelagihabitans. The sequence goes on along the minus strand of CALLVX010000037.1, from coordinate 12,487 downwards.
ACCGCTCCGCTTCTGTTTGAGATACCTCTAAAATCATTGTTGCCATTCGTATAGCCTTGATTTTCGAAAACCAATCCCCCCCAACGATTATATACCTGAAAGTTGTTATTTGGGTAATTCTCAATATTGGTAATACGAAAAAATCCCTCATCTATTAATGGTCCCACCGCATCATTATCAATTATCAATGCTTCGGATTCTGGCTCGGGGTCGATTATGATTTCCTCCTCTACCTCTACAGAAGCCTCCGGACTGTCTTCTGCTCGATTACCATCTGCTTGGTCTTGCGTATTAAAAACAATGTTCGTAATTACATTGGTCGCTGCTCCTTCTGGTAAACCATCTACACGAACTGTAATAAAAATAGATTGAATTTCCCCTGGGGTCATATCTCCGATTGTCCAATTAGGTTCTAGCCAGGAACCTTTACTAGCAAGTGCATCGATTACCGATAAACCTTGCGGTAATGCCTCTTCGATATTCAGGTTCGTTAAATCTTCTTGGCCAAGACTTTGTACTGTAATTGTAAAGGTTACCGTGTCACCTTCCTTTACTTGAATTTGACTCCCTTCTTTGATCAAGACGATTTCGGAACCGGAATAAAGTATAGGAATAGTGCTGGAATCAAAAATACAACCGCCCGAACCTACGGTTACATAGATATCCCCGGCCGTAGTCGGGGTGTAAGATGCTGATGTCGCACCTGGAACCAAAATTCCATTTTCATACCATTGGTACGAATCGTAAGTATAGTAAGTATCGGTCACGGTATAGGTACTCCCCAAAGTACCATCGCCTGTAAACGAGTAGTCTACCAGAGGTATTGTATCAAAGCCAGAAAAGTAACTTGCGACTCCTATACTATTATTTGAACCTAGAAAACCAACAGCAATAGTTCCGGTCGAGCCAATAGAGGTATTACCTGACAATCCTGGGATAAAAAATGTTTTCCATTGCGCTGTACCGGCCACTGGAAAGGATGTGGGTAAGGGAACTGCACCCGTAGCATCTGTAACTATGATTTCATTGTCGGGGGTATCCGTAGATGCCAGAATAGTTAAACCTCCGTCTGTTGCTTGACTTGGCAGACTACCGATACTGGCAATATTGTCGAGTTCATTAGGCAATAAACAGTTGAGCGGGGGTGTAAAATTAAGGGCTAAGCCCGACGAATCTACAGAACCTCCCGTGCATTGGTAGGCGTAAACACCTTTGGAGGAGGTAACGAACATATTATGACCAACAGAATCCCCAGAATAATTGATTGCTGGTAGTGTTGCATAATCACCCTCGTTTAATCGTACAAAAGGAACATCGGAACCATTTACAAATACTTCGGTGTTGTTAAAGGCGGCTATGATTATTGGAAATTCAATGGCATCAGATCCATTTCCTCTTATAAAAATATGCTCCTTTCCCAATTTGTCAATTGGAATTGGTTGTTCTATTCCGGCATCTTGCCGTAAAATAGTAGGATCTACACCCACTAAAATATTTCCATTGCTTATGGCGATATTTTTGTCAGATTCAATGCTTCCTCCAATCCATCCATCAAGGTTGGCGGGGTTTGTACTAACAGCTTCTAGCACGAAAGATTGACCAGCAAATAAATTTAGTACAATCTTATCATTTTTAATACCGGATATATCTTCTCCTAGTCTAAATTCACAGTTTGGGTCGTAGTCGGAAATAGTTACAATTGTATTGTCTTCAGTAGCCATTATGCCTATAGTGGCATTATATCCTTCACTTTGATCATTGATAATAGGAATACCGCCCCATTTAAAGGAAGTTCCCAATGCTGCGCGGCCCTTAGATGTTAGTGAGGCTCCTTGGAATGCACTACCGGCACGATAATTTACATAGAATTTTTGCCCGCCTGGAGATTCAAATCGAAGTCCGCCATTTCTGAGTACAATACCGGTATTTACATTCTCGAGCAAGGTGATATTGTTGTTGCCACTTTCCAAGTCGTATCTAAATGGGCTATTTTTCGAAACACTTACAACTGTTGGCGTATTGGATTCTCCTTGGAAAATATGTACATCAAAAGCAACTTCTTCGGGAGTCGTGATAAAGATTACTTGTTCTGCTAAATTATTCGAGCCTACTTGCTTTAAAGGTGGCAGATAGTGTAAGTCACTCAATTGAGCTTTTACTATTTTTTGTGATAGCAGTAAGAATCCAAAAAGGATAATTTTAATGGAAATGGCAGGTAAAATTAGGTGATTATTCAATCGAAATGACTTGGTTTTCATTGGTTTTTGTGTTTGTTCTTAGGTGTGATACAAAATCAACTTAATATTAAGGGCGTGGTTGAATATTTTAAATGTTACCACTCATGTATTCGCAACCCTTTAGTTCGTTTCAAAAAAAGGTATAAGAGTCTTTACCTCTAAAACTGTATAGCAAAGAGTTGTAATTATACCCCGAGTCTCTTAAAAATGCATAAGGCGCATTACTTTGGTTTGGTACTATTTCGGCATCAAATTTGAAAAGAATGTCACCTATATTATCCGCAGTATTTGGCCATAAACAAACTTGAGTCCTGGGCAGGTTTGAAAGTTGTATAGTATCATAGTTAGCGAATATTTTAACTTCGGTAGCGGTTTGCGTATTCATTAGGGTGAAAGAAGAAACCTCGTATGCTTTTGCGACCAAACAATGGCAAAATATTGCTAATATCACCACAGAGGATGTGTAGCGTTTTTTCATGTTGAATGAGTTTAAGGGATACTATTTATTGTTCTTTGGTTTCGAAGTTAAATACAACAGGAACAATTAGTTATGTGCTTCGTAACAACTGGGCAAATAAAATAATAAGTGGTCTTCGAAATACATATATGAGTATAATACTAAAAGTTTGGGAGTCATTATGGATGGTTGAACTTTAATAGATCGATGTTCTCAAGTTCATTCGAATCATGGTCGAATTGGCACTTCCAGAAGTTGTCATTGACTCTTTTGAACTAGTAGGATATGAGTTGAGAAAGAATGGTATTCTCGGCTCAAAATAGTACTTTTATTTTTTATAATACAACTCTTTAAAGAGTTTAAGGATTACATTTCAAGGTATTTGGGTTAGCTGAAAACTACGAGCGATATGTTTTCATATTCTTTCGCATTGGCCTGGCTTGTATAATATTTTGTTGTAAACCAGCATCTTTTTTCATAAATGCCGGTTATGGAAAAGCATAGGATTGCGATGTTATAGGTTAACCAAATTTTTTCTCGTAGTCTGACTAATTTTTTTGATCGTGTTATGCGTTCGAAACCTCCTCAAAAAATTACGAAAAGGAAGGAAGTAGTGATGCCAAGGGATAGTATGTCCTTCCCTAAGCGAATTCGATATTTTGATCGATAGTGGTGCAAATTTAGTAATTATTGCTCCTTGAGTACTTTGGTCACAAATTGAATCCATTGGTACTTTGGAATGTCTTTGGCAATATAGTAGTCGGGCTGTATACCTTTATCGTCAATCGTCATTTCGGGGATACGCATGCTTCTTGACAAACTGTAGCCCAATTCAAATTCCTCACAGGGCGATTTCACAAAATACATATTTGAAATATCCAATACTCCTGCGGTAGTGGTGCCGAATAATTTTACTTTTTTACTTTGTTTCGCGGCCAAAAGAAACTGCTCGGTGGTACTGCCGTTATTTTCATTGATTATGATACCAATATTCCTAGGTAGGGGGTGAATCGTATCGTAAGTATCGATTGAAACTACCGTTGTGTCAATATTTACAAACTTTCCGACTTGTTTTGAGAGTTTGTCATACGATTCTTGCGCCCACTTTTTTCCATCTTCGTCAAAACCATATTCGTCTTTATTGATGAAATCGAGCATGCGTTGGTTGTTCAGGGGAGTAGAAAGGAGTTCTACCCCAACGGTACGAATGGGGTTAGAGTATAGAATAGGTAAAAGTTGTTGAAAGCTACTATCGCTTCCCCCACCGTTGTTTCTAAGATCGACGATGAGATTGGGTGTCCCTAGAATTTGCGACCTGTTGGCATCGATAACACTATCGATTTTTTTCTTTTCCGAGGCCCAAAATCGTGGAATCCGTAACAAGGTCGTATTGTCATTAATTTTTTCGAAATATGGATTTTCAGCCGAAATTGCTTGGAAATATCGCTCCACTTCGGGTTCCTTGCTGGTAGTTGGAGCGATTCTTTTAAGGTTTACAAAACCTATTTGTAAGTAGTTTTTCCCTATTAAATCAGTACGGTCAAAATTTTGCACAGAATGGTCCCGCATATAGAAGGTTGAAGACCCATCATCCATTATTTTAAGTTTTATTTGGCCGGTGGTCCAATACACGCTGTCGGCTTCAACGATAAAGCCTTTGTAGATATTCCCGTCTTTTTTGATACCGATGGTATAGGGCTCTGACACCCAAATACCTTCATAATCGATTTCTTTTTTAGCTGCGAGGTATTGTTTAAATTCTTCTAAATTAACCGTGAGTCGTTCACTGTCTTTGTACCGTTCCCGTATCGCAGCGTCATTGGGTGGTTCTGCTTCTTCAGAACCCCCATTCAATTGTTTCCCCAGGCTTCTGATGGCAATATGGCCCGAACGGAAAAAAGTAAGCCACTCGTACAGCATTCTATTACATTCGAAAGAGTCGCTAATACCTTTTGCCCGCTCTAGAAAGCGAGTGTTATGATTATCATAAGTAGTTTGACCCTTGGTTTCGAGCGCATAGGCAAAGCCCGCATCATTTTCTACAAAAGTTGTTTTTACCCAATTGAAATTCGATTCACAGCTGCAGTCTTGGCCATGGGTAACTAAGGGCAATAGCAATATGAAAAGAACGATTTTTTTGGTCATGTCGTTGTTTTTTGATGGTTTGATGTAGTGCCGAACAATGCTAGAGATAGCGCGTTTTAACCGTATCAAGATACTATTTTTTATTTTCTACTGCATTGGGTTCAGGGTAATTTCCAATATGCCAACGCCATTCTTTGTCTTTAATCTGTAAGAATTGATTGAAATTGGTAGGCCCTTTGCGTTGGTATTCCCGCCAAAACTTGATTTTTCCTTTTTCAAGTTCTACCACCACAATACCGACATCAGAAGTGTCTTTCCCATAACTAAAGGTATATTCAGCCGTCCCAGATTGCGTATTTTTATTAAACCAAAGATGGTGGAATTGCATTTTGTGCGTACTGTCTAACGCATTAAAATACGGTTTTAATTGTGTATGTCCCCTGTAATATTGAATGTTCGGGGGCTCCATATAGATGACATCTTCATGAAAACTACTTAGGGCCAGTTCGGTGTTTTGGGTAGACCACCCTTCGGCAACATTCTCCATTAATACGTAAAACTCGCTTTCGCAAGTAATCCTTGGTCCATTTTTACAGCCAATGCTAAAAAATAGTAGTAGAATAAAGAGAAACTGTTTGATCAATTCTTATTTTTTAATGTCGAACTAGGATTCTATTTGTAGAATTAAATAGTATCTCAAATATCGCTAGAATGCGATTGCGATTTTAAGGGGCGCATAGTTCAGGATGTTACCACCCCCAAGTTATTTAATGGAGATAACATTTACAAATTTTCAGAAAGATGCTCGAACCCGTTGGTATCGAATGCCGTTTTTTGTTAATCCTATTCGAACCGCATTATTTTGTCGGTATATTTTTATATTCCATTTACTTTTGAGGCATTATCTTGAAGTGTACGGTGGTTTCACTGTGAGTGAAATTAGGATTAAAAAGTTGTCAAATAAATAGGCCGAAATAACCATTTTCAAGTTGAATACTCCGATCCGAATAATGTTTCAAAAGAATTTTGCAATCAGCGTAAGAGGCAGACATGGCCAAATCTAAATATCCCGCGAAGTATAATTGTCCATCCGGAACGTGAATTTTAGTTTCAAACGCTCATTGAGGGTGCCGGTGCCGTGGTTAAATTACTGTTTTTATTCAGATGCCTGTCCAAATGTCAACAGATTACTGTCCGGGTCGAGCAATGAAAATTCCTTTTGCCCCCAAGGTTTTGTCTGTAAATGTCCATTGGGATGAATACGTATTCTATTACTCAATAATGACTGGTAAAACTGATCAATTGCATCGGTTCTGATATAAACCTGCCCGTAGTTTTTTATGGGGTCAAGCTCCTTAAACTCAAAAAAATGGATTTGAATGTTGTCTTTTTGCAGCATTAAATAACCGTCAAAATCGGCATTTCCAAGTTCTTTAAATCCCAATTTATTTAAATAATAATCTTTTGTAACCGCTTTGTTGCGCATTGGTAATTTTGGATTGATGTCTGTGAGCATATTTCATTATTTAGTTGTTCAATATCGTCTTTTATGTCCTATCTAGAATGCTTGCATGCAGTTTTTAAACCCATGGAGCAATTAATTCAAACCACAATTTCACCAATTTTTTAAAGGTTGATTTATGATTTTAATGAATGCTTTATACTAAGCGCTAAAAATTGAATATAGTTTAAAACTACCTCTCGCTAATAAAAATGACATTTGCAAACTTCACAAAAAACTTGCTACGAAACACGTATTTATGATTTTTTACAGTTGTCGCCAGCAAAACTTTTCAGGCAAATGCAACCTTTCTTTTTTTTGCTTGTCTATCATAGGGAAATCAAATAATAGTACCCTAATCCAGTAGACAATGTTGAAAAAAATAAAAACTCCTATTATATATCAGATCTATTTATGGTTTTGGTTACTTCTGTATAGCACTGCTGCTATGGCGCAAACCAATTATACACTTAGTGGCACCATTTCCGATCAAAACAACGGCGAAACCCTTTTTGGGGCTTCGGTATTCTTAAAAGGGACTACCATCGGGGTGGTAACCAACGAATATGGTTTTTACTCCCTTACCGCTCCAGAAGGTGAGTATACCCTAATTATATCCTATATCGGTTTTGCCGAAACCACACGGCAAGTGGTGCTGAATAAAGATCAAAAAATCGATTTGGAAATCTCCGAGTTCTCGACCAAGTTAAACGAGGTAGTCGTCACCGCAGATGAACCTGAGCGTGCCATTTTACGAAAACCCGAGATGAGTGTGGCCAAAATGAATATTGCGACGGTAAAGCGAATGCCTGTGGTACTGGGCGAGGTAGATATTTTAAAGTCCCTGCAAATGCTCCCCGGTGTCACCAATAATGGAGAGGGCACCGGTGGTTTTCACGTTCGGGGCGGCGCACAGGATCAGAACTTGGTACTGCTCGATGAGGCAATTATTTACAATACCTCCCATATGTTCGGTTTTTTTTCGGTCTTTAATGCCGACGCTATTAAAGATGTAAAGCTATATAAAGGGGGTATTCCCGCCCGTTTTGGGGGGCGGGTCTCTTCGGTACTAGATGTGCGCCAAAAAGATGGGAATAGCAAACGCCTATCCCTTACCGGGGGCATCGGGATTATCTCGAGTCGCTTAACCGTCGAAGCGCCATTGTTTAAGGAAAAGGGGTCCTTTTTAATTGCTGGGCGACGTTCTTATGCAGACCTTTTGCTAAAGGCGGCAGGGGAGAAGAACAGTGTGGGTTTTTATGATTTGAATCTAAAGACCAATTACAATATCAACACCAACAATAAACTATACCTTTCGGGTTACTTTGGAAGGGACAATTTTGAGTTCGGCGATAACTTTAACAGTGGATACGGTAATTCTTCCGGGAACTTGCGGTGGAACCATATTTTTAATGACAAGCTTTTTTCGAACCTGTCGCTTATTGCAAGTAAGTACGACTATGAACTTGGCTTTGTTTTAGAAGAGTTCGATTGGGTTTCTTCGATTAATAACTACAACCTTAAATACGATCTCAAATACTATTTGAGCGACCAATTCAAAATCGATTTCGGCGCCAGCGGTATTTACTATGACTTCGATCCTGGACAAATTAAACCCACTTCGGAAACCTCTGCCATAAATCCTCTATCCTTAGACCGTAAAAAGGCCGTGGAAAGCGGGGTTTATGTAAATGCGGAGCACAAACTAACCGATAAACTTACCGCTCAGTACGGTGTGCGTTATAGTATGTTCAACCGCTTGGGCGGCCAAGCCATGGTCGACTATGCCAACGATCAACCCGTAGTATACAATCCAATTCTGGGTATATATGAACGGGGAACCGACATTGGCGAGACAAATTTTGAGAAGGGCGAAAGCATTAAACGTTTTGGAAATTTGGAACCTCGGGTATCGGTAGCCTATGAGTTAAACGGGTTTTCTTCGGTGAAGGCAGGTTTTTCTCGGGTAGCACAATACATCCACCTCTTATCGAATACTTCTTCGGCCACTCCCTTGGATGTATGGACTCCTAGTGGACAATACATTGAACCACAACTATCGAACCAGTATGCCATAGGATACTTTCGGAATTTTAAAAACAAAGTCTATTCGCTGGAAGTGGAGGCCTACTATAAAAACGTAGACAATCGTATTGATTATATCGATGGATCTGATTTGATAGGACAGAACACCATTGAAACAGAAATATTGAACGGGGAGTCAAGAGCCTATGGATTTGAACTTTTACTCAGAAAAAACGAGGGCGATTTGACTGGATGGATTGCATATACCTTGTCAAAATCGGAGCAAAGAACCCCAGGAGGTACTGCAGGAGGACTGGGAATTAACAATGGCACATGGTACAGTACCCCTTTTGATAGAACCCACGATATTTCTATATCGGGCTCCTATCGTTTAAACGATAAATGGAGTTTTAGTACCAATCTCGTATTTCAAACAGGTCGGCCGGTGACTTATCCCAATGGGCAGTATCAGTACGAAGGATTATCCATTGCGAGTTACGCCGATAGAAATTCGGATCGCTTGCCCGCCTACCATCGGCTAGATCTATCGGTCAATTATAAACCCAATAGCCGTCCGAACAAACGTTTCAAGGGGGAGTGGGTGCTGGGTATTTATAACGCCTATGGGCGAAAGAATGCGGCCTCGATCTCTTTTGGACAAAATCTTGAAACAGGGGCGAACGAGGCCACCCGAACAGCTATTTTCGGAATCGTACCATCCTTAACCTATAATTTTAAATTCTAAAAAAATGAAACTATACCAACGAATTTTACTGTTGTTTTCTATAATGGCGCTTGCATCCTGCGAAGACGTAATCGATGTACCCGTGCAAAGTGCCTCATTGCGTTTAACGGTCGAGGCGTCCCTCGATTGGGAAAAAGGAACCGTCGGCAATGTCCAGACGATTAGTCTAAGCACATCGACCCCCTTTTTCGATACGACCACTAACACGGCCGTAACAGGGGCAATCGTCACCGTGACGAATGATGGGAATGGAGCAAAAGTGGTATTCACCGACCGGAACGACGGCACCTATACAACCATTGAGTTTGTTCCTGTATTGCGACAAGCGTATACCTTGGAGATACAATACAATGGCGAAACCTATACGGCCAATGAGACACTCAACCCCTTGACCGATATTACTGAAATCACCCAGTCGCGAGAGGATGGCTTTGATGAAGAGGCACTTGAGGTACGGATTTTGTTCACAGACCCTTTAGAGGAGGGCAACAATTACCTTTTCAAATTTCAAAAAGAAGGCGAGCTCCTTCCTGAATTAGAAGTAGGCAACGACGAATTCATAAACGGCAATGAAATTGATTGGTGGTACGAAATTGAAGAAGACGAAGAGACTGATAAAATAGAGTCCTTTGTTACTGGAGATGTGGTAAACATAGAAATGTTCAGTACCTCGGAGGCCTATAACAATTACCTTGAGATTTTAATAGAGCAAATTGGGGGTGTCGGCCTTTTTCAAGCAACTCCAGTGGCTGTCAAAGGGAACTGTGTCAACACCACGGACCCTGCTAATTTTGCGCATGGCTATTTTAGACTTACGGAAGTAATCCGGACTAGTTATACGTTCGAATAAAGTTGATGAAATGAAGTGCCGGTTCTATTCCTTAAAATTTTTAATTGCAACTGATAACGCTTTGCTCACTGCTCGAAATGGCCTCTTGCTGCGTGACGGAATCATTAAAAAGCACAAATTTATCGATACGATGACCTGACGACCTTGCAGAAGCTTCCATGAGGTAGGTGCCCGGATTTTCAAAAACAACAAAGATGCTATGTGCATTATTGTCGTAGGTTGCTGATTGCCATTTGAAGTCAAGGTTATTTCCACTTCTGTAAATTTTAAACCAACCGTCGGCAGAAGAACCTTCTGGATTTGGTGTTTTACCAGTTCCTTTGGGGTAAACCGTACTTGTGCCTTGGCTGTTTTGACCATAAAAATCATTGGCATCATTAAAACGCAACCAAGTATCGTTATGATCCGTTCCGGAATCTCCAGTTTTTACTGCCGAGTTCCAAATAAATTGATAGGTGCCCGGGTTGGTAATCCTTATTTTAAAAGTTACCAACCCATTTCCCGGCGCATTTAAATATTGTTGTCCTTCCCAAACCATATAACCCTCTCCTGTATAACTGTTGCCGTCGCTTTTCAATTTCCATTCTCCCGTAAACGCAGCATTTTCAAATTCCCCAAGTACTAGACCGTCCTTTTCATTGAAAATAAAATCCATAGGATTGGTACAGGATTATTCTTCTTCTTCTTCCTCTTCTGTGGTTTCTTCTTCTGCAGTCTCTTCCCCGGTTGTTTCTTCTTCTATAACCTCTTCCTCTTGGCCACCTGCTTCTTCAGTTTCAGTAACCAGATCACTGTCGGAACTACATGAATATGTGGTAACCATAAAAAGGAAGAAAAAAATAACAAGATTTCTTAGTTTGGGCGTACTTGAGTTCATAGTTGTATCATTAGAGAACTAGTTGGTAAAGACCAACGCAGTTACCAACGACTATATTGGATACAAAGCGGTTAATTCAATATACTGCACCAAACTGGTAAAATAATCTAGTAGTTATAGGTACTTCATATTAAAAATTTCTGCCCTTGTGCACTTTACACTTTCTTCTTTCGCATGGGATAACGCTTAAAAAAGGTCAAGCTACGCCATAACCATTCCACGGGCCCATAATAGAAATATTGAAGCCAATACTTGCTATACCACATTTGAAAGATGATCAATCCCAAGGCGATTAAAAAAGTGTAGGCATTTCTAATTTCCCCAAGATATCCCAGTCCCCAACCGAAAAGCAAAAAAGTGCCGATGATGCTTTGTAAGACATAATTGGTGAGGGCCATACGCCCATAGGGAGCAAATTTTCGTAACATGCGTTGCGGTTTGGCTTTTCTATAGAGTACGATAAATAAGGCGATGTAGAGCAGGGTTATAGAGAAGTTGGCCAAGTCCATTCCGGAAAGTCCGATCATTGCAATCCAATTATCGAATTTAACTTCGGGACCAAGGCTTGCAAAAGCCGCGGCAGTAATGCCTAACGCAACTACGAAGCCGATTCCCGAACCGATCAATACTTTTTTTGTCATCTTTTTGTCTTCTCGAAAGCGCTTAAAAAACCCGATACGACCCACATAAAGGCCAATTAGAAAGAAAGCAAAAGTAAAATACCCTCGTCCAAAAATGCCATATTGAAAATTCATTTTATCGAGATGACCTTCTATTGCGTTCGTCTTAAAAACATCTTGTAGGCTGCCGTTTTTCAAGGTATTATAGTAATCCACTACCCGCGGCGCATTGGGGTCTGTCATATCGGGAACCTCTAAAAACAGATGATCTCCTTGCGTGAAATAAAAAGCAGCATACCTCCCCAGCCCGAATAATAATAACAGGGCGATACCAAGTACCCATTTTGTATCGATTTTATAAAAGGGAATTAAAAAAATCCCTAAAAAGGCATAAATAGTTAGAATATCACCACGGTAGAAGAGACTATGTGTATAACCGATTACCAATAACAGCAGTAGTCGCCATAGAAACCTCCCTTCAAAAGAAGCACCTTTTTTTTGTCCGTTATCCATTTGAATAAAGAAACTGAGGCCGAACAAAAAGGAGAAAAGGGCGATAAACTTTCCTCTTAGAAAAATACCAATAAAAGCATCTACCATTTGGTCGGCGATGCCGATACTTACCCCTTCGTAAAAACTAGGAGGCGCCATGGCACCAATATAATTCTCTACGATATGGCAGATGGCGATTCCTGCAAGGGCAAATCCTCGCAATGCGTCAATAATTTCAATACGCTGTGTGGTAGTTGTAGACATGTTCGTTGATTATGATGATGTGTTGTGAATAAGACTGCTTCGCTAAAAAGATGTTACACTTTTTAACATAACTAAATATAAGCTTAAAAGGTGGGGAGAACAGTTTACTTGCTGCAGGGTACAAAGTTAGCAGCACGAGTTACCTTAAGCAAGCTCAAATAACTAGTTCAATTTTTATTTTTAAATTACTGCTTTGTACTTCCCTGATTAGGGTTGACCGTTTTAGGTTAATACTTCATTGTTAAAAATAGTCATTGTTTTTCTTTGATGGCTAGCCATCAAAGAAAACTCTTTTTCAAATTGAACAGGTGTCATTTTATCAATATTGTCATGT